>JBFWWB010000074.1:0-14094 GCA_050246435.1 Hyphomonadaceae bacterium
CAGCTCGACGTTTCGTGCGCAGATCCTGAACGTGTTCGACGATTTCGCCTGGCGCGTTTTCCCATCGGGCGCGTTCTATCTCGCCAATCCGCGCGGCTTCCAGATGAGCCTGGCGACGGATTTCTGAGGATTGGGCGGGCGCATCGAAGCATTTGGTAAACCGGTGCGCCGCCAGATGCGCCAATGACGCTGATCGACGCCAGCCTTCTTGTCCTCGCCGCGTTCGCCGCCGGCCTCGTCAACGCGATCGCCGGCGGCGGCACGTTCTTGACCTTCGGCGCGCTGACCGCGGTGGGCGTCAGCCCGATCGTCGCCAACGCAACCTCTTCGATGACGCAATTTCCGGGGCAGATCACGTCGACCCTCGCTTATTGGCGCGACGTGAGAACCTTCGGGCGCAGCGCGCTGGTGCTTGGCGCGATCTCGGTCCTCGGCGCGCTGGCCGGCGCCTACGCCCTGCTGGCGCTAGACAATCCTTCGTTTCGCGCCCTCGTGCCATGGCTGCTGCTCGCCGCCACCGCCTTGTTCGCGGCAGGCCCTTGGCTGCGGCCCAAGCTGGGAGCGGATGCAAAGGGGCACGGCCTCATCGGCCTCCCCGCGCAATTCCTCACGGCGATCTATGGCGGCTTCTTCGGCGCCGGCATGGGCGTGATGATGCTGGCGACGTTAGGGCTGACGATCCCCGGCGATTATCATCGTCTGAACGCGATGAAGAACCTGCTGGCGGGCGTGATCGGCGCGGTGTCGATCCTCGTTTTCGTCGCCGGCGGTGTGATCGCGTGGCCGCAGGCGCTCGTGATGATTCCCGCGGTCGCCGGCGGCGCCTATGCGGGCGTTTGGCTGGCCAAGCGCGCGGCGCAACACATCGTGCGCGCCTTCGTCATTGCGATCGGGCTTGGCCTCGCCGCCTATTACTTCGTAACCGGCTAGGGTGTGAGACGGCTCGTCAGCGCGGCGACATCCGGGCGCTGGCGCTCCAGCGGCGGCTCGCTCGGCGTGCCGACGTGCACGAAACCGGCGATGCGTTCGCCTGCCGCCAGGCCCAGCAGCGCGCTGGCTTCCGGATCGTAGGCGTACCAATCGGTGATCCAATTGGCGCCGTAACCCAACGCATCGGCCGCGTTGAGCAGGTTCATGCATACCGCGCCGGCGGAAAGCACCTGCTCCCATTCCGGAATGGCGGCGGGCTGCACGCGCGAGATCACCGCGATGGTGAGCGGGGGATTGCGCAGCTTGCCGAGCACGGCGGCGGCCTTCGCGGCGTTCGGCTGGCCGGCGGCGAGCTTTTCGAGCTTGGCGACGAGCGAAGCTTTCGCTGCGCCTTCGATCAGGATGAAGCGCCAGGGAAACAGCTTGCCATGATCCGGCGTGCGCGCCGCGAGGCGCAGCAATTCCTCGATCTCCGCGGCGCTCGGCGCGGGCGCCGCCAAGGTGTGGGCGGAAGCGGAACGGCGTATCGCCATACGGGTGCGCGCATCGGCTGAGGGTGCGGGCTGGGGCAAGGGATCGCCGACGGCCAGCGCGGAGTTCTGCGGTTGAGTCATAAATGCTCCTTAGCCGATCCGGGCGCGCTGCGTCAGAGCCCTGCGGCGCGCGCGATCCAATAGACAGCGCCCGCCGCGAGATAAGCGAGCACGAAGAGATAGCCGAACATGAGGCCCGTCCAGCGCCAGGAATTGGTCTCCCGGCGGGCCACGGCGAGGGTGGCGACGCATTGCGGCGCGAACACGTACCAGGCGAGCAGCGCCAGCGCGGTGGGCAACGTCCAAGCCGCGTGCAAGGTCTGCGCGAGGCTGCCGGCGTCGGCGTCGGCGTTCTGCACGGCGTAGACCGTGCCGAGCGCGCCTACGGCCACCTCGCGCGCGGCCATGCCCGGGACGAGCGCGATGGAAATCTCCAGATTGAACCCGATCGGTCGCAGAAAATGTTCCAGCACGCCGCCGATGCGGCCTGCGAAGGAATGGCGAATATCGTCGCCGCCGGCGGGGAAGCTCACCAGGAACCAGAGCGCGATCGAGGTGGCGAGGATCAACGTGCCGGCGCGGCGCAGGAACGCCCAGGCGCGCATCGCGAGATTGATGAAGAAATCCCGCGCGTCTGGCCATTTGTAGGTCGGCAACTCCATCATCAGCGGCTGCGCCGGCCCGCGCGTCGCAGTGCGCTTCAGCACATAGGCCACCAGAAACGCGCTCGCCACGCCGACGGCGTAGAGCACGAACATCACCAGCCCCTGCAGATTGAACGGCCCCGCTGCGCGCGGCGGAATGAACGCGGCGATCAGCAAGGTGTACACCGGCAGCCGCGCCGAGCACGTCATCAGCGGCGCCACGAGGATCGTCGTCAGCCGATCGCGTTCGCTTTCGATCGTGCGCGCCGCCATCATGCCGGGAATCGCGCACGCGAAGCTCGACAGCAACGGGATGAAGGCGCGCCCGTTGAGACCGGCGCGGCGCATAATCTCGTCCATCAGGAAGGCCGCGCGCGCCATATAGCCGGACGCTTCCAGCAACAGGATGAACGTGAAGAGGATCAGGATCTGCGGCAGGAACACCACGACGGAGCCGACGCCCGCGATCACGCCGTCCTTCAAAAGGCCGCGCACTATGCCTTCGGGCAACGTCGCGCCCACCCAATCGCCGAAGGCGGAAACGCCGGCATCGATCAGATCCATCGGCCCGGTCGCCAAGGTGAACACCGCCTGGAACATCGCGAACAGGATCGCGGCGAGGAAGAACACGCCCAGCACCGGATGCAGCAGCAGCTTATCCGCCGCGCGCGTGAAGCGATTGGCTGCGGGCTCTTCGAGGATCACGGCGTTGGCGATGGCGCGCGCTTCGCGCTGCACGGCGCGGAGATCAGCCGCCGGAGCGGGCGGCTGAGCGCGCGGGGCGCCATGGGCCAGCATGTCGTCCAGCCGCGCCAGCAGCGCGGCGCGGCCCGCCTTGCGCGGCGCGCACGCTGCGACCACCGGTGCGCCGAGGCGCTTTTCCAGCAGCGCCGTATCGATGCGTACGCCGTCGCGTTCGGCGAGGTCGATCATGTTGAGCGCCAGCATCATCGGGCGTCCCAGCGCGCGCAATTGCAGCGCCAACGGCAAGTGTGTGCGCAAATCCGCCGCGTCGATCAGCACGAGCAGCACGTCCGGCGCGGGCTCCTCGCCGCCGCGATCGGAGATCGTCTCCACGGCGATGCGCTCATCCAGCGAGCGCGGCGAAAGCCCATAGATGCCCGGCAGATCGACGAGCTCGATGGTGCGCCCCGCCGGCGTCACGAACGCGCCGCTGCGACGCTCCACCGTGACGCCTGGATAATTGGCGACCTTCGCGCGCCCGCCGGTCAACCCGTTGAACAGAGTGGACTTGCCGCTGTTGGGCGCGCCGACAAGGGCGAGGCGCAGCGCGTTCACGGGGCGGGCGCGACGCGGATCGCGGCGGCCTCCGGTCCGCGCAGTGCGATCGTCGTCCGGTTGAGCCGGAAGGCCAGCGGCTGGCCGCCCAGCGGCCCGCGGGTGATGAGTTCGACCTCGTCGCCCTCGGAAAAGCCCAACTCGCGCAGCTTGGCGTTTACGTCCTCGGAGGGGCCGTCGATCGCGACGACGCGGGCGATCACGCCGCGCGCCAATTCCTCCAGGGTCATGCTCTTCCGCCGTGCGATTGGGCGGGCATAGTACCTGTCATGCGAATGGTTCGCAATTGCGCAAACGGGCGCAGGCCGTTCACCCTGGGCCCATCACGGCTTCCACTTTCCGGCTGAGCGCCTCACAGGCCGCGACCCGGGCGGGATCGGGGGCCTTGCCGGCGCGGGCGGCGGCGACGGCCTCCTTCTGCAGCGCCAGGCAGGGCGCGAAATCGACGATCTCGTACCCCGGCGGCGTGGCGAAGAGGCCTTCAGGCTGCGCGCCGCGGCGCACGCGCACGGCCTCGATATTCGGATGGGGCGCGCGCACGTCGCCGTCGCGCAGGAGGATGCCGTCGGCGCTGATGCAGGCGCGGCTGGCAGGGCGTCCTTCGCCTGCGGGCGGGATTTCCCACACGATGCAGGGCGTTTCGGCCACCCGATCGCGGCCGACGGCGCGGGCGTTCTGGGGTTCATCCTCGCGGCGGAAGAAATCGGCGGCCCGGCCCAGGCTGTCGAGCTGCAGCGCGATCGCCAGTTTCGGCTGATCGCCTCCCGCCCGAAAGCTCAGCACCCGGCGGTTGGCCGGGTCCATGATGGCCGCTTTGCGGTAGGCGGCGGCGCCCTCGGCGAGGCTTTCCATGCGGAAGCGCGCCCCGGAGGCGAAAATCGTCATATCGCGGGCCGCGCCATCGTCGTCATAGACGCGATACTCGGCCTGATAGGCCGCGCGCGGCTTCGGGAACGCGGCGGCCGAGAGCGGCGCCGGGTTCAGCACGTCGGCGATGGTTTCATCGTCCGCCGGCTTCGGGCCGCGCTCGCAGCCCGCCGCGGCGGCGGCGAACGCCAGGAGAAGAAGGAAGCAGCGCATCTCGGCCTCCCTCTTAGCCCCGCGCGCGCCTATATTCAGCCCAGACTTTTCAGCCCCCTCTGGAGGATGCCGATGCTGTTCGCCCGAAAGAAAGTGCAGATGCCGACCCCTGCGGAAGCATTGCCGGGCCGCCCGGGGCCGATCCCGACGTCGAAGTCGCATTTCGTCAACGGCCATGCGCTGAAACCGCCCTATCCGGAAGGGCTGGAGGAGGCGGTGTTCGCGCTCGGCTGTTTCTGGGGCGCGGAACGCAAATTCTGGGAGACGCCCGGCGTCTGGGCGACGGCGGCCGGCTATGCCGGCGGCTACACGCCGAACCCGACCTATGAGGAAGTCTGCTCCGGCCATACCGGCCACACCGAAGTGGTGCGCGTGATCTTCGATCCGAAGCAGGTTTCCTACGATCAGCTGCTGAAGGTGTTCTGGGAAAACCACGACCCGACGCAAGGCATGCGTCAGGGCAACGACGTGGGCACCCAATACCGCTCCGCGATTTATGCGACGAGCCCGGCGCAACTGAAGGCGGCGGAAGCCTCGCGCGATTCGTATCAGAAGGCGCTGACTGCGGCGGGCCGCGGCGCGATCACCACCGAGATCGCGCCCGCCGGCGAATTCTACTACGCCGAGGATTATCACCAGCAATATCTGGCGATGAATCCGAACGGCTATTGCGGCCTCGGCGGCACGGGCGTGAGCTGCCCGATCGGCGTCGGCGTCGCCGCAGCGTGACGCCGGAGGCGTTCGAAAAAGCCGCGCTCGCCTTGCCGGGCGCGGCGCTTTCGGTGCAATGGGGCGATACGCGCGTCTTCAAGGTGGGCGGCAAGATGTTCGCGATGCTGGCGGGCGAAAGCGTGCGCCCGCGCAGCGCCTCGTTCAAATGCAGCGATCTTTCGTTCGAAATGCTGACGGAGCGCGAAGGGGTGATCCCCGCGCCATACATGGCCCGCGCCAAGTGGGTGATGATCGAAACGTTGCGCGCGATTCCGGATGCGGAATTGCGCGATCGCATCGGCGAAGCCCATCGCCTCGTGGTGGAAGCGCTGCCGCGCAAGACGCGCGAGGCGCTGGACGCGGCGCGCAGGAAGGCGCCCGCGGCGCGTCTGCGCCGCGGCGAATGATCCGTAGACGGATGGCGTGATCACGTGGTGTCGGCGTAGCGCCGCCGCAAGCGATCGGCGCAGGCTTGCGCTGCGGCGAGCAGGTTCTCACACGCGCGCGCCGGGTGGCGGTAAGGCGCGAAGGCGTTCGCGGTGCGCGCGGGCGCCGCGTGGAGACGGCGCGCCAGGCGCGCAAGCGCCGCCGCCCGGTTCTGCGCCAGGCGGAGCAGGGCTTCCAAGCGGCGGGCGAGCGGCGCGGCGTTGGCGCCGGGAAAGCCCGATCGCGGGCGGGCTGAGCCGGCGCCGGCGTTTCGCGGGCTGGCGGCGGGCGATCCGGGCGCGACACGGAACATGACGCGCCACAGTGCTGAATCCTCCGGCGGCTCGATGCAGGGCGCATCGCGCAGCGCGCTGACGATGCGTCCACGCGGCGCGAACGGCGCAGGCGCGTTCGGCGCTGGAAGGCTTGCCGCTTCGATGAACAACAGCCGGCGCGCGAGCGCTTCCAGCGGCGCGAGCCAGGCGAGAAGCTGCGCACGGGTTCGCCGCGTGAGCCCGATGTGCGCCGCGATCGTCCCCGGCGCGCCGAACAGCGCGATGATCCAACCGATCATTTCGGCCAATCCCGCCCAGGCGTTATCCAGATCGAATTTCGCTGCTTCCATGCGCGCATTCTAAGCGCGCCGCGCAGCAGGTCGGATTAAGCGGCGCGTGCAGGCGCGGCAGGCTTGACGCCGCCTCTCCTTACGGAACCGGCCAGCGCAGATTGATGCGGCGGCGCTGGGACAGCGTCTGCTCCGCGCGGTTCAGTGCGCGCATCGCCACCTCGGCGGCCTGCAGGCTGTCGGTCGCGCGCAGCGCATCGAGCGATTGCTTGAGCGTCAGCACGGCCTCTTCCAGCTTGCCGCGATCGGCTTCGCGCTCGCCGAGGGCGGCCAGCGCGCGCCCGATCTCCTGCTGGGCGCCGCCCCATGCGCCGGGATCGGAGGTGCGGTCCACCTTGTCGAGGAATTGCCGGCGCGCATCGAGCGCCTTTTCCAGCCAGCGCGCTTCGCCGCCGCGCTCGCCCAGGCTCAACGCGCCGGAGGCGAAGTCATTGAGGATTTCCAGTTGCGTGGTTTCACTGAGCGTGGCCGGCGGATCGGCCACCAGGCGATCCAGCGCCTCCACGATCGGCTGCAGCTTCTCGGGCTTGTAGTCCTGCGGTTTGTGCAGCACTGGGCGGGCGCGGCGCGCGCAGGCGTAGGTGATCGCCTGATCGAGACCGAAGAAGCTTTCGCCCGGCCGCCAGCGGAAATCGATCGCGTTCATTTCCGGCGTGTGGCCGTACATCGGGGCCGCCACCAGGCGCAGATCGCAGCGGTTTGAAAAGGTCCGCCGCCGGCCCCACAACACGACATCGCCCGAAGCGCGCTCAAGCACCTCCAAGGCCTCCACCGCCAGGCGGCGGCGCTTCTCCATGTTGGCGTTCGGCGGCAGCACGGGCAGATGCAGCGGGAAGAACTCGACCTGCACCGGCGCCTGAAATGCGAACTCGCCGAAATTCTCCGCGATCGCGGCGCGGATTGCTTCGCGCATCGCGCCTGCGCCGGGGCCGTCGAAATAGGCGATGAGGATCATCGCGCGATGATCCTTCTGGCGGCGCAGCTGTTGCGACCGCAGCGCGATGCGCGCCTTAGAGCCCGCCTGGCTCACCCCGCGCATCAGCCAGAATCCCAGCACCAGCGTCGCCGCCAAGCCCATCGCGCCGATCGCAGCCATCACGCTAGGATAGGCGAAGAACGCGCCAAGCAGCTGGCGGGTGAGGCCCGCGAGCGCCGGCGTTGAGTTCTGGGCGAAGGTTAGGAGCATTTACAACCGCTGAGACGATTCGATGCCCTTAGCATCGGGCCGGACGCATGCACAGCGCAAGCTTGCGGCGAGAGTGCGGCGGCCCGCGCGGCGCCGCACCCAAGGGCGAATCCCGATTGGATTGCAGGCGCTCGCCGGCGCAGGGATTGCATGGTGGGGCGGAGGCTGGCGCGCCGGTTGCGGAAGCCGGCGCGCATGAAGATGTGCGCGGAGCGCGCAGCGCTTGGCGCGCTTGGCCCTGGACGCCGCCGGCGAAGCGCTCCCGAATGGCGCCGGCCGGGCGGCGCGCCCGGCGAGGGGAGGCTCTTTGCGATGATCGGCTGGGGCGCGGCGGTGAGAAGGGGCCTGTGCGCGGCGGTGCTGGGCTTGGCAGCGGCCTGCGGCCAGGCGCCGCCGGCCAAAACGACCTATGGCGAAAAGCCGGATCTGGTCGCGCCCAGGCCGCAAGCCATGATGAAGACGAAGATCGCCCCGGCGGTCGGCTGGCCGGCGGGAGCGGCGCCCACGGCGCCGGAAGGATTCAAGGTCACGCGGTTCGCTGGCGGCCTGGATCATCCGCAATGGCTTTACGTGTTGCCCAATGGCGACGTGCTGGTGGCGGAATCCACCGGCCGGCAATTGCGCGGCGGGCTGACGGACATGATGCGCAATTGGTCGCAGAGCCAGGCAGGCCTCGTCGGCCAAAGTCCGGACCGGATAACGCTGCTGCGCGACGCCAACCAGGATGGCGTGGCCGAGCAGCGCTTCGTGTTCCTTGAAGGGCTGAACCAGCCCTTCGGCATGGCCCTGCTGGTGAACGCGCTCTATGTCGCCAACACCGACGCCTTGCTGCGCTTTCCGTATACGGACGGCCAGACGCGCATCACCGCCATCGGCGAACAGATCCTGGCGCTGCCCCGCCGTGAGCCCGACAACGGCGACTGGACGCGCAACATCCTGGTGAAGCTCGACGGCACGAAAATCTATGTCGCGGTAGGCGCTGCGGGAAATATCGCCAATTACGGCCTGCGCGCGGAAGAGCGCCGCGGCAATATTCTCGAGCTCAATCCCAACGGCAGCGGCGCGCGCGTGTTCGCCTCCGGCATGCGCAATCCTGTCGGCATGGCGTGGGAGCCGGTCACTGGCGCGCTCTGGGCGGCGGTGGACGAGCGCGACGGATTGGGCGACGACGTGCCGCCCGATTACATGACGCGCGTGCGCGACGGCGGCTTCTATGGCTGGCCGTGGACGTATTTCGGCAAGCATCGCGATCCGCGGGTGAACCATAAGGCGCCGGAAGGTCTGCTCGATCGCGCGCTCACGCCGGATTATGCGCTCGGCGCGCATGGCGAAGCGCGCGGCCTCGCATTCTATCGCGGCGGCCCGTTTCCCACGCGCTATCTGGGCGGCGCCTTCATCAGTCAGAGCGGCTCCTGGAACCGCTCCGCGCTCACCGGCTATCGCGTGATCTTCGTACCCTTCGCCAACGGCGCGCCCAGCGGTCCGCCGCAGCCCTTTCTCACCGGGTTCGTGAACGAAAAGGGCCAGGCGCAGGGCCGGCCTACGGGCGTCGTCGTCGATCCTGGCGGCGCGCTGCTGGTGGCCGACGACACTGGCGGATCCATTTGGCGCGTGACGGCCACGCGCTAGGCCGGAACCGCGCGCATGGCGCGTGGATTGTCTGCATTGAAGCACGCACGGCCAGCGCGCATGGAGATGAACGCCGCACAACGTGCGGCTCACGTCCGTTTCAGGCGATGGGATGTTCAATGGCTTCAACGTCGGCGCACCGCCGAGACGAGGAGAATGTACGATGAAGAAATCCCTGATCGCCGCCGCCGCTTTCGCTGCGTTCGCCACGATGGGCGCCGGCGCCGCGAACGCCGCCCCGTATGCGCCGAACGGCTATGCCCCCGCCGCCTACGCGACCAACGTCAACCAGCGCCAGGCCAACATCGAAATGCGCATCAATATGGGCCTGCGCAATGGCTCGCTGACGCGTTTCGAGGCGCAACGCCTGCGCGGCGAACTGCGCAACATCGATCGCCTGGAAGCGCGCTACCGCATGGGCGGCATCAATCGCTGGGAGCGCGCCGATCTCGATCGCCGGCTCGATAATCTGAGCCGCCAAGTGCGCTTCGACCGCCACGACTATCAAAATCGCCGCGGTTAACGCGGTGGCGGCGGTGCAGCGGCGGCGAGGATGATCTCGTCGCCGCTGAACGCCGCCTTCAGCGCCGGTTCAGGCGGCTTCAGACACCCTTCGCGGGCGATGGGGCCAACGGGAGAGAAACCCATGAAAAAGATTCTGCTCGCTGCGGCCGCCGCCGTGACATTGGCCGGGCCGCTGGCCGCGACGGAAGCCTACGCCGATCGCGGCGACCGCCGTGAATTGCGCGACGATCGGCGTGAAATGCGCCAGGACTTGCGGCGCGGCGACTATCGGGAATACCGCCAGGACCGCCGTGAATACGCGCGCGATACGCGCGACGCGCGGCGCGATTGGCGCGACGATCGCCGCGGCGCGCGCTGGGAAGGCGCGCGCCACAACGGCTATTGGTATCGCAACGCATGGCATTACGGCCCGCCGCCCGCGGCCTATTACGGCCGCCCGGGCTTCGCGCTCGGCTACAGTCCGTGGCGCGCCGGCTACCGCGTGCCCGCCTATTACGCCGGCCCGCGCTACGTCGTGTACGATTACGGTCGCTATCGCCTGCGCCCGCCGCCGCGCGGCTATCACTGGGTGCGCGACGACCGGGGCGATTTCCTGCTCGCCGCGATCGCCACCGGCATCATCGCCGACGTGATCATCAACGGCCGTTAGGCCGTACACGGAGCATCACATGAACGCCGCCCGATCCCCGTCTGGAGATCGGGCGGTTTGCTATTTGCGCTCCCCGCATTGCGCATCCGCGACAACACGCAACATAGTGCAATAAAAATCCCTGCAAATTCAACGTGTGTTCAGATGGAACTTCGTAAAATCCGTTCCGTTGATCCTGCCGGAAGGCGGGAAGGAAAATCGGAAAGTGAGCACGTTATGAAAATTCGCAGCCTGATCCTCGCCGGCGTGGCCGCGGCCACGATGAGCGTTTCGACGATCGGCGCGGCGTCTGCGGCGCCGCCCCGCTTCGACCACGGCTATTACGCCGTCAACGGCCACCGCTACGAGCGCGTGCGCGGGCCGGATTGGCGCGCCCCTCCGGGCTACCGCCATCACAACTGGCAGCGCGGCGCGCGTTTGCCGAACGAGTATCGCCGCGTCGTCGTGCGCGATTACCGCGCGTATCACTTGGCGCCGCCTCCGCGCGGCTACCAATATGTGCGCGTCGATAACGACGTGATCCTTGCTTCGATCGCCACCGGCGTCGTCGCCAGCGTGATCGCCAACGCGTTCTACAACTAGGCCGCACGCGCGCATGCGCTGAAGGAAGCCGCGCTCCTCACGGGGCGCGGCTTTCCGCATCCGCCGGCTGGCGCGCGCGGCGGATCACCTGCGGCCGGCCCCAGGGGCGGGGAAACGCGAACGTCTTGGCCGCATGGCGCGAGGAGGGGTGCTTGAGGCGGCTGGCGCGGCCCTTGTCCACCAGGTAGCGAAACGTCGCCTCCAGCGTGGCGGGCGGGGCGCCTTCGCCCTGCGCCACGTGCGATTCATCGGCCAGTTCCTGCAGCTTGGGCATGGCGATCTGATGCGCGCCGCTGTCGCGGAAGGCGGTCATCGCCGCGCGGTTCTCCCAAAGCGTCACCGTCCAGACGGTGCGCCCGCCATCGACATAAAGACGCGCCTCGATCAGTCCCGGCGCGGTTTCGAGCGCGCGCACGATCGGCACATTCCACCGGAAGAACGCCGGCAGCCGAAACAGCGAGCGCAGATGCAGCCGGGTGATGGAGAAATGCGTCATGGAGCCTTCTAACCGTTCGCCGGTGGAAAAGTCGGCGCCTGAATGACGGGCGGCGGCGCCTCCACCCTATGCGGCCCATCGCACGGCGCCTATATTAACGGCAAGGGAGTGCGGGTCGGATGAAATATGTCTGTGATGCCCCCAACGGGCGCACGTGGTTTCGCATGGAGACGGAAGCGGAGGCGGAGGAGGAATCCCGCCTCATGCGCCATGCGGTCGAAAAATATTTCCGGCGCATGCTGGAAGAGGCGCGCGAGAGTTACGAGGGCGGCTCCGGTATCGAACGCGACATTCGCCTGAAGGCGCATATCGCGCACACGATGCCGCTGTTTCTCACCTTGCGCGCCGACGACGGGGAGCCTCTGGCCACCGCAATGCTGCCGCCGGAAGGACATCACAAGGCATTCTTCCGGACGATCATCGTCGGTCCCGAAAACGCCGACCCGTATCGCGAGCAGCGCGATGCGATCGAGGCGCTGGCGGCGCATTACGGGCTCGATCTGCCGCGGGAGTCTTGCTTTCCCTACGCGCGGGATTTCTAGACCTCAGCGGCGGGTTTCTTCGAGCGTGCGGGTGCAGGTGTCGATGATCGCGTAGGCGTAGCAGCGCGCCACGCGCAGCATCACGTCGAGATCGGCGCCTTCGCCGGCCAGGAAGCCCCACGCCGGATCGCCGCGGCCCGAAAGCTCGCCGCCCAGCCGCGCCGTCGGCACCCCCCAGGTGCGCAGCACGGCCGCATCCGTCATGCCGGAAAGGCCCGTGCGCGCCGCGTGCGGCTTGCCTTCCACCGCCTCCCAGGCGCGCAGCGCGGTTTGCACCGCCCAATTCTCCGGCGCGGTCGCGGTGCCGGGCATGGCGGAATAGCTTTCCCAAGAAAGATCCACGCCGGGATGGCCATCGCGGTACGCCCGCACGAAGGCGTCGAATTCGCGCAAGGTTTCGCGCGGATCGCCGCGCGGGCTCACGCGGATGTCGAGATAGAGATTGCAGACGCTGGGGGAGAAATCCGGCTTGAACGGCCATCCGCCTTCGATCGCGCCGATATGGCCGGGCGTGGAGACTTGCCCATCGCCGTGGGCTTCCGCGTACGCCTCGAACCAATCCTCCAGCGCGGGGATGAGCGCCGCTGCATCGCTGATCGCGCGGCGGAACGCGCCGCGGCGCGCGGCATAGCCGACGACGCCCTTCACCGTGAGCTTCACCCAGGCGACGCCCGGCTCCTCCCACACCACGCGGTAACCGGGCTTCGTGCTGATGCAGTAATCGGCCTCCACGCCGTGGCGCAGCATGTGCAGCACGCCGGCGCCCTGGCCTTCGTAATCCTCGCCGAGATAGGGCCGTCCGGCGTTGGCGATGGGCACACGGTGCACCCCGCCGCTGACGAGGCCGACGATCGCATCGCCTTTGAGCCGCGCGCCGGAAGCCTGCACCGCCGCCGCCGCGAGGATCGCCGCAGCGGCGCCCGCTTTCGGATTGCCCGAGCCCGCGCCCTGGATCACGTCGCCCTCGCGCACGGCGCGCGCATGGAAAGAGGGATGCTCCAGATCGCCGGTGACGAGGCGATCATCCTCGCGCCCGGTGATGTAGTGGTCGAAATGGCCGTAGAGCAGCAGGGAAGGGCCGCCGCCTTCGCCGCGCACGCGGCCCACGGCGTTGCCGCGGTTTTCGCTCATGCGCTGATAGCGCGCGTCGAGCCCGCCTTGGCGCATCGCCTCCACCGCGCGCTGCGCGCACGCGCCTTCGCGCCCGGTGGGGCTGGGAATGTTGATGAGATCGGTGATGAGGGCTGCGAGGCGCTCCTTATCGAGTGCTGCCCAGGCGCGATCGAGCCAGCCTTGCCGCTCCGCGCCCAACGGCGCGGGGCTTGCCTTCACGCGCGATGCATCCGGCGCCATCCCCATCGTCCTCTTGTTTTCGTACGCCGGCTTGAGCGCGGCGCTTGGGGCAGGGAGAGTATTCCGCTCTGCCGTAGGCGCAAGGTGGGCGCGACGTAATCCGCGAGCCTTCGATGTGGGGTGCGGAGCGCGTCGGCAGTTCGCGATCAAGCCTTGCTTCGTCGTATTTTGTATCGGGCCGCCCACGCCTATTTGGGGTCGAGCTAGGCTTGCGACCCGTTCAGTCTATTCCGGCAGCTGTGGATCAATTGCCACCACAAAAGATTCTGCCAACGTCATGAGGTTTCTTACGTCCGCGCGCGTTACGATATGCTCGAATCCGTTCTTCGTCTTTCCGTTCCGGTGCACCAAATCGTGCCTTACAACAACAGCCTTCATTAAGTCCCCGATGTCCGGAAGCCTAACCCCCAACGCGGCAGAGTACATCGGTCTAATCTTGTAGAGATTGTGCCAGACAACGTCTGCCAAATAGGCTTCCGCAGCCTGTTCCACTTGGACAATCTGCTTAAAAATTTCAGACAGTGGGAATTTTCTTTCCGCAAACTCAGGCGTGGTTTCGACAAACGTTTGTAGTAGTGCCTTGTCTCGCAAAACGGTGCTCATAAAGGCGTCAGAGAGGTAGCTTTCCAGTCCGGTTATGACGCTAACGAAAAGCTGCCGACAGAATGGCAATTCGACTTCATCATCTACCGAGGCCGATAGCAGCTTCTCGATGTCGAGCATCGCATCAATAAATCTGACCCTGAAACGCGATCCGATTCGTAAGGCGTCGATGACGAAGTCTTCGTAGTCTTCTGGGCGTGGTTCTCTTTCCAGTACTCAATCACCTCAATCCCCGTCCATTTTCAGTGCGGCGATGAAGGCTTCCTGTGGAATCTCCACCT
>JBFWWB010000075.1:0-13773 GCA_050246435.1 Hyphomonadaceae bacterium
TGGCGGCAGGTGTTCAGCATGGCGCGGACCTGGCCATCGTCGCCAGTGGCGAGGATCAGCGGGCGGCCGCCAACATTGCGGGTGATGAAATCGCCAGGGTTCGGGAATTCCGAAACGTGGCCCGCGACCAGCCAGGATTTGTCGAAGATGAGCCGGCGCTCCATCTCCAGGATTTCCTGGTCCACGAACGCGCTGCGATGAACGCGGAAAATACCCGCTTCCTTGTCGTCCAGGACGAGACCTGCGGCGTTGGCGCCTTCACGCATTGCTTCCTCCTACCCTCCTCTGGGCATCATCGGCGGATGCCGCCGCCAGCGTCACTGTATCCACGCAAAAACTCGCAGCGCCAAGGGCGCCTCAAGCGATTTTGAAATGGTAGGACCATTTACAGGCGCCTGTCAACGTTACGATTTGGGTTAACCGGCGCCCCATAGGGCGGGCAGCGGCCCGCGTGCGCCGTAAACTGGATCGGCCGCCGGAACCGGGGTGGCCGCCACGTTGCGCACGGCCGCGGCGTGGGCCAGCTCCCCCGGGCGATGTTCGTCATAGCGGCCGACGGCGGGATAGGCGCCGACAATCAGCAGGTCGCGGCTCTGCTCCAGCCCCTCATGGCCGACCCCGGCCGGCAGCACGACGACGTCCCCCGCCTTAACCGCGATCCGCCGGCCTTTCTCGCCGCCGAACTGGACGACCGCCGAACCGCGCGCCACCCCCAACGCCTCGTGGATGTGGGAGTGGAAATGCGCATAGGGATAAATCCCGTCGCGCCAAGAATCCTTCCAGCCGTTAGCGGCGAACAGCGTCTCGAACACCGCGGCGGGATCGGCGTCCTCCGGCAGGCGCACGGGCGAACGGTAGAGGATGAGCGGGCAGCGCGGATTGTTCGGCGTCTCGCCGTCATCGGCGAAGGCGAAGAGGTTGGGCTTGCGCGGACGCACAAGGCTTGCCGCCTCCGCCGCGCTCAGCCGATCACGAGCGCGGCGGGCCTTCACCGCATGGGTTTCCGGCATAGGGGACTCCTTGGACTTGCGCAGCGCCCTGCGCCGCCATCCTACGCGATAACACCGCGCGGCGCGAACGGCCTGCTCATACGCGCGCGCGAAGATACCGCCGAGTATTCGCGCGCGCCGCGAAAGTACAACGCCCGACGGCAGAACCTTGTAAACTAGCAGCCACGAGGCTCGTTTGAACGACGCTGACCAAATCCCGGCCGCTTACTGCGATGCGCGCGCTGCGCTGAACCGGCCATGGTGGCGCGTGCCGGCGATCGTCGGCGGCGTCGGCGTGTGCGGCGGCGGCTGGTATCTGCTGATCGACTTCTGCATGGCGCTGGCGAATTGAACGCGGCTCACTCGCCGTTCAGCACGATATCGGGGATGTCGTAACGCTCCGATCCGCTGACGGTGACGACCGTCTGATTGTTATCGCGATAGCTCGTCACGGCGCTACCGTCCGCCGCGGTCACGCGGCCGTCGACGAAGATCAGCGTGCGGCGCAGCCCGTCCGGCAAGCTGACGTCGACCGTGCCGCGCCCGCGGCCTGCGCGCATGACGCCGAAACCGCAGCGGCGGATCATCGGATTGGCCGGAAGCGCGCAATTGATCTGTCCCGTGGCCTGGTAGGTCGCCGCCGTCGTCGCAGGCAGCGCGTATGGCGCGACAGCGACGGGGGTGGCCGCCGGCGCCGGCGTGGGCGCTGCAACGACAGGCGCCGGCGTGGGCGCGATCGGCGCGGGAGCCGCGGCGATCGCCTGATCCGCGCGCAGAACCTGATAATCCGCACACGGACCGGCATAGCTCTGCCGCACGCCGCGGCTGTCGTAATAGACGGTGCAATTGTTGGTGAAGGAGACGTGGCGATAGCCGTACCCATCGGCGACGATGCTGCCCTGGCCGCCGTCATATTGGTTGTAGGCCGCCGGGCGCGGATTGCCGTAGGCGTCCACCAGCACCCGCCCCTGATCGCCGCGCCGCCAGAAGGGCTGGCCAAGATCAAGGCTCGATGCCGGAACCGCCGCGCCGACGCCGGCGCCGACCAATCCGCCGATCGCCATGCCCGCGAGCCCGCCGACGACGCCGACGCCCGCGCCGATCGCCGCCCCGCTGATCGCGCGATCGCTGGTCATGGTGCCGCACGCGGCGAGCGCTGCGCAGGCGACGGTGGCGATCAGAGCGTGTTTCATCAGGCCTCACCTATTCGGGGCTACGTTCTTAAAGGACCGCGCCGTGCTGGCTATCGATCTCCCTTTTATAGTTAAGCCGCGCGCGCCCCGCAGCGCGCAACTAGTTCTGCGGCGGCGGCGCGCTTCGTCAAGCGGGCCGCGCAGCGCTTCATCGTTCGCGCGCGGCGTCCGCCAGGATCGCCGGCTTGGCGCTTTCCTCCGGCGTCAGGAACACGCTGCGCCGCGGCGCGGGGCGCGCAGTGAAATACGCCGTGTGCGTCGCCAGCAGCAGGCCCGCGATCGCGGCCGCGGAAACGCCGAACGTCGACGGCGCAGCGAGCGCGGTCCATGCGCAGAACCCCGCGCCCAGCGCCATGTGCCCGGAAAAGCGCGGCGCCAGTTCGCGCAGGCGCACTGCGCGCTCGGCGCGCGACTGCGCGCCCCAGCCGCGGTCGCCGCCGGCGACTACCGAAAGGATCATGCCGCAATGGCTCACCATCAGCACGGGGGCCAGCAGCGTCGAGAGCGCGATTTCGCTGGCGACACTGACCACGGCGCGCCGCGCGCCGCCAAAGGCGGCCAGGCGCGGCCGGGTGAGCAGCACCGCGAGCGCCATGATCTTCGGCCCGATGAGCATCGCCATCGACGCCGCCAGCACGCCGAGCAGCGCCAGATTGTGCGCGCCGAAGGCGTGCGCCTGGCGCGCATCCATGCCCAGCAGCGCGCCGACCGCGACCAGCGCCACCCATAGCGGCGCCACGAGATAATTGAGCACGCCGCGCAGGAGATGGAAGCGGCTGATCCAATGAAAGCCTTTCGCGCCGATCAGCGCGATATGCTGCATGTTGCCTTGGCACCAGCGCCGATCGCGATCGAGCATGTCCATCAGGGTGGGCGGGCTTTCTTCATAGGAGCCGATCAGCCATGGCGCGCAATGCACGGCCCAGCCGCCGCGGCGCAGCAAAGCCGCCTCGACGAAATCGTGGCTCATGATGTGGCCGCCGAACGGCGCGCGCCCGCGCAGATGCGGCAGCGCGCAACATTCCGCGAAGGCGCGCACGCGAATGATCGCGTTGTGCCCCCAGTAATTGCCCTCCGCGCCGGCCCACCACGCCGCCCCCATCGCCGCGAACGGCCCGTAGAGGCGCGCGGCGAATTGTTCACGCCGCGCGAACAGGCTGATGCGGTTGACAAGCTGTGGCGCGGTTTGGATCAAGCCGACGCCGGGATGGCGCTCCATCGCGGCGGCCAGGCGCGTCAGCACGTCGCCGGTCATCAGACTGTCGGCGTCGAGGATCACCATGTGCGCGTAGGCGCCGCCGAAGCGCACCACCCATTCGGCGATGTTGCCGGCTTTGCGCTCCGTGTTGCGCTCACGGCGGCGGTAATACACGCCCGGCGCGCTGCGCCCGCGGCGCAGCCGCTGAAACGCCGCCCGCTCCGCCTCCGCGCAAGGGCCGGCGCGTGAATCGCTCAGCACGAAGATATCGAAATACGCCGCCAGCCCGGTCTGCGCGATCGAGCGGCGGATCGAGGCGATGCGCGCGAACACGGCGGGCGCGTGTTCGTTGCAGATGGGCATCAGGATCGCAGTGCGCGCGCGCAGGCGCGTCACAGGCGGATCGTCGGCGAAGAGGCCCAAGTCGTCGCGCCGCATCAGCGCCACAGCGACGCCGGCGCTGAAGGAAAGAAACGAGAAGGCCGTCCACGTGAACAGGAAAGCGAACAGCGCCAGGAATGCGATCTCGGCGGCGCGCAGGCCGCTGGCGCCCAGCGCCTGCGCCATCACCACGGCGCCCGCAGCGCCGAGCGCCAGCGCTGCGGAGAAAATGAAGGCGCGGCGCAACGCCACGCCCGGCGGGGATGCTTGCGGCGCGACGCGCGCCAAGGTTCCCACGGCGAAGCTTTGTCGCCGCATGACGAGCGGCGCCTCCGGCGGCAGCGCCGCCACGGGCGTGGCGGGCGTGGCGCGCCGCGGGCGGGCGTTCACGGCGTCCATCGGAACTCCCACACCTCGGAGGCCGCGGCGCCTTCGCGCAGCAGGGCCAACCGCAGTTCGACGGTCGCGGCGCCGGCCGGATCGACCTGAAACGCCGCGCGCACGCCGTGGCCGTCCAGCGGTTCGAGGCGCACCGGCCCGGCGGCGCCGGCGGACGCGCTGAGCTGCGGGGCCAGACGGCGCATGTCGGTAGTGTCGACGCCGGCGAAATCGACAGCAAACAAACGGTCGCGGCTGTCCTTCACGGCGCCAGCGCGCGTATCGGCGACGCGGAACGCTGGCGCCGCGCCGACCTCCGCTCCGCCCCACGCCAGCCGATATCGGTAATGATAGCGCCCGCCAGCGCGCAGCGGAGCCGCCGGCCGCCAGAAGGAAACGATATTGTCGAACGCCTCGGTGTCGGACGGCAGCTCGACCAGATGCACCCCGCCCGCGCCCCAATCCGCCGCCGGCGCCACCCACGCGCTAGGCCGGCGCTCGTAGCGCGCTTCGTAATCCTGGAACGCCGCGACATCGCGCGCGCGCTGCATGAGGCCGTAGCCGCGCGGGCCTGTATCCTGAAACGCGCTTTCCTCGATCGCGCGCGGGTTGGTTAGCGGGCGCCACAAGCGCTCACCCGCGCCGTTGGCGATCTCGAGGCCGTCGGAATCGTGCACCGCGCCGCGGAAATCGTCGAAGCCGCCGCGATCGGCGGCGCTGAACAGATACATGCTGGTGAGCGGCGCCAAGCCCGCCTTGTCGAGATCGACGCGCGGATAGAGCGTGGCGTCAATGTCGAACGCCGTCGTCGCGCCGGGGGTGATGTCGAACTGAAACGCGCCCGCCACGCTCGGGCTGTCGAGCAAGGCGTAGACGCGCACGCTGGCGGCGCCTTTCGCCGGGCGCTCGATCCAAAAGGTGCGGAAGACGGGAAATTCCTCGCCCGCGGGATCGGCGGTCTTCAGCGTCAGCCCGCGCGCGGAGAGGCCGTAATTCTGATTGGCGCCGAGCGAGCGGAAATAGCTTGCGCCTTGGAACACGGCGAATTCGTCGAGCCCGGGGGCGCCGCTCGCGTGCAGGCGGAAACCGGCGTAGCCGAGGCCGCGCGGCAAACCGGCGAGCGCAGGATCATCGAAGGTGAACTGATCGGGGCTGTACACGATGGGGCGCGCGCGCCCGTCGCGCAGCTCGAACAGCGTGACCGCATCCTTGTACACCCAGCCGCGATGAAAGAATTCCGCGCGGAAGCCGAGGTTTTCTTGCGCCCACAGCGCATGATCGCTGCGGAATCGGATGGCGCGATACGCATCGTATTGCGCGCCCGCGAGACTGGGCGGCAGCGCGCTGGGCGGCGGAACATACGGCGCGCGCGCGGCCGCCTGCGCAATGCGGCGGACCGCGCCGATGGCGAACGCAGGCGCGGATGGCGCGGCGCGCGCCGCCTCCGGCGCAAACGCGGCGGCGGCTGCGGCGCACAGAAATTGACGGCGATGCACTCCGGCCCGGCCCCAGAAAACGTTCCCACTCGTCCGCCAGCCCGGCTAGCGGCCGATTGCGGCGAAAAGCGGGTACATCATCGGCGCCGGCGGCGCGGTTCGCGCGCCGCGCGAAACTGCCCGTTCCCGCGCCCTTCAGGCCATGGTCTTGCCGCCGTCGACCACGAGGGTTTCGCCGGTCATCATCGCGCCAGCCCGGCAGGCCAGAAAGATGATCGCGCCCGCGATGTCCTCCGGCTCGCACACGCGCTTGATCGGCGTGCGCGACAGCATCTGCGCGCGCCGCTCGGGATCCTCCCACGCCGCGCGCGCCATCTCGGTGCGCGTCAGCCCGGGCGCGACGCAATTCACGCGGATGTTCTTCGGACCCAGTTCGACCGCCAAGGTGCGCGCCAACTGATGCTCAGCCGCTTTCGCCATCGCATAGCCGCCGGCGACCGGGCTCGCCCCGCTCAAGCCGCCGATGGAAGAGACCAGGATGATCGCGCCATCCTCCTTGGCGACCATATCGGGCGCGATCTTCTGGATCAGCAGGATGTTGGCGACGAGATTGATCTCAAGGTTCTGGCGGATGCCCTCGCCCGGCATCTGCGTCATCAGCCCGGAGGGGCCGCCCCCGCCGGCGTTGCAGACCAGAATGTCGATCGGGCCGAAGGCGGCGTGCGCCTTGGCGACGAGGTTTTCGCGATCGCCCTCCTGGGTTATGTCGCAAGCGACGGCGATCGCCGCGCCGGGATGGGCTGCGTTGATGGCGGCGGCCACCGGATCGCATTCGGCCTGCTTGCGCGAGGACACCACGACGCGTGCGCCCTGATCGGCCAGCCCCTCCACCGTCGCGCGCCCAATGCCGCGCGACGAGCCCGTGACCAACGCCACCTTCCCCGTGAGATCGAACATCCGCATTGACGCCTTCCCCATTTCCTTGCTGCGGCGCAGCACGCCCGCCGGTCTAGTCAGCCCGGCTGCGCCGCACTAAACCACGCGCCAGCGAGGAAGCCATGCAGTATCGCACGCTGGGCCGCAGCGGCCTAAAAGTATCCCCACTCTGCCTCGGCGCGATGATGTTCGGCGGGCCGACCGACGAGGCGACCTCCCGGCGCATCATCGACAGCGCGCGCGACAAGGGCGTCAATTTTGTCGACACCGCCGACGTCTACAATAACGGCGCGTCCGAGCAGATCGTCGGACGGGCGATCGCAGCCAAGCGCGACTGGTTCGTGCTGGCGACGAAGCTGGCCAATCCCTCCGGCGAAGGCCCGAACGGCGTGGGGCTTTCACGCAAATGGGCGATGCAGGCGGCTGACGCGAGCCTGCGCCGCCTCGGCACGGATTATATCGACGTCTACTACCTGCACCGCGAAGACCACGCCACGCCGCTGGCGGAAACCGTGCGCGCCATGGGCGATCTCATGCGGGCCGGGAAGATCCGCTATTTCGGCGTTTCGAACTTCCGTTCCTGGCGCGTCGCCGAGGTGTGCAATATCTGCGACGATCTGGGGATCGACCGTCCGATCGTCAGCCAGCCCTATTACAGCGCCGTCAACCGCGTCGCCGAGGCGGAGCATCTGCCGGCGTGCGATTTCTACGGTCTTGGCGTGGCGGCTTACAGTCCGCTCGCCCGCGGCGTGCTCACCGGGAAATACAGCGCTGACGCCGCCCCGCCGGACGACAGCCGCGCCGCGCGCCAGGACCGCAGGCTGATGATGACCGAGTTCCGCCCGGAATCGTTCGAGATCGCCCAGAAGATCGCTCGCCACGCCGAGCGCCGCGGCGCCACGGCGGCCCAATTCGCCTTCGCATGGGTGCTGAATAACCGTTTTGTCACCTCCGCGATCGGCGGCCCGCGCACCGAGGCGCATTGGGCCGATTATCTGCGCGCGCTGGAGTACACTTTCACGCCAGAGGACGAAGCCTTGGTGGATGCGCTGGTGGCGACGGGCCATCCTTCCACCCACGGCTACAACGATCCGGCGTATCCGATCGAAGGGCGGCCCACCTGGACGACGCAGGCGGGCTGAAGCACCCGGCAAGTTGAATCGAATATTACGCTTGGATGCACCGCGTACGAGTGAAATAACGCGGCGGCGAAGGGCGCTCTCCCCTTGACGAGACAGGGTGATCGCCTCTCCATGACGCCAACAAACTTTTTCCTACGGGGAGGCGCAGATGAAACTGGCAGGTAAGGTCGCACTCGTTACGGGCACGAGCCCGAACATCGGCGGCGGCATCGTCGAAGGGCTCGCCGCTGAAGGCGCCGATATCGTCGCGGTCGACAACAACGCCGACAACGCGAAGGATTGCGCCGCTTACATCCGCAGCACCGGGCGCCGCGCCGTCGGCTATACGTGCGACGTGACGGATGAGGCGCAAGTGAAGGCCACGGTGGAAAACGCCGTGAAGGAACTGGGCCACATCGACATCCTCGTGAACAACGCGGTGATGTTCACCACCGGCGGCGTGCTCGACATGCCGTATGCAACCTGGCAGGCGGCCACGGGCGTGTTGCTCGACGGCGCGTTCCTGTTCACGAAATACGTCTCCCAGCAGATGGTCGAGAAGAAGCTCAAGGGCTCGATCATCAACATCATTTCGACGGCGGGCCACCAAGGCCAGCCGCGCAATGTCGCCTATTCGACGTCGAAGATGGGTCTCAAGAACTTCACCAATTCGGTGGCGATGGAACTTGCCCAGCACGGCATCCGCGTGAACGCGCTGACGCCGACCGCGACGGACCGTTCGGAATCGTTCGAGCGCGCGAAGCGCTGGGGCCGCAATGTCGAAGTGCCGCCGGAACCGCCGGGGATGGGCAACTTCATCCGCCTCGTGCCGATGCAAAAGCTGCCGAAGCCGAGCGATTACGGCAAGGCCGCCGCGTTCCTCTGCTCGGAAGACGCCTCGATGATCACCGGCCTCGACCTGCGCGTCGATGGCGGCGCGATCGCGAAGTACTGGGCGTGGGATCCGAGCCAGGGCCTGCGCTAAGGCGCGCCGCGCCGGCTTCGCGCCGCGCGCAACGCCTGCAACAAATCGGCCGCGCTCCTTACGGGGCGCGGCCATTTTGCTTGACCAGGCAGCATCGGCCAGGCGCGCCTGGCGCTATTTGCGCAGGAAATCGCCGACCAGCTTGTTGAAGCTTTCGGTCTTCTCGATCTGCGTCCAGTGTCCGCATTGGCCGAACATGTGCAGCTCCGCATCGGGGATCAGGCGAAACAAGCGCTCGGCGTTTTCCGGCGGGATCACCTGATCCTCACGGCCGTGGATGATGAGGCTCGGCTGCTGCAAAGCCGCGATCGCCGCCTCGTCACACGCCAGACCGTCGACGCCTTGCTGGCGCGGCGCAGGGAACATGGCGGAGAAGCTTTCCTGAAAACCGGGACGGATGCTCGCCTTGTAGCGCAGCTCGGCCAATTCATCGGACACGATGCGGCGATCATGCGCGAAGATATCGAGCAGCTTGCGCATCGCGGCGATCGACGGCTCATAGCCCCACACGGCGTCGAGGCCGGGCGTGATCGGAAAGCGGATGCCGACGCTGCCCATCAGCACCATGCGCCGCACGCGCGCAGGGTATGCGATGGCGAACGCCAACGCGAGGCCGCCGCCGAAGCTGTTGCCGACGATATCGGCCTGCTGGATGCCGAGCGCATCCATGAAATCGCGCAGATGCTGCACCCAGAACGCTTTGCCGTAGCGCGCATCGGGCAACCGGTCGGTGAAGCCGAACCCCGCCATGTCCGGCGCAATGACGCGGAAATGCTCCGACAACGGACCAATATTGAGCCGCCAATTCGCCCAAGCCGAAACGCCGGGGCCGGAGCCGTGGATCAGCAGCACCGGCGGGCCTGAGCCCTGATCGTGATAATTGGTGGCAATAGGCCCAGCCATGATCGACCGGGCGATCTCGGGATTCTCCGCGCTGGCGGAGGCGTTTTGCGCACTCACCGGGCCGCTCCCTCTTCCGTTCCGCCGCGAGCATAGCGCGCCAGCGCCGCGCGGTCGCCCCCGCACGGCGCGATAGCAGGCCTGCAGCGGCGCTAGAAGAGCAGCCGCCCCGCCAGCCGCCCGCTCGCCGAGACGCCGCCATCGGAAATATCGGCCGCGCCCTCCAGCCGGAAGGACGCATAGGTCCCGGAAGCGCGCAGCGAGAAACCGACCACCGCTGCGGAATCCGCCAGCGGATCGCTAACGAGCGTGAAATCTCCGCCGCCCGCGGCGTAGCGCAGCGTCGTCTCCAGCGGGTCGTCTGTGATGCGCTGGCGGAAGCCGGCGAGGAATTCCGGCGTGACCGTGGTTTCGGAGAATTCGAACGGCAGCCCGAGGGCCAGGATGGCCGCCGCATTCGCCGCCGTCATCTCGCGCTGATCGACGCTGAGATTAGCCGCGCCGCCGCCGGCTTCGACGTACGCGTCTTCGCTGGCGCGCAGCGCGTTGACGGACAGTTCGGGGCGCAGCTTCAGCGCGCCCAGATCCATCGGCGCATCGACGAGCAGCGCGCCGGCGGCGTGCCAACCGTTCCACGCGCCTTCGATCGTGCGCGACACCGCCGCAGCGCCCCCGGCGTTCGGCGTGATCGAAAGCAGGCGCTTGGATTCGTATTCGTCGTATCCGCCGCCGAGCCAGAGGCCGGCGCGCACCGCGCCCATATCCGTTCCCGCATGCGCGAACAGCTCATAGCTGGTGGCGGTGACCTCGTTGTCTCCGGACGAACGCGGATCGACCTCGCCGCTGGAGAACGCAGCCCCCACGCCCACCGCCGAGGATTTGCCGATGTTGCGGTCGGCCCCGAACGCGACGCCAAGGCCCCAGCTCTTGTAGCCGAGATCGATCCCATCGGGATCGCGGTTGGCTGCGTAGCCCAATTCCTCGATCCAGAGATAGGCGCGATCTGGTTCGGCGTCGGCGTGAGAAAGCCGATCGAAGGCGTGCGCCTGCATCGTCTGCACGCGCGACTGGGTAAGCGCCACTTCGCCGCCGGTGATATCGGGCGTCAGCTGATTGAAGCCGGCGGTGAAACTCGATTGCGTGGAGAGCCCAAGGATGGCGGCGGAAAGCGGACCATCCGTTTGCAGGGCCGCGATCGCCGGCTCGTACGCCAGGGTCTGGCGCGCGGTGAGGCCCAGTTCGGCCGCACTCTTGCGGCGCATCTCGATATCGATGGTGGTGGCCGTGCGCGTCGTCGTCGAGGCGTAGAGGAACGGCTG
Source organism: Hyphomonadaceae bacterium (assembly GCA_050246435.1). Lineage (GTDB taxonomy): Bacteria > Pseudomonadota > Alphaproteobacteria > Caulobacterales > Aquidulcibacteraceae > JAKFWI01. Next base: position 10,837 of record JBFWWB010000075.1, read on the forward strand.
ATTGAGGATGGCGACATCGTTCGTGCCATTGATCGCGCCGGCCGTCAGCAGGCGGAACGTCTGCTGCGTGGGCACCAGCGAAACCAGGTTCACCGACAGCGTCGAGCCGGCGGCCAGATTGGCGGCGCCGGTGACAGTGAGGCTGCCGTTGGCGTTGTTCGCCGGATCGAGGCGCTGCGACAGCACGGCCCCGAAGGCGAGATCGAGCGAGGAGAGCGTCAGCACGCCAGCGTTGCGCAGATCGAGCGTGCCGGCGCCGATCGCCACCGCGAGCGCGCCATCGGAATCGCTCACCGCCCCGGTCACCGTCGCGCCGCCGCTGATGGAGAGTGAATCGGCGCCCGCGCCGAACGCCAGCGCGCCGGTGACGGCGCCGCCCTGCACGTCCAGCAGATCAGCGCCGGAGCCGAACAGGATGTCGCCCGTGATCGAGGACGACGTACCGGTTTGACGGATCGTTGAGGCGGTGGTTTGCCCGGAGAAATCGATCGCCACAGCCTTGCCGCGGATCACCTCGTTGGCGATGTCGGTGTCGGCGTCGTCCGCATCGGTTACGTCGTCGGTGGCGACATGGCGCGCGGTGATCGTGCCGCTGTTCTCGATGAGATGCAGCGTGTTGGAGAGGTCGCGGATCACCGTGATGTCGGCGTCTTCGCCGTTCACGACGCCGGAGATCGCGCCGCTGTTGGTGATCGAGGCCAGACTGGCGCCCGCCTCGACGGAGAGCGCGCGCACCGCGCCCGCCCCATCGCCGGTCATCGTCGCGGTGATCGAGCCGGTGTTGAGCAGGGTCGCGAGATTGGCCCCCGAACCCAGGCCCAGCGCGGTGGCGTCCGCGTTGAAGGATTGCGAGGAAATCGAGCCGGCGTTGCGCATGCCGCCGGTGACGAGCGCATTGTCGATGCGCAGCGCCTGGGCCGCCACGCCGTCATACACACCCGAAGCAGTGACCGCGCCGCGGTTCACGAGGCCATAGGGATCGCCGGCGGCGACGATGCCAAGCGTGATCGACGGAGATGCCGCCTGCCCGACGCGCAGCGCGGGCGCGCCGCCATAGGCGACGATCGCCGCCGTCGGCTCGCCGGAATCGGTGAGGCCGTCGCCATCTTCGTCGGCATTGTTCGGATCGGCGTCCGCCGGGGGCGCATCGAGTAGCACGCCGCCGCCGATATTGGCTTGCACCGAAACACCGCCGCCGCCCTGGAGCAGATCGTCTGCGTCGAGCTTGGCGATGGCGGCGGCCGAGGGGCGCGCCACGTAGCGGTAGCCAGTGGCGGTGACGGAATTCTGCAGATGCAGCTGGCCGGTGACCGGCGCCTCGATGGAAATGCCGACCGAGTTCTGCCCGGTGGCGATCGTGGAGCCCATGATCGACACCGCGCCCGACACCGGCGCCTGAACGCGCACGCCGTAGCCGCGGTCGCCGACGACGGCGATCGCCCCGCTGGTCGACAGCGACCCCGCAAGCGGCGATTGCAGCACGATGCCGCCGGAGTCGGAGCCTTCGACCGTGATCGCGCCGCTGGAGGCGATGTCGCCGGTGAACGTTCCGGCGCCATCGAGAAGGATGCCGAAGCGGTTGCCGCCGGAGGCGAACGCCCCGTCGAGATCGCCGTCGCCATCGGAATCCGTAGCGACGTAATCCTCGAGGAGGGTTATCGCATTGGCGTTCGAGATCGCGCTGGTGACCCCGCCCAGGGCGTGAATCCCGATTGCGTTAGAAACGTTGTTGAATTGGATCGCGCCCGAATTCGTCACCGTATTGCTGGAATCGACCGTCACGGCCGCGCCGGGGCTGGTCAGCGTGATCGAGCCGGTGCTCTGGATGGAGATGTCGCCGGCTGTCGACGTTGAGAACGGGACGGTTCGCGCGTCCGAGATCGTGGTTTGCGCCTGGGCGCGGCCCATGGCGGCCAGCGGCGCAAGTGCGGCCAGCAGCGCCAGCTGGGATACGCGCCACAGCAAGGCGCGCAGGCCTGCGGCGGGACGCGCATCGGCCGGAACGGCGAAGCGAAGACGGGGCGCGCGCGTTGCTGCGCGCACGCGGCCTTTTCCGAGCTGCATGTGTCTTCTACCCCGCGTGTTTCCGATCCCTCGCAGCGCCGACAATCAGCGCGATTGTTGCGGAAGTGTGTCCCGCGCTGCGGCGAATGTCGCAAATTATCGCCTTGGCCGGCCTCCGGCGTTGGCCCTATTCCACGCGGTGCCGCAAAAGGCAACATTTTCAGGCAGCTATTGCAGGCGTGGGCTCGACGCCGCGCCGCCGTGCGCCACGGCGGAGTTGATCGGCCTCCTGCAACGCGTATCTTGAGTCCAGGCGATCTCGGACGCTGGCGCGCGCCCGCGCAGGGCAAGATTTTGCGAACTTTCCGGGGGGAGTTTAGGACATGCGGGTTTCTCAAAGCAGCCAAGGCCAGCAATGCGCGAAGTGAAATATCTGCTGATCGGCGGCGGCCTCGCGGCTGTCCGCGCGGCCCAACAAATCCGGACGCTTGACGCCGACGGCGCGGTTCTCGCGGTGAGCGACGAACCGGTGATCCCGTATGACCGCCCGCCCCTCTCCAAGGATTATCTGGCGGGCGAAAAGTCGATCGAGGCGATCACGCTGGAAAGCGCTGACAAACTGCGCGACGCGAAGATCGAGTTCGCGCTCGGCCATGCGGTGACGAAGCTCGATCCCGCCGCCAAGACGGCCACTCTCGCCAACGGCGAGGAGATCAGCTTCGCCAAGGCGCTGATCGCCACCGGCGGACGGCCCGTGCATCTCGACCTGCCCGGCGCCGATCTACCCGGCATCCACTATCTGCGCACCGCCGCCGACGCCGACGCGATCAACGCCGACGCCAAGCCCGGCAAGAAGGCGGAGATCATCGGGGGCGGCTTCATCGGCCTCGAAACCGCGCCCACGCTGCGCAAGCGCGGCGGGGAGGAGACGGG
>JBFWWB010000076.1:0-13423 GCA_050246435.1 Hyphomonadaceae bacterium
ATCCCTCGGCGGTCGGCGCTTCTTAAGCGCGCCCGCGCCGCCGCGGCAACCGTCAGGCGCGCGCTTCGAACACGAAATTGAACGGCGTCTCGGCGGCGCGGCGAAACTTCTTGAAGCCCGCCTCCTTCACCACTTTCCTGAGGCGCGCTTCACCGGCCTGCGCGCCGAGGCCGAGGCCAACCTCTTGGCTCAAGGAGGCCGGCGTGCAGATCATCGTCGAGGCCGCGTAATAGATGCGCCCCACGGGGTTGAGGTTCTCCTCCAGCGCATCGTGCGCGAAGGGCTCCACGATCATCCAGGCGCCGTCCTTCGCCAGCGTTTCGCGCACGTGTTTTCCCGCGCCGACGGGATCGCCCATGTCGTGCAGTGCGTCGAAAATGGCCACCAGGTCGTAATTCTTCGCCGGGAAGTCCTGGGCTGAGGCTTTCTGGAAGGTGATGCGCTTATCGAGGCCCGCCTCCTTGGCCGCCACTTTCGCACGCGCGATCGAGGGGCCGTGATAGTCGAAGCCATAGAATTTCGATTTCGGATAGGCTTGCGCCATCAGGATGGTCGATGCGCCGTGCCCGCAGCCGACATCGGCGACGACAGCGCCTTTGCGCAACTTCTCCTCCACGCCGTTGAGCGCGGGTATCCAGGCGGAAACGAGATTGGCGTTGTAGCCGGAGCGGAAGAAGCGCTCCGTGCCGCGAAACAGGCAGGGCGCGTGCTCGTGCCAGCCAACGCCCTTGCCGCTCTTGAAGGCTTCCGCGATCTTCGGCTCGTCGAGCCACATGGCTTTGAGGATGTCCATCGCGCCGGCGAAGAAGGCGGGGCTGTTTTCGTTGGCCAGCGCCATCGCCTGTTCGGGCGGCAGCGAGAATTTCTTGGCCACGGCGTCATACGCGATATAGCCGGCCGCAGCCTGCGCGGAGAGCCATTCGCGGACATAGCGCTCGTGCAGGCCGGCCTTCTTCGCGAGCTGCGCCGGCGTCATCGGCTTGCCGTCGGCCATCGCCTTGTAGAGCCCCAGCCGATCGCCCAGAGCGATCAGCGCGGCGCTGGCGGCGGCGCCGAAATCCACCACCAATTTTCCCATGAATGCGTCAAGTTTTTCTGGGTCGAAATCAGCCATCGTGACCTCCCTCGCGCCCATGAAGGATGCGCCCGGCGCCAGCGCGCGGCAAGCGCCGCGGGATTGCTTTTAGGCCACGCGTTGCGCAAGTCGCAGCGATGGCGGCGGCGACCTTGATTCTCCAGGATCTGGCCAAGCGCTATGACGGGCGCTTCGCGGTGGACGGCTTGAGCTTCGCCGTGCCGGCGGGCGCGATTTTCGGCGTGCTCGGCCCCAACGGCGCCGGCAAATCCACCACGATGCGGATGATCGTTGGCGTGCTGAAGCCGGATCGTGGCGCGATCACGCTGTTCGGCGCCGCCCCGACGATGCCGGCGCTGCGCCGCGTCGGCTATCTGCCGGAGGAGCGCGGCCTCTACCGCTCGATGACGCCGCGCGCGGTGATCGCCTATTATGTGCGGCTCAAGGGCTTGCCGGCGCGCGAAGCTTGGGAGCGCGCGGATGCGTTGCTGGAGCGCCACGGTCTCGGCGCGTGGGGCCGCCGGCGGATCAAGGCGCTCTCCAAAGGCATGGCGCAGAAGGTGCAGATTCTCGCCGCTATCGCGCACGAGCCGGATTTCCTGATCCTCGACGAGCCCTTCTCCGGCCTTGATCCGGTCAATCAGCGCGATGTCGAAATGCTGATCCGCGATGCGGTGGGGCGGGGCGCGGCGGTGCTGTTCTCGACGCATGTGATGGAGCACGCCGAGCGCATGTGTGATCACATCGTGCTGATCGCGCAGGGCAAGGCGGTGTTCGAGGGTGCGGTGGAGGAGGCGCTGGCGCTCAGCCCGCGCACCGCCACGCTGGAAACCGAAGGCGCGTTCGATCTGGCGGCGGCCCTCGCGCCCGCCGGCTTGAAGGTCGAAGCCATCGGTGCGGAGGAGGGCCGCCGGCGCTGGCGCGCGCCGCTCGACGCGCCGGACGCTTCCCGCCGGCTGCTCGCCGCATGCGCGGCCGCCGGCGCGCCGCTGCTCCTCTACGAGCCGCAGCGCGCTACCTTGCATGATGCGTTCGTACGCCTTGTCGGCGGCGCGCCATGAGCGCGCTGCGCGCGATCTATCTTGTCGCCCGGCGGGAGTTCTTGGCTTACGCCGGCGCCTGGGGCTTTTGGCTGTCGCTGGCGACGACGCCGGCGCTGCTGGCGGCGCTGATCTTCGCGCCCATGCTGTTGCGCCAGGCCGAACCCACGCGGCTGATCGCCATCGTGTCGGATGCGCCCGCCGCAGGCGCGGCCATTCGCGACGCGATCGAGAAGGAAGAACGCGAAGCCCTTCGCGGCGCGGTGTGGACCTATGCGCAATCGGCGGCGCCCGCGCGCGCGGAAGCCGCCATTGCCGCGTTCGATGCGGCGGCGACGCGCGATGCGGCGATCGCCGGCGTCGTGGCGGCCTTGGGGCCGGCAGGCGCTGCATTCCAGCCGCCCGCGCCGCGTTATCGCATCGCGCCAGCGCCCGCAGCGGACTCCGCCGGCGTCGCCCCCTATCTGACCGGCGCGCGCACGATCGACGGCGCGCCGCTGTTCGCGGCGCTTTTCGTGCGCGGGCCGGCGCACGACCTGCGTCTGGAGTATTGGAGCGCCAATCTCACCGATGCGGAAATCCCGCAGCGGGCGCGCGCGGCGCTGAAGGAAACGATGCGCGCGGCCGCCCTCGGCGCGCATGGGCTCGCCGCCGCGGAATTGCAGCGTATCGAGAGCCTCGCGCCGGCCTATGCGCAATTCGATCCGCGCGCCGGCGCGGGCGCCGCCGTCACCACCGCCGACCGTGCGCCTTATCTGGCCGCTATCGCACTCGCCTTCGTGCTGTGGAGTGCGGTGATCGGCGTCGCCAACATGCTGCTCACCGGCGTGATCGAGGAGAAATCCAACAAGATCCTGGATGCGCTGCTGGCGAGCGTCACGCCGATGCAGATCTTGATCGGCAAGCTTCTCGGTGTGGCCCTGGTCAGCGCGACGCTCTTTTCCGTGTGGGGCGTGTTCGCGTTGGGCGCGCTGAAGCTGACGGGCGCCAGCGCTGGCGGCGCACTGGGCGCCAGTATCGCGGCAGCGGCTCTTTCGCCGCCGCTGGCGGCCGCTTTCGTGTTCTGCTTCGCGTGCGGTTATCTGCTTTATGGCGCGCTGTTTCTCGGCCTCGGCGCGCTGTGCGACAGCCTACAGGAAGCGCAATCCCTGCTGGGACCGGTTTTCCTGCTGCTTACCGCGCCGGTGCTGCTGCTGGGGCCGGCTTTCTCGAACCCGAACGCGCCGATCATCGAGGCGGCGTCCTGGGTGCCGTTGTTCGCGCCCTTCGTGCTGATGATGCGCGCGCCGGCGGGGTTGAGCTTCGCCGACGCCGCCGGCCCGTTCGCGCTGCTGATCGTAGCGCTTGTCGCGGTGGTGTGGCTGTCGGCGCGCGCCTTCCGCGCCGGGGTGGCGCATGAAACGTCGCTTGCCGATTTGCGGCGGCGGATTTTCCCGCGCCGGCCCTAAGCCGCCTTGCGGACAACGTCGTTGTTTTCGTCGAGCAGCACGACGGTGGGATTGTAGTTGCGCGCCTCTTCCGCCGGCATCTGGCAATAGGCGACGACGATCAGCCGGTCGCCCCGCTGAACCAGGCGGGCGGCGGCCCCGTTCACGCCGAACGTCTTGGAGCCGCGCGGCGCTTCGATCGCGTAGGTGGTGAAGCGGGCGCCGGTATTAATGTTCAGCACGTCCACCTGCTCGTGCGGCAGGATGCCGGCGCGGTCCAGCAGGTCGCGGTCGATCGCGATGGAGCCTTCATAATCCAGGTCGGCCTGGGTGACGACGGCGCGGTGAAGCTTCGCCTTCATCATCGTCAACAGCATCGCATTCTCCACGGGCGGCGCGCGCCAGCCGTCATGTAGCGCCGCTTACGGCGCGTTGAAAGGGCCGCGCACCACGATCCCTTGGCCGCAACGGTTAATTCTGAGCGAACTTGATGTGCAAGCGGGTTCGCTTGCCATAGGCCGGCGCGCCATCGGCGGCTGCCGGATCGGCCACGAAGAACGCCGAGGCGCGCAGCGCCGCGGCGCCGAAGCCGTAATTCGCCGGGCTTTCCCGCTCCACCACGCAATCCAGTTTGCCCGAGGTTTGGATGAAGCAATTGAGCAGCGCTTCGCCGCCTCTGCCGAGGCTCAGCGCCCGCGTGGGATACAGCGCTTGCATCCGCGCGCCGTTGGGCCGGCTGAGCCACACTGCGGTGACGTAGGCGCTGCTCGCGGCCGCCGCGGGCGCGGCGGCCGAGGGGGCCGGCGTTGGCGCGGCGGCGGGCTGCGCGCTTTGCGCCGCGTTCGCCTGCGCCGCAGAGATCGGTGGGGCCACGAAGGTGATGGACGGCGGCGGGGGAACGGCGGCGCGGTCCTCCAGACGCTGCACGCGCGCTTGCGCGGGCTGAGGCTGCGGGCGCGGCTGGGCCGCGCGCGGCGCGGGCTGCGGCCGCGCGGGAGGCGTATTCAGCGCCATAACAGCGCGCGGCGGCGCCGCCGGCTCCAGCACCTCGGCGGGCGGGGCGGCTTCTTCACTGCCGGCGGCGTCCATTGGGCCGGCGCGCGGCGCGTCGGCGTAGGACGGCGGCTGGGCTTCTTCCACCGCGGCGGTCTGCGCTTGCTTGGGCAGCGCCTGCATGAACGCCAGCCCGCCGGCGCCGATCAGCGCGATGATCAGCAGCGGCCGCCACGGCAGGCCGCCTTCGGCGCGCTCCGGCGCGCGGCGAACATCCGCCTCCACGCGCCGGCGCGGCCGGCCGGTGGCGGTGCGCGCGGGCGGGCGGCGCACGAAATCGGTTTCCTCGGCGTCCAGCCATTGCGGAGCCGGGGCCGGACGGGCGACGGGCGGATCGGCTGCGCGCAACGGCGGGCGCGTGTCCAGCGGACGCAGCTCCGCGGGACGGATTTCCGGAATGGGCTCCGGTTCGGGCTCAGGCGGGGCCGGGGGATCTGCGCGGCGCTGCTGCGGCGGCTTGGGGGCGGCGCGCGGGCGCTCGCGCACGCCGTGCGGGCTGGGCGTATGGGCGATGAAGGCGCCGGCCGGCGGGCGGCCCTTCCCGCCCATCAGCTTGTCGATGCGCATCTGCGCCAATTCGCAGAAAATGCCGTTCGGCGAGTACTGGCTCAGATAATCCAGGAAGTCTTTGGCGTCGCTGCTGTTCTCGATGCGCTTCCAGGCCAACGCCTCCTCGGTGACGTTCGGCGGCAGGCGGGGGGCGGCGTGCTCAGCCGGCGCCGGACCGGATGCGGCGGCGTCGACCGGCGGCGCCTGCGGGGCGATCTGCGGGGCCGCGGCGCTGCGCCGGCCGCCGACGGGCGCGTAATAGCCTCCGGCGGTGCGGATGGGGGGCGTGCTGGGGATGTCGGCGGGGGCGGAGTCCGGCTCTACCCGCGAAGGCCGCGCGCCGAGCGGCGGTGTGCTGGCGGTTCGCCGCGGCGGGGGGGCGGGGGCCTCCGGCGCGCTCTGCGCACCCAGCCGCGCCGCACACACCAGCCGGTCGGCGGCGAAGAACATGGGATCGAGCAACGGATCGTCGGGATCGCCGCGCCATCCGGCCAGGTCGTGCGGCGCGGGACGGGAGAAGCCCAGTGGCGTCTCGCACTCGCCCAGTTTTACCGCCACCAGCTTGCCCTCGCGCTGGGCGCGGATCGCCACATCGCGCACGATGGCCGAGCGCGTCGACGCTGGCGACCAGGCAACCAGCACGCACGCCGCTTCTTCTGTTACGTCGAAAACATTGCCGCCGCGGGCCACGGTGAGGCCCGATCGTTCCAGAGATTCGGCGATGCCCGCAGCGTGCGCCTCATCCTCGCGCACGAATACAAGGAGAACGTCCGCCATAGGCCCGCCTGGCCTCCTTCCCCCGCGCCCGTGCTACCACGCGGGCGCCAAAAGAACACGCTTCTACGCGCGTTTCACTGCTGTTTGTGCCGCCACGGCACAGGCAAGGGCCGGCTTGAACTCCGCAGCACCCGGCTCCAGCAGTTCAAGATGGCCATCGGCCACACCGAATACGCCTCCATAAAGCGTCAACTTTCCTCGTTGCACCGCTTGGGCCACAAAAGGAAAGGACATGAGCCTTTCGAGCGAAAGGCGGATGGATTCTCGCTCCAACGCCGCCCGGGCGGGCCGGCCCTTGAGGGCCGCGGGCAGCCGGGCGATCGCGGCGTCCAGCAGGGCGATCCAGTCGCCGATGAACATGGTTGCGGCCCGCCGTTCGGGAGCCAGCGCCGTGCGCACGCCGCCGCAATCGGCGTGACCGAGCACCAAGATGTTGCGGACCTTGAGAACCTGTACGGCGTATTCCAGCGCCGCGCTGGTGCCATGCAGGCCCTCGCCTTGTTCGAACGGCGGCACGAGATTGGCCACGTTGCGGATCACGAACAATTCGCCCGGCCCCGCATCGAAGATCGAGGAGGGGTCTACGCGGCTGTCGGCGCAGGCGATGACCAGGGTCTCCGGCTTCTGCCCCTGCGCCAACATTTCGTAGAGTTGGCGGTGGTGGCGCCAGCGTCCGCGGCGGAAACGGCGATAGCCTTCAATCAATCGGTACATAAGGTTCCTGCGTTGAACAGAGGGGCGGCGCGGCGGTTCACGCTGCGGCGCGGAAATGCTCCACCAGCGTCCATGCGCCGATGGCGAGGAAACCCAGCCCGGCGATGAGCTTCAGCGGCAGCCCGCTTACCCATTCGCGCGCCATCGCGCCGGCGAAAACCGCGATCGCCGTCGAGGCGAGGAGCGCTGCCCCTGCGGCGCAGAAGACGAGCAGCGGCGGGGTCTTTCCTTCGGAGGAAAAAAGCAGCGCCGCGAGTTGGGTCTTGTCGCCAAGCTCGGCGAGGAAGACGGCGAAGAAGATTGGCAGGAATTGGCTCATGGAGGGCAGATGCCGAAGCCGCACGCGCCGCGCAAGAGGCGGCGAGGCCGGCGGCGCGCGGGATTGACGCGCGGCGCCCGGCGCCGACATTGGCCGCGCCAGCGGAGTTTTGCGAAATGATCCCCATGCTCGATGCGAAGAATCTCACCGTGTTCGTCACGGGCGCCACGTCAGGCTTCGGCGAGGCCGTGTGCCGACGTTTCGCAGAGGCGGGCGCGCGCGTGATCGCTTCGGGCCGGCGCGCGGAGCGCTTGGCGGAACTGAAATCGAAGATCGGCGAACGCTGCTGCACTATTCAACTCGACGTGCGCGATCATAAGGCGATCGAGGCGGCGCTTGCAGGCCTGCCCGACGCTTTCAAGAATGTGAATGTAGTGGTGGCGAACGCTGGCCTCGCGCTGGGTTTGCAGCCGGCGCACCAAACCGATCTGGCCGACTGGGAGGAGATGGTCGACACCAATGTCAAAGGCCTCATGTACACGATCCGCGCCGCGCTTCCGGGCATGGTCGAGCGTGACGAGGGCCATGTGGTGCTGATCGGATCGGTGGCCGGAGACTACCCTTACCCCGGCGGAAACGTGTACGGCGCGACGAAGGCGTTCGTGAAGCAGCTCGCGCTCAATCTGCGCGCCGATCTCCTGGGCAAGAATGTGCGCGTGACATGCATCGAGCCGGGCATGGCGGAGACCGAGTTCTCTCTCGTGCGGTTCAAGGGCGATGAAAAAAGCGCCAAGGCGCCCTATGCCGGTGTGCAGCCGATGTCGGCGGACGACATCGCCGAGATGATCTTCTGGTCATGCGCGCTGCCGCGGCATCTGAACATCAACCGCATGCAGATGATGCCAGTGGCGCAGGCGTTCGGGCCGTTTCAGATCGCGCGCAAATAGCGCTCAGCCATGCGGCGGCTTACGCATCGTCTTCGACGTGGAAGGCGTGAAGCACACGGTGCAGCACCGGCGCCAGCACGACGCCTGTAGTCACCACGATCACCAGCCCGCAGAACAGCGCATAGGCGCCGGCGAACACCTTGCCGGCGTCGCTCGCCAGCGGCGACACTGGCCCCATGCCGCCCAGCAGCATCGCCGCATTCAGGAACGCGTCGAGCCAGCCCATGTGCTCGGTGTAGCGGTAGCCCGCCATGCCGAGCGCAAGGCTGAACGCGGTGATGAGCGCGGCAGCCAGAATACTCGCCGCCATGCGGCCGAGAAACACGTGCGGCGGCGCCAACGCGTCGCCCTTGTCCTCGAAGCGAAAGAGATCCATGGGCGCCTCCAGGCTTGCTTGTGCAGCCCGGCGCGCGCGCTGGCAAGGCGTGCGTGCGAACGTCGCGCCCGCTTTCGCACGCCTCAGCCGCGGGCAAACCGCGCGGCCTCCTCCGATCCGCTGGTGGCGTTCCCGGCGCTGTAGGAATGCGCGCCGGCGCCGGCCAGCGCGCCGCCCTGCACGATAAGATATTCGCTTCGGATGGGCCGGTTCTCGAAGAAGCATTCGAGGATTTCGCGCACGCCGGCGGCGTAGCGCGCCTGCGCGGACAGCGAGGTGCCGGAGATGTGCGGCGTCATTCCGTGGTGGGGCATGCTGCGCCAGGGATGATCCTTCGGCGGAGGCTGGGGAAACCACACGTCGCCCGCATACCCGGCGAGCTGGCCGCTTTCCAGCGCCCGCGCCACCGCGTCGCGATCGCAAATCTTGCCGCGCGCGGTGTTGATCAGATACGCGCCGCGCCGCATGCGCGCGATCATTGCGTCATTGAAAAGATGCTCCGTCTCGGGATGCAGCGGGCAGTTGATCGTCACCACATCGCAAAGGCCCACCATGTCGGCGGCGCTCTTGTGGAAGGTGAGCCCCAATTCCTTCTCGACGCTCTCAGGCAGGCGGTGGCGGTCGGTATAGTGCAGCTGCACGTCGAACGGCTTCAGCCGGCGCAGCACGCCAAGCCCGATGCGGCCCGCCGCCACCGTGCCCACCGCCATCCCCTCAATGTCGTAGGAGCGCGCGGCGCAATCGGCGATGTTCCAGCCGCCCTTCACCACCCACTGGTAGGAGGGTAGGTAGTTGCGCGCCATCGCCAGGATCATCATGACCACATGCTCGGCGACGCTGACCGAGTTGCAATAGGTGACTTCCGCGACCGTCATCTTGCGTTCGATCGCCGCCTGCAGGTCCACATGATCCGAGCCGATGCCGGCGGTCACGGCGAGCTTCAGCTTCGTGGCCTTGGCGATGCGTTCCGCGGTGAGATAGCCTGGCCAGAAGGGTTGTGAGATGACGATGTCGGCGTCCGGCAATTCGCGGTCGAACGTGGAGTCCGCGCCGTCCTTGTCGCTGGTGACAATCAGCGTGTGCCCATTGGTCTCCAGGAACGTGCGCAGGCCCAACTCGCCCGAAACGCTGCCGAGCAATTGGCCCGGGATGAAATCGATGCCCTTCGGCGTGGGCAAGGTCTGTCCGTCCGGATAGCGCGTGAGCTTCGGCAGCCCGTCGCGCGGATAGGATTTCGGATAGCCGTCCACTGGGTCGTCATACAGCACGCAAAGAATCTTCATCGCCGCGACCTCCCACTGGCCGCCAGTTCTGAGTTGCGCAGCGGCTCTCAGCCGCCAGCATAGCAGATCGCCGGGTGCAGCGATATGCCGGCGCCTGCAGCGCCGGCCTTGCCGAGTGCGTCAGCGTCGGGTGAAAAGCGCAGAGATGGGAGACGATGCATGAAGGCGATGCTGCTCGCGGCCGCATTTGGCGTTCTTTCCGTAGTGAGCGCGCAGGCGCAATCTGCGCCGGCGGTGAACGCGGCCTCGTCAGCGCCGCGCGTGGACGCCGAAGGCCCGCAGGTGACGATGCAGACGGACATGGGCGACGTCGTGCTCGCGCTCGACCGCGTGAACGCGCCGAAGACGGTGGCGAACTTTCTGCGCTATGTCCGCGCCGGCTACTTCAACAACATTCAGATTTATCGGATTGAGCGGGATTTCGTCATCCAGATGGGCGGTCTCACGGCGGCGGGGAAGAACCGGCCCGCCCTCTATCCGCCGATCCCGTTGGAAAGCGGCCTGCCGCATGCGCGCGGCGCCGTGGCGATGGCGCGCGGCGAAGATCCGAACAGCGCCTCGCAAACGTTCTATATAGACCTTGCGGCGAATGCCGCGCTCAGCGCCAAGCCCGATGCGCCCCCGAACACGACGGGCTACGCCGTGTTTGGCCATGTGATCGCCGGAATGGATGTGGTGGACGCAATCGGCGCGGCCGAGCTCGGCGGCGATGGGCCGTTTCCCGGCAAGGCCCCAAAAACGCCGATCATCGTGAAGAAGATCGCCGTCACCAAGGAGTGAGATCGGATGAAGGCGTTCTTTCTGGCTGCGGCGTTCGGCTTGGCGTTGGCCGCGAGTGCGGCGGCCCAGCCGTTCAAGATGCCGCCGCCGCCATCGGCGGAGTCGATGGGGTCGGTGTTCACGCCGCCGCCGGAGGCGAAAGTCACTCTGCAGACCACGGCGGGCGATATCGTGATCCAGCTTGAGAGCAAGAAGGCGCCGCGCACCGTCGCCAATTTCCTGCGCTACGCGAAGGCCGGCTATTACGACAATATCCGCATCTACCGCGCCGATCCGGGTTTTCTCATCCAGATGGGCGACGTGCTGGCGGATGGCGCGAACCGCTTTCCGCTCTATCGCCCGATCCGCCTCGAGACGGACAATGGCTTGCGCCATGTGCGCGGGAGCCTCGCCTTGGCCCACGCCGACAGCGATCCCAACAGCGGCGATTCCACCTTCTACATAAATCTGGCCGCCAACCCGAGCCTCGATCCCAAGCCTGGCGCGAAGCCCAACACTACTGGTTACGCCGTGTTCGGCCGGGTGATCGCCGGCATGGCGGTCGCCGACAAGATCGCCGCCGCGCCGCGCAGGCCGAAGAGCGCCGGCGGCAGCTTTCCGGGGCAGGAGCCGGTCAAGCCCGTCGTCGTGAAGAAGACGATTGTGGTGGAACAGAAGTAGCGCGCCCTTCGCTCCCGTGGACGTGAAGACCGGGGCGCTGGGCGGCGCAAAATGCTGAGGCGAAGTCCGCGCGGCTGTGGCACGCTCATCGCCAACCTGACCGCATTGCGATGAAGCTCAAAGACAAGATCGCCCTCGTCACCGGCACCAGCCCAAATATTGGCGGCGGCATCGCCGAGGAACTGGCCGCCGAAGGCGCCGACGTGATCGCGGTGGACGCGATCGCGGAGAATGCGCGTGATTGCGCCGAGGACGCGCGCCGCGCTGGCAGGCGCGCGCTGGCGCTCACCTGCGACGTGACGGACGAAGCGCAGGTGAAGGCGATGGTGGACGCGGCGTTGGCCGCGTTCGGCCGCATCGACGTGCTGGTGAACAATGCCGGCTTTTATAACGCCAAGGGTCTGCTCGAAATGCCGTTCACGGAATGGAAGGCGCAGCTGGCCGTGTTTCTCGATGGCGCGTTCCTGGTTTCCAAATATGTCGCGAAATCGATGGTCGAACGGGGTGTGCGCGGCAGCATCATCACCGTGATCTCCACCGCCGGTCACCAGGGCCAGCCGGGCAATATCGCGTACTCCACGTCGAAAATGGGCCTGCGGAATTTCACTAATTCCGCTGCGATGGAATTCGCGTCCTACGGCATCCGGTTCAACACGTTGACGCCTACTGCCACCGCCCGCACCGAATCGTATGAGCGGGCCAAGCGCTGGGGCCGTGAAATCGCGCCGTCGCTGGCGACGCCCGGTTATTTCGTGCCGCTGATGCCGATGCAGAAGCTGCCGAAACCCAGCGATTACGGCAAGGCCGCGGTGTTCCTCGCATCCGACGATTCCGCGATGGTCACCGGCATGGATATCCGCGTCGACGGCGGCGCGATCGCCAAATATTGGGCGTGGGATCCGAGCAAGCCGCAATCCTAAGGGCAAAAAGAAACGGCCCGCCGCGCGGGCGGGCCGTTCAGTTTCCTTGGCCGATGACCGCTTACGCGAGGCCCGCCGCCTTGAGGCCGGCCTTATGGCTTTCCGGATCGGCGTACATGGCGCGGTTGACTTTCGGGAAGCCGCCGCTGGGCGCCGCCACGACCTTGTCGTTGATCTGCCGGCGCAGCGAAACGCCCGCGTCCACCGCCGTCGGCCAGGAGACCTTGCCGTCGCGGAAGAATTCGAGCGCCACCTGATTGAAGGTTTTGGGGCGATCGGTCTGGCCCTGGTGGCCGGTTTCGGTGGGGTAGAAGAATTGGATGTTGGGCACGGCGTCTTCCTGGTCGTAGCCCATTTCCACCGGCAGGATCACGTCCTGCATGCCGTACATGTAGATCATCGGGATCGTCAGCTTATCGAGACGATCCTTCGTATGGAAAATCTGCGCTTCGTTGACGTTCGTCAGATCGGTGTGGCGATGCGTCGGCCGTTGCGGCATGCCGGCGGCGATGCGCGCTTCGCGGTGGCGCTTGGCGGCGTTCGCGCGCATCGTGATGAGCTCCGGCCAGACGGCCTTCGACTCATAGATGATGCCGTCCATCAGCTTCTTCATGCCCGGCTCAGTGCCGTCCCATTCCGTCAGCGTGCCGTATTCGCGCGCGGGGTTGAACTTGCCTTCTTTCGGCGGCACCGCGGGCTTGTCGCAGATGTTGCCGAGGAAGCCGGCGATGAACATCACGCTCTTCACGCGCTCGGGATGGCTGACGACGAAATCGCACGACACGATGCAGCCCATCGAGTTGCCGGCGAGGTGGAATGTGTCGAGACACACCGCGTCGGCGAACATCTTCACGAAATCGACCTTCGCCTTCGGGCCGGCTTCGAGATATTCGGGCTTGCTGGTGTCGGAGAGGCCGAAGCTCGGCTGGTCGGGCGCGTAGACCCGGAAACCGCTGGCGCCCAGGAACGGCGCCATGAAGCGCCAGCCGGCGGTGCCGGAAGAGCCTTCGATGCCGCCATGCAGCAGCAGAACGGCGGGGCCCTTGTCGCCGGCGGTCATGTAATGCGCGCGGCGACCGTCCGCGAGGCGGACCCAACGGCTCATGAGGCCGGGAATGTTGATGATGCCTTCGTCCGTCAACTCCAGTTTGCCGGGCGAGATGTTGGGTTTGTTTTCCATGTGCTGTTCCTTTCGCGGTGAATATTAGAGGAGGCCCGCCGCCTTGAGGCCGGCCTTATGGCTTTCCGGATCGGCGTACATGGCGCGGTTGACTTTCGGGAAGCCGCCGCTGGGCGCCGCCACGACCTTGTCGTTGATCTGCCGGCGCAGTGAAACGCCCGCATCCACCGCCGTCGGCCAGGAGACCTTGCCGTCGCGGAAGAATTCGAGCGCCACCTGATTGAAGGTTTTGGGGCGATCGGTCTGGCCCTGGTGGCCGGTTTCGGTGGGGTAGAAGAATTGGATGTTGGGCACGGCGTCTTCCTGGTCGTAGCCCATTTCCACCGGCAGGATCACGTCCTGCATGCCGTACATGTAGATCATCGGGATCGTCAGCTTATCGA
>JBFWWB010000077.1:0-13409 GCA_050246435.1 Hyphomonadaceae bacterium
GCCGCCTGAAAGGCGGCGGTTCATGGTGATGACCTCTTCATCGGTCACCGCCAATTTGTGCGCGATGGTTTTGACGTGCTCGGGCTTCAGATCGCCTTCCTCCAAGGCGGCGATCTCGCCCTTGAGGCGGCGCAGGTTGAAGAACAGCTTCTTCTGTGCGGCGGTGGTGCCCATCTTCACGAGGCTCCACGAGCGCAGGATGTATTCCTGGATCGCCGCGCGGATCCACCACATCGCATAGGTGGCGAGGCGGAAGCCCTTCTCCGGCTCGAACTTCTTCACCGCCTGCATGAGGCCGACATTGCCCTCGGAGATGACTTCCCCGATCGGCAGCCCGTAGCCGCGATAACCCATGGCGATCTTCGCCACGAGGCGCAGGTGAGACGTGACGAGGGTATGGGCGGCTTCGACGTCGCCCTTGTCGCGCCACTGCCGCGCGAGAGAAAATTCCTGCTCTTTCTCGAGCATCGGAAACTTACGGATTTCCTGGAGGTAGCGGGTGAGCCCGCCCTCTGGAGACAAAGCGATCGTGAGCGCCGTGGACGCCATCAAACCCCTCCTGCCGCCGGACGTCGTCTCACGACTCGCTCCCGGCAGGCTTTGTGATTCTGCTTGCCGGGCGTGGCGCCAAGAAGGCGCTTCCCGCGATGGCGTCAAGGTAGGCTTGACATAAGGGCTTGTCAAGGGCACCTTGACGCCCATCTGAGGTTCCATGTCGCCGCTCCTCAACCGGGCCCTTCGAACGCGGGCGCCCGGATCGCCGCAGGGTTCGCAATGACGCAGACGCTCTATTGTTCCTTCTGCCGAAAGCCGGACGGCGAGGTGGCCAAGCTGATCGCGGGGCCGGCGGTGTTCATTTGCGAGGCCTGTGTGGCGCAATGCGCCGGCATCCTCGAAACCTGCCCTGAATGTACGCAGCAACCGGCCGCGCGGATCGATTGGCCGTGCGATGCGCCGAGCGAAACCCTGCTGGGGCTGTTGAAAGGGCAAGCCGCGACCCTGACGGACGTACGCGAGCGGGTGAAGGCCACCGTCGATCTGCTGCGCCAGCGCGACGTGAGCTGGGAAAAAATCGGCAAGGCGCTGGGTTGCTCGCGCCAGGCGGCGTGGGAGCGGTTCGGCTAGGCGCGCGGCGACGCCTGGCCCCCAGCGTAGGCTGGCGACCGTAAAGCCCGCCATGCGATCCTGCTTGGTGCGTTCACGATGTATCCGCAAAGCGCGCGAGGGCGGCGTCGCACGCAGTTTGCGCAGCGGCGAGCGTGCTGGCGCAAGCCGGTGCGCGATGGCGATACGGCGTGAACGCGCGGACGGCGCGCGCCGAAGCGGCGTGCAGCCTTTGGGCGAGGCGGCGGACGAGGCGGACGCGGTCCTGCGGCACACGCAGCAAGGCTTCGAGGCGGCGCGCCAGTGCCGCAGCATTGGGGACGAAAGGGCGGCTGGAACCCGGCGGTTCTGAGGGCCTGTCGAAAGCCGGCGATCCAAAGCCAAGGCTGAACGCGACGCGCCAGCGCGCGGAATCCTCATCCAGCTCGCGCGCCGGCGCATCGCGCAGCGCGTTGGCGAGGCGGCCTTTCGGCGCGAAGGGCGCGGGCGCGTTCGGCGCCGGAAGGCTGGCGGCTTCGATGCAGAGCAGCCGGCGCGCCAGTGCTTCCGCGGGCGCAAGCCAGGCGAGGATCGCTGCGCGGCTACGGCGCGTCAGCGCGAAACGCTGCGCGATAGCGGCCGGCAGGCCGAACAGCGCCGCGATCCAGCTGGTCACCTCGGCCAAGGCCGCCCAGGCGTCTTCGAGATCGAATGGCGCGCTTTGCATGCAGCGGAGCTTAGCCGCTGGCCGGCATGGGTCGGATAAAGCGTGACCTTCCCCCTAAGGGGAACGTCATCGCATTGGGATCACACCGCGCGCAGGGCTGCGAGCAGAGCTTGCATGTCCCCCGGAAGCGGCGATTCAAAGCGCAGCGCCGCGCCGGTGCGCGGGTGGAGGAAGCCGAGCACGGCGGCGTGCAGCGCCTGGCGGGAAAAATCCGCCGCCGCGTGCTTGGCCCCCTCGATCGCCTCGCCGCTCCCCGCGATCTTGAGGCCGCGGAATTTGCCGTAGAGCGGGTCGCCGATCAGGGGTGCGCCGATGGAGGCCAGATGCGCGCGGATCTGGTGCGTGCGCCCCGTCTCCAGGCGGCATTCGACGAAGGCGGCGGCGGCGCGGCCGGCGGCCTGGCCCTCCATCTGGGCAAAGGATTCGATCGTCCAATAATGGGTGACGGCGCGGCGGCCGGCTTCGGGGTTGCGCGTCACCGTCTGCTTGCGGCGATCTTCAGAGGAGCGCGCGAGCGCTGCATCGATGACGCCGCTGCGCGGCGAGGGCGCCCCGCGCGTGACCGCGAAATAGACGCGCTCGATCGTGTGGGCGGCGAATTGCTTGGCGAGTCCCGCGTGCGCCGCATCGTTCTTGGCGACGACGACGAGGCCGGTGGTGTCCTTGTCGATGCGGTGGACGATGCCGGGGCGCGCAACGCCGCCGACGCCGGAAAGGCTCGCGCCGCAATGGGCCAGCAGCGCGTGCACCAAGGTGGCGCGCATCGCGCCGGGCGCTGGATGCATCGCCATGCCGGCGGCCTTGTCGACGACGATCAGATCGCTGTCTTCATACGGAATGGAAAGCGGGATCGCTTCGGGCTCGGGCGCGGCGGCTTCGGGCGGGGGCAGCGTCAGCACATAGCGCCCCGGGCGCGCCTTGCCCGAGGCCGCGCGCACCACCGAGCCCTCATGGGTGAGCCGGCCCTGGCCGATCAGCCCCTGGATGCGGGCGCGCGAGAGATCCGGCCAGGCCGCGGCCGCCCAGGCGTCGACGCGCTGGCCGGCGTGCTCTTCCCCCGCCATGGCCTCGCGCACCTCCTCCGCCGCGAAACTCACCTGCGCATGCCCCGCCACATTCCTCTGTCGCACGCGGGCACTATAAGAACGCCGGGCAACGGAGGGGACTCATGAAGCGGAATAAGCGCGCCGGCGGCGTCACGCGCCGGGCGGCGTTCGCCGCCTTCGCCGGCGCGGCGGGGGCTGCGGCCTGCTCGAGCCCCGACGCCGGTGGGGCCGCGCCGCCTTATGCGGGCGTGATCGCCTTCGCGCATGGCGTGGCGAGCGGCGATCCCGGCGCAGACCGGCTGGTGATCTGGACGCGCGTGAGCCCCGACACGGACGGCCCGGTTCCGGTGACGTGGATGGTGGCCGACGATCCCGACATGACGAAGATCGTGCGCCAGGGGTTCGTCTCCACCGACGCGACGCGCGATTACACCGTGAAGGTCGATGTCGAAGGGCTGAAGGCGGGGCGCGTCTATCATTACGGCTTCAAGGTGGGCGGCGCGAAATCCCCCGTCGGACGCGGGCGCACGCTGCCGCGCGGCAAGGTTTCCTCGCTGGTGATCGCGGCGGTTTCCTGCTCGAACTATTCTTCCGGCTTTTTCAACGCCTACGAGGCGCTCGCCAAGCGCGCGGACGTGCATTTCGTGCTGCATCTGGGCGATTACATCTACGAATACGCGCTGGGCCAGTACGGCACCGAAAACGCCGCGGCCCTCGGCCGGCTGCCCGATCCGCTGACCGAAACGGTCACGCTCCCCGATTACCGCGCACGCTACGCGAAGTCGCGCACCGATCCCGATCTGCAGGCGGCCCACGCGGCGTTCCCCTTCATCCATGTGTGGGACGATCACGAAGTCACCAACGACGCGTGGACTGGCGGCGCCGCCAACCACAATCCCGAAAACGGCGAAGGCGATTACGCCGCGCGGCGCGATGCGGCGGTGCGCGCCTTCTACGAATGGGTTCCGATCCGCGATCCGGAGCCGGCGAAATCCTTCCTGGCGATCAACCGCTCGTTCCAGTTCGGCGATCTGGCGACGATCATCATGCTGGAGACGCGCCTGCTGGCGCGCACCCAGCAGCTCGATCCCGTGCGCGATCTGACGCTCATCTCCACGCTTTGGGATTTGACCGATCCGGGCGATCCCAAGCCGGCGGCGCCGGGCGCGCCGCAACCCGCGCGCACGCGCATGCTGCCTACCCCGTTCGACATGCGCGGGGCCGAGCCGCGCGCCATCGTAGATTACCGCCGCGCGGTGGCCATGGATCCCGCGAAACCGCCGAAGGACGTGGCCTTCCTGCCCGATATCGAAGCCTTTAAGCGCCGCCTCGACGATCCCGGCCGGATGCTGCTGGGCCCCGATCAGGAAAAATGGCTCGATGCGGAAATCTACAAATCCGTGCGCGCCGGCGCGGTGTGGCAGGTGCTGGGCAACCAGACCTTGATGGGGAAAATCCGCCTGCCCGCGCGCGCCGATATCGGCGCGCCGGGAGTTTCGGCCTTGCGCGAGAAATTCCCGCGCCTGCTGGCGGCGTTGGAGCTGGAGGAGAAAGGCGTGCCCGCCGCCACGCTCGATTCCTGGGACGGCTATCCCGCCCAGCGCGCCCGGCTGATGCAGATGTTCGCCAACAACGACGCGAACATCGTGGTGCTGAGCGGGGATTCCCACCAATCCTGGGCGATCGAACTGATGAGCGAGGACGGCAAGACGCGCCTGGCCGATGAATTCGGCGTGACCTCGATCAGTTCGCCCGGCATCGGGGAGTTGCTGGGCGCCGGCGGCGCCGATCTCGCCAAGCTGCTGGTGGAGAAAAGCCCGGAAGTGAAGTGGGCCGATCCGCTGAGCCACGGCTTCGTGTCGCTGACGCTGACGCGCGACGCGGCGAAGGCGGAATTCGTCACCGTGTCGACCGTGGCGTCCAAGGCGTACCAAACGCGCACCGCTGCGGTTTTCGAGACGGCGCCGGTCAAAGGCCCGCAAGTCGGCGCGCTGACGAAAGCCGTCTGAAGGCGCGGCGCATCAGCCAGGAAGGAGAAGGCGGCGCGACGTTCGCTGATCGCGAACTGAGCGCAGCCCCACGCCTTGACCGCGCCGCCTTCTCCATCGTGGATGAAGCGCGCCCCGCGCGCCAGCCCCTGCGGGGCGGTCCTCCCTCGCGCCGCCTTCGGGCGCTCAATTCCATCGCGCGCCACGTTGCGCGAGCAGGGCCTTGCGCGCAAGAGAAGGCGTATGGCGCAACTTATATTCGTCGATTTCGAAGCCTCCAGCCTGACGCAGGAATCCTGGCCGATCGAAGCTGGCTACGCCGCCGACACCGGCGAGGAGGACGCATTTCTGCTGCGCCGCCAACCCGGCTGGTCGCTTGAACATTGGGACCGCTGGGCTGCAGTGCTGCACGGGATTTCCCTGGCCGATCTGGATGCGGAGGGGATTTCGCCGCAGGCCGCGCTGCGCCGGCTGGCGCCGCTCAAGACGGCGATGGTGGTGTCGGATGCGCCGGAATACGACGGCTATTGGCTGGGACGCATCGCCGAAGCCGCCGGCGAGCCCGCGCCTTTTGTTGTGAGCGATTGGGATCGCGTGCTGCCCTCCGATCTGAGCCGCGAAACGCGGGACGCGCTGCTGGCGGATGCGCGCGCGGAAGCCGGCCGCCATCATCGCGCCGGGCCGGATTCGAAAATCATGCGCGCCGTGTGGCGCGCGGCGTGGGCTTCCCGGATCTGATGGCGCGGCGGCGCGCGGACGCGCTGCTGGTGGCGCGCGGGCTCGCGCGTTCGCGCGAGCAGGCGCAGGCGGCGATCGCGGCGGGCGGCGTTTCCGCCAACGGCGCGCCGGTGCGCAAGGCTTCGATGCTGTTGGCGGAGGACGCCGCGCTGGCGTTCGCCCCGGCCCACGTTTGGGCTTCGCGCGCGGGGCTGAAACTGGCGCATGCGCTGGAGGCGTTCGCGATCGGCGTGGACGGCGCTGTCGCGCTGGATGTGGGCGCGGCGGCGGGGGGCTTCGTGGACGTGCTGCTCGCGCGCGGCGCAGGGCATGTCTATGCGGTGGACGTCGGGCGCGGCCAGTTGGATGCGCGGCTGCGCGCCGACCCGCGCGTGGCCGTGTTGGAGCAGCAAGACGCGCGCACGCTGACGCGCGAACAGATCAGTGCGCCGCCGGCGCTGGTGACGTGCGATGCAAGCTTCATCGGGCTGGAGAAGGTGTTGCCGCGGCCGCTGTCGCTGGCGGCGGAGCGGGCGGCGCTGATCGCGCTGGTGAAGCCGCAATTCGAATCCGGCCCGCGCCGCAAGGCGCGTTTGGCGCCGGCGGCGGCGCGCCGCATCGCGGAGGAAGCCGCCGCGCGCCTCGATGGGCTTGAGGGTTTTCGCGTGGCGGCGCTGATCGAAAGCCCGATCGAGGGCGGCGACGGGGCGGTTGAATTCCTGCTACACGCCGCGCGCTGAGCCGCAGGCAGGCGCCCGCCTCATGAATCGGCCCCGGCTTGCGCCGGGGCCGACCTCTTTCCTTCGCCTTCGCGCTTAGCGCTGGATCACCCATTCGCCGTAGCGGTCGCGGCACATATAAACATTCTCGCGATAGGGCCGGCCCCAACGGTCGCGGGAAACCGCTTCGCCCCAGCGGCAGTCGCGCGGGCCGCCATAGGCGTAAGCGCGCGGCGGGGGACCTTCGGCGCGGTAGCCGCCTTCATCGCGATAGCCATAGCTGCGATCATCCGGGCCGCCGGCCAGGCCGTCGTCGCCATAGCCGTAGCCATAACCTTGCGCGGAAGGCGCGGGCGGGACGACCGCTTGCGGGGCAGGGGGCGAGGCATAATCCACGCAGCGTGCGCCCGAGCCGCCGATCGCGGCGCCGGCGCCGGCGCCGAGCACGCCGCCCAGCACGCTGCCGTCGCCGCGGTGGCCGGAGCCGGCGATGTTGTTGCCCAGCATCGCGCCGGCCGCAGCGCCGAGCACGCCGCCCAGAATCGCGTTGCTTTTCTTACGGTTGAGGCAGGATTCCACCGGCCCCTGATACGGCGCGGCGTAGGCGCCCGGGGGCGCGTAGGATTGCGCCTGCGCCGCAGGCGCGGCCGCCAGTGCCGTCATCATCGCCAGAGCGCCGGCGGCGAGCAGAGCTTGACCCCGCATGGTAAACCTCCAATTCCATCCGGCGCTGGGGGCGACCCCCTCAATGTTCACCGCCGTTGTAGGCTGCATCTAAGCAGGACCAAGCTGGACCACGCATGAAGCGCCTCGACCGTTCCGCCCGCGCGCCGCTGCGCAATCCGATCGTCCGCGTGGGCGCGCCGGTGGGGGCGGGTGCGGCGACTGTGGAGCTTGAGATCGCTGAAATGGGCGCGCGCGGGGATGCGGTCGCGGCGGGACCGGAGGGGCCGATTTATCTCCCCTATGCGCTGCCGGGCGAGCGCGTGCGCGCACGCTATGCGAGCGACCGCGGCGAGGTGCTGGCCGTACTGACGCCGAGTGCTGCGCGCCAGGGCGCGCCTTGCGCGCATTTCGGGCGTTGCGGCGGCTGTCAGCTGCAACATTGGCGCGAGGCGCCGTATCTTACGTGGAAGCGCGATCAAGTCGTGCGCGCGCTGGAGCGGCGTGGCATCGGCGCGGACGTGGCGGCGATCGAGGCGGCATGGGGCGAAGGGCGAAGGCGGGCGACGCTGCACGCAGGGCCCGGCGGCGCATTTGGCTTCATTGCGCGCGGCGGCGCCGCGATCACGCCGGTGGACGCATGCCCGGTGCTGGCGCCGGCGCTACAGCGCGCGCTGCCGGGCTTGCGGCGCTTGGGCCAAGCGTTCGCGCCGGCGCGCGGCGATCTCAACATTCAGGCGCTGGCGAGCGAAACCGGGGTCGACGTCAATGTGAAGGGCGCGGGCGCGCCGGGGACGTTGAGCGCTGAGGCCGCAACGCGTGCGGCGGCGATCGCGGAGGCGGAGGATTTCGCACGGCTGAGCTTCGACGGCGAAGCGCTGGCGCACCGGCGCGCGCCTGCGCTGGCGATGGGGCTCACGCGTGTGAGCCCGCCGCCGGGCGCGTTCCTCCAGCCCACTGCGCGCGGCGAGGAGACGCTGGCGCGGCTGGTGCTCGCAGGCCTTGAGGGCGCTGCGTGCGTGGCCGATCTCTTCTCCGGGCTCGGCACGTTTGCGCTGCGGATCGCGGCGCGCGCGGAAACCCACGCGTATGACGGCGAAGAGGCGATGCTGGCGGCGCTGCGCCACGCCGCCGATCATGCCAGCGGGCTGAAGCCGGTGCGCGCCACGCGGCGCGATCTGTTGCGCACGCCGCTTTCCGCGCTGGAGATGAAGCGCTTCGACGCTGTGGTGTTCGATCCACCGCGATCCGGCGCGCGGCTGCAGGCCGAGCAGATCGCACGCTCGCGCGTGCGCAAGGCGGTGGCCGTGTCGTGCGATCCCGCCACCTTCGCGCGCGATGCGCGCGCGCTGATCGACGGCGGATTTTCGATTGTGCGCATCACCCCGGTGGACCAATTCCGCTGGAGCCCGCATATCGAGATCGTGGGCGTGTTCGAACGATGAGCGGCGGCGACGAACCTTTCTGGAAAACCAAGACGCTTCCGGAAATGACGGAAGCAGAATGGGAGAGCCTCTGCGATCGCTGCGGCAAATGCTGCCTCATCGGCCTCGAAGACGCAGACACCGGCGAAATCCATCTGACGGACGTGGCGTGCGACCTGTTCGACAGCGCGCGCTGCGCGTGCGGCGATTACGCCAACCGCAAGCAGAAAGTGCCCGATTGCGTGAAGCTGACGCCGGAAACGGTGGGCGAACTCACCTGGCTGCCGAAGACGTGCGCCTATCGGCTGGTGCACGAGAAGCGCGAGCTGTTCTGGTGGCATCCCCTGATCTCCGGCGATCCCGAAAGCGTGCATCGCGCCAATGTTTCGGTGCGCGGCAAGACGCGCCCACAGGGCAAGCTGCGCACGCGTCATCTGATCAAGCGCATCACGCGCTGGCCGGAGGCGGGCGGGTGAGCGCGCTGGGCCGGCTTGCGTATGCGGCGAGCCAAGGTGCGCGGGTGGCGTGGTATTCGGCGCACTACGCGCTGGCGCGGAAGCTTTCCGGCCCCGTGACGCCCGCTGGCGAGCCGCGTTTCGCGCCGCAAAGCAAGCCTGGCGCGCCGCGCGACATCCGCCGGGCCTTCCTCGAACTGTTCGCGAAGGACCGCGCCAATATCGAAGCGGGGCTTTATCCCGCGCCGGCGGATTTCCACCCCGCGAACCTGCTCTCCGCGCTGGAGCATTCACGCCGCTTCTTCGCCGATTTGCCGGCGGTGGATGCGCGCCGGTTGGCGCGCCGCGGCGTGGAAATTCGCGAGGGAGAAGGCGCGCCGCGCGACTATCCCGCGTATTATCTGCAGAATTTCCACTACCAGACCGGCGGCTGGCTGACGCGCGAGAGTGCTGCGCTCTACGACACGCAAGTGGAGGTGTTGTTCGCCGGCGCTGCGGACGCGATGCGCCGCGTCGGGCTGGGCCTGTTGGCGCAGGCGTGGCGCGGGCGCGATCAGCGCGGCGCAGCGCTGCTTGACGTCGCGTGCGGCAACGGGCGCTTCCTGATGCAGGCGCTGGAGGCGTTTCCGCGCCTAAGGGTCAGCGCGCTCGATCTATCGCCGGCTTATTTGAGCGAGGCGCGCGCGCGGCTCAAGCCGTGGCCGCAGGCCGATTTCATCGAGGCGCGCGCGGAAGCCATGCCCATCGCCGATGGCGCGTTCGATGCGGCGGCGTGCATCTATCTGTTCCACGAATTGCCCCCGCGCGTGCGCCGCCAGACCGCAGGGGAGATCGCGCGCGTGCTGAAGCCCGGCGGCGTGCTGATGTTCGCGGACTCAGTGCAGGCGGGAGACACGCCGGCGCTCGACCGGATGCTCGAATATTTCCCGCTCGGCTTTCACGAGCCGTTTTACGCCTCCTACCAGAAGGAGGATCTGCCTGCGTTGTTCGCGGATGCTGGATTTACGCTGAAACGCACCGAGACGGCCTTCCTGACCAAGGCGATGCTGTTCCGCAAGTTTTGAGCGAATAGGCGCCGCGCCCGCGGCAGACTCATTTTAGGGTGGCGCAACATCAATCGTGGAAAGGGCTCCGCGATGACAGATTTCATCCTGATGATCGTGATCGGCGCCGGCATCCTCGTGGCGGGCGGCGCCATGGCGTTTCTGCGGATCAAGAATCTGAACCCGTCGTAGAAACCGGTTCGGGCGCGCGCGGCTCGACGCACGACGGCGCGCGCACGGGCCGGACGCCGGCCATGCGTCAAAGCGCGCACGTGCGCAGGCGCGCGCGTTCGCTTTGAATCGCCGCACTTCTCGGCGGCGTCCGCCCATGCTTTCGGTTCGCGATATTTCCAATTTCATGCGCCGCGTGGTTTTGCGCACCCGCTACGCGTTCGACCGCACGATGGCGGCTGGCCCGATCGCACTGATCGGTTGGCTGGGCCTTGCGTCGTTGCTGGTGACAGCGGCGGCCGCAGCCGTGCTGGCGGCGGCGCGGATCGCGCCCGATGGCGCCAAGCCGCTGGGCTTTGGGGAAGCCTTTTGGGAAGCCACGATGCGCACGATCGACGCCGGCAATGTCGGCGGCGACAACGGCTGGGATTTCCGGTTCGTCATGCTGGCGGTGACGTTTTGGGGGATTTTCGTGGTCTCCGCGCTGATCGGCCTGTTAAGCGCGGGCGTCACCGCGCGGCTGGACGAATTGCGCAAGGGCCGCTCGCTCGTGCTGGAGCGCGGGCACGCGGTGATCCTCAATTGGTCGGACGCGATTTTTGACGTGATCGCGGAATTGCTTGTCGCGCATGAAAAGGACGCACGCTTCTCCATCGTGGTGCTGGCCGACAAGGACAAGGTCGAGATGGAGGACGAAATCGCCGCCAAGATCGGCCGGCGGCGCCGGCGGCGCATCGTGTGCCGGCGCGGCGACCCGAGCGATCTGCACGATCTGGCGATCGCGAACGTGGCGACGGCGGCTTCCGTAGTGATGCTGTCGCCGGCGGGCGACGATCCCGACAGCCACAACATCAAGACCGCGATGGCGCTGATGCATGGCCCTTCGCGCTGTCCGCCGGAATGCCGGATCGCGGCGGAATTCCGCGATCCTCATAATGCCGAGATCGCGCGCGCCATCGGCGGGGACGCGATCCAGACGGTGCTGGGCGACGACCTTGTTTCACGCATCATCGTGCATTCGAGCCGGCAGGCGGGCTTAAGCGGCGTCTATCTCGAATTGCTGGGCTTTGAAGGCTGCGAAATCTACGCGAACGCGATGCCCAGGCTCGCCGGTCTTACCTTCGCGGCGGCCGCCCTCTCGCTCGAAGATGGCGCGCTGATCGGCATGTGCGAGGCCGATGGCGCAGGCTTGCGCCTCAATCCACCGGCGGACGCCGCCTTCGGACCCGATACGCTGGCGATCTATATCGCAGAAGACCGCGACGGCGCGCGCTTCGCGGCGGAGACGGCGGAATTGGCTGACGCCGCGATCCGCCACGCGCGCAAGGAAG
The DNA here is from genome assembly GCA_050246435.1 of Hyphomonadaceae bacterium. Lineage (GTDB taxonomy): Bacteria > Pseudomonadota > Alphaproteobacteria > Caulobacterales > Aquidulcibacteraceae > JAKFWI01. The sequence continues at coordinate 11,368 of JBFWWB010000077.1, forward strand.
CGAGAGCGATCGAGCGCACCTTGATCCTTGGCTGGAACCGGCGCGGGCCGCAAATGATCCGCCGCATGGCGCGCTATCTCGCGCCGGGTTCGCACGTGACGGTGGCGGCGACCGCGCCGCGCCTCACCCGCGACATTGCGGAGCTTGCTGCTTCGACGGAAGGGGTGAGCCTGGCGGCGGCGACGGCGGACGCTTGTGACCGCAAGGCGCTGGAAGCGCTGAAGCCCGGCGCGTTCGACCATGTGGTTGTGCTGGCGGAAGGCGATCACGCCCATGCCCAGCAGGCTGACACGCGCACGCTCGTCACGCTGCTGCACTTGCGCCACATCGCCGACCGCGACGGCGCGGCGTTCACGGTGGTGAGCGAGATCGCCGATGTGCGCAACCGCGAGCTTGCGGCGGTGACGCGGGCGGACGATTTCGTCGTCAGCCACCGCCTCGTCAGCCTGATGCTCGCGCAGGCCGCGGAGAGCCGTTACGTCTCGGCGATCTTCGATGAATTGCTGAATGAAGAGGGTTCGGAAATTTATATGCGCCCCGCCGCCAACTTGGTGGCGCTGGACACGGAAGTGGATTTCTACACGGTGACGGAAGCCGCATTGCGGCGCGGGGAAACCGCCATCGGCTATCCCGACGGCGCGCCCGGCGCGGAAAAGGCGGTGGTGCTCAATCCGCCGAAATCGCGCAGGCGGCGTTACGGTGCGCAGGACCGCATCGTTGTGCTGGCGGAGGAGTGAGGCTCAGCGGTTCTGCAGGAAGAAGCGGAATGCCTCCTCGATCGCTTCCGCAGAGTCTTCCAGCAGGCTGGTGTGGATGAGGATGCCTTCGGGCGACGGCCGCCAAAGCGGCGAGCGGAGCATTTTCGGCGCGCGCCCACGCAGCGCAATCTCCAGCGCGGCGTTGCCGGCCGCATCCGCCGCGCGGCGCACGCCGGCGATTTCGCTCCACGGCGTCAGGCTCAAACCCTCTATGCGCATGCCGGCGCGGCCGAGCACGAGCGCGGGCTCGCGCTTGCGCCGCTCGGTCCAGAGCAGGGTGGCGATCAGGAACGCGGCGACCGCCACGGCCGCGGCCGTCACGTAATTGCGCGTGACCGCGGCGGCGATCGCGTAGAGCAATGGCGCGACGAGGCAGCCCGGGCCCGGCGCAAAGAACAAGCCCGCGCGATAGCGCGCGCTGAACGTCCGTGGGTCTGTGTTCATCGCGGGCCGATCTGGCCCCGGTGGCGCAGGAAGTGATCGGCCAGCACGCAGGCAAGCATCGCCTCGCCCACGGGGGCCGCGCGGATGCCTACGCAGGGATCGTGGCGGCCCTTGGTGCTGACCTCTGTCTCGTGGCCTTGCGCATCGATCGTGCGGCGCGGCGTGAGAATCGAAGACGTGGGCTTCACCGCGAAACGCACGACGAGATTCTGCCCAGTGGAGATGCCGCCGAGAATGCCGCCGGCATTGTTGGAGAGGAAGCGCGGCTCGCCATCGTTGCCGGCGCGCATCTCATCGGCATTGGCCTCGCCGCTCAAACCGGCGGCGGCGAAACCGGCGCCGATCTCCACGCCCTTCACGGCGTTGATGCTCATCATCGCGGCGGCGATTTCGGCGTCGAGCTTGCCATAGATCGGCGCGCCCCAGCCGGCGGGAACGCCCTCGGCGCGCACCTCGATTACTGCACCGGCGGAGGAGCCGGCCTTGCGCGTCTCATCGAGGAAATTCTCCCAGCGATGCGCCATCGCCGCATCCGGACACCAGAAGGGATTGTTCTCGGTTTCGCTCCAATCCCAGTTGGCGGGATCGATTTTGTGCGGGCCGATCTGCACCAAAGCGGCGCGGATGCGCACGCCCGCGCCGAGTACTGCGCGCGCCACGCCGCCGGCGGCGACCCGCGCCGCGGTTTCGCGCGCGCTGGAGCGGCCGCCGCCGCGATAATCGCGCACGCCGTATTTGGCGTCGTAGACGTAATCGGCATGGCCGGGCCGGTAAAGATCGCGGATGTCGGCGTAATCCTTGGAGCGTTGATCGACGTTCTCGATCAGCAGCGAGATGGGC
>JBFWWB010000078.1:0-13332 GCA_050246435.1 Hyphomonadaceae bacterium
TGATCGAGGCATTGCTCCTTTTGGGAGACGACGAGCACCCGCACCCCGCCTTGCCGCAGCATGGCGCTGGGACCCATCGTGAACGCCCAGCCGTACGCCATCGGCCCGGCGCCGACCGCGCGCCCATCGTTCAATTGCTCAACGGTCCAAACACCTTCCACTGGGCCATCCGCGCCGCCCGTTCCTGCCCCGATGGCCAGGGACAAGGTCGCCCCGACGCCGGCGGCATGGGCGGCGGCGGCGGCGATCGGATCGGTAAGATGTGCGAGCAGGGCGCTGGGCGCTTGCGCTGCGATCAGCGCGCGCAGGAGCCCGGTGGTGTCGCCTTCGCCGCCGCCGCCGGGATTATCCTGCACGTCCGCCAGCACCACGACGCCGCCATCCGCTGTCGCCGCCAGCGCGCGGGTCACCGCCTCGTCCGCTGCGAGCAAGTCGGCGTGCGCTGTCTCCACGGCATGGGAGAGCGCCGCGGCAAGATAATCGGCGGCGGCGTCGGCCGCGCTCTGGGTGTCGGCGTAGGCGAGCACGGAAGGCCGCGAGGCCGGTGCGTCGGCGTTCGGAAAGCCGGCCGCCATCGATGCCGCCGACACCATGCCGTTGCCGATCAGCCGGCCTTCGACATCGCGGATCTTGGCGAACGCGCCTTTCATCGGCTCGGTGAGCGTCGATTGCGCGGTGATTGGCAGCAAGCCGGCGATCTCGCGAAAGGCCACGGCTTGGCGCGGCATGCCCTCGCGCATGCGCCGCAGATGCGCCGCCGCCGCGCGTCCGCGCTCGGCCATGTCGGTGTGCGGATAGGTGCGGTAGACGAAAATGGCGTCCGCCAGGCTTACCGCCTCGCGCGGAATATTGGCGTGATAATCGAACTCCACGAGCAGCGGCGTTTGGGGGCCGATTTCGGCGCGCACGCGGCGCAGAATCTCCGCGTCGCCGCTGTCATGCTCCTCGGTCACCATCGCGCCGTGAAGATCGAGGAACACCGCGTCAAGCGGCTGGGCGCGCCGCAAGCCCGCCAGCATCGCGCCCAGAATCGTTTCGAAGGCGTGCGTGGTCACCCGGTTGGCGGGCACCGCCATGGCGAAGGTGAGCGGCACGACGGTCCAGCCGTCGTCGCGGGCGGCCTGCGCGAAGCCCGCATAGCCCCAATTGCCCGATAGGATGTCCGAAAGCGGCGGATCAATCCGCACGCCGCCGCCGCGCGCCTCGAACGCGGCCATATCGGCGGGCGTCGGCGCGAACGTGTTGGTCTCGTGATTGAACATGCCCACGGCGACGCGCATGCTCACTCCCCTGGGGCGGCGCGATCATCTTCGTGCTGATAGCGCGCAATGCCAAGCCCGCGCCGCGCCCGGTATCGCGCTTCAACGCTCGGGGCCGATTGGGTAGGGTGCGCGGCTGGTGGAGGAACCGCAGCGATGTTCGAGGTGCGTGCGCCGGAAGTACAAAGCCTCGTGCTGAGCGACGGCGTGCGGTTGGCCGCGGATGTCTATCGCCCGCAGGGGCGCGGCGAGTTTCCTGTGCTGTTGATGCGTCAGCCGTATGGCCGCGCGATCGCCTCCACCGTCTGCTACGCACATCCAAGCTGGTACGCCGCCCACGGTTACATTGTCGTGATCCAGGACGTGCGCGGCCGTGGCGGTTCGGAAGGCGTCTTCGCGCTTTTCGAAAACGAGGCGCGCGATGGCGCGGAGTCGGTGGAGTGGGCCGCCCAATTGCCCGGCGCGGCGGGGGCGGTCGGCATGTACGGCTTCTCCTACCAGGGCGAAACGCAAATGCTCGCCGCTACGCGCGCTTCGCCGCGCCTCAAGGCGATCGCGCCGGCGATGGTCGGCTGGGATCTGCGCCGCTTCTGGGCCTACGAGAACGATGCCTTCTGTCTTTCTGGCAATCTCGGCTGGGCGCTGCAGCTTGCGGCGGAGGAAGCCAAGCGCGCCGAGGATGAAGCCTCCTTCAGCGCGCTTTATGCGGCGGCGCGCGCGCTGCCGTTGGGCGGCCCGGTTGCGGCGCGCCCGGCGCTGCTGGATCGCCTGGCGCGCTACGCGCCGCACTATTTCAAATGGCTCGACGATGATCGCGCGCATTGGGAGCGCGTTTCGGCCGCCGGCCATGCGCCGCCGCCGCATGGCCGGGCGCCGGCGCTGTTCGTCGGCGGCTGGTTCGATACCCATCTCGCCGGCACCGTGGCGGCGTTCCAGCGCTACGAAGCCGAGGGCGCCAGGGCGCACTTGGTCGTGGGGCCGTGGGCGCACTTCCCATGGGGCCGGCGCATGGGCGACGTCGATTTTGGCGAAGCCGCCATCGGCGATGTGGATCGCCTGCAGTTGCGCTGGTTCGATCATTGGCTGAAGGGCGAAGGCGCATTCGAGGAGCCCGCCGTGCGCTTGTTCGACATGGGCGCCAAAACCTGGCGCGCGTCGGCGGCATGGCCCACGCCGGCGCAGGAATGGCGGCTCTCGAGCGATGGGCGCGCCGCGCTCGACGAGCGCAGCGGCATGCTGGCGCCGGATGCAGTGGAAAGCTTTCCGTTCGATGCGTTCGTGCACGACCCCTGGCGCCCAGCGCCCAGCGTGGGCGGCGCGTTCGCCGGCGGGCCGGTGGCGCGCGACAGCGTCGACAGCCGCACGGATGTGGCGACCTTCACGACCGCGCCGCTTTCGAAGCCGCTTGCGCTGGCAGGCGCGGCGCACGCGCGCCTGCAGGTGCGCAGTGCGGCGGAAAGCATCGATCTTTCCTGTGTTCTCTCGCGCGTCGATGGCGGGGGAAGGGCGACATACCTGACCGATGGGTATCGCTCCTTTGCGCGCACGCCCAGCGCGCCGGCGGTCATTCCGCTGCGCCCGACCTGCGCCACGCTCGCGCCTGGCGAGCGCTTGCGCGTGGCGATCGCGGGCGCGTCGTTTCCGAACTTTCCCGTCAATCCCGGCGATGGCCAAAGGCCTGCTGACGCCGCGCTGATTTCCCATCGCGTTTACGCGATCACACTCCGCCACGACGGCGAAGGCTGCAGTCTCTCGTTGCCGGTTCTGGCGCAAGGATGGCCCGCATGACGCTCCGCCGCTTCTGGACGGACATGACGACGAAGGATTTCGCCGCGGCCGTCGATCCCGAGCGCACCGTCGCCGTGTTGCCGGTCGGCGCGATCGAACAGCACGGCCCGCATCTTCCGGTGTCCGTGGATTCCGCGGTCTGCCAGGCCATCGTGGACCGTGTCGCGACGCTGGCGCCGGACGATCTGCAGGCGGTGTTCCTGCCGATCATGCCGATTGGGAAATCGAATGAGCACCTCGCCTTTCCGGGCACGCTGTCGCTAAGCACGGAAACGCTCATTCGCCTGTGGACCGAGATCGGTGAATCCGTCGCGCGCGCGGGCATAAAAAAGCTTGTGCTGCTCAACAGTCACGGCGGGCAGACGCAGATCATGGACATCGTCGCCCGCGATCTGCGCGTGCGCGAGCGCATGTTCGTGGTCGCCGCGAGCTTCTGGAGCGTCGGCCTGCCGCAAGGCCTGTTCTCAGAGCAGGAAGAGCGCCACGGAATTCACGGCGGCGGCATGGAGACGTCTGTGATGCTCCACATCCGGCCCGACGCCGTCCGCCAGGGCGAGCGGGCGAATTTCGAGCCGGCCTCGGTCGCGTTGGAGCAGCGCTACGCCTATCTGCGCTTCGAAGGGGCGGGTCTTGGCTTCGGCTGGCAATCTCAGGATTTGCATCCCGCGGGCGTCGCCGGCGATGCGCTGGACGCCGACGCTGAACGCGGCGAGCGCATCCTCAACCACGTTTCTTCCCGCCTCGTCGAACTCCTGCGCGAGGTGAGCGCCTATCCGCTGGCGAATATTGTGGGCTGAACCTACGCCGAAAAAGAAGCGGGGCCCCGAAGGGCCCCGAAGGCGTTGGGTATGGTGGGGTGTCTCCAAGGGAAGACGTGGTGAGTATCCGGTTAAAGGCTTAACGTGGGGTTAAAATAATTTTCGCGTACGTTGGACGCCCCGGCGTGAGGCGGCGGCGGCGGGGCGGCGTCTAACAAGCAGGCGGGTGTAAATGAGCGGGCGAAGACCGCCGACCCGGCGAATAGGAATACAAATACGTTGTAAATAATCGAACTTAGACCTCGTCTGGGTTACGGTTATGCAAACAAACAGGGGAGGTTCGGTACGCTGAGTGCCCCGCACACTGTCTGACTCCGAAATCGCGGACTTCCGCGCCCGCCTCTGCGACGTGGCGGCCGCCCTGTTCGTTCAACGTGGACCGGAAGCGGTGACGATGCGCGCCCTGGCGAGCGAGTTGGGCGTCAGCGCCATGACGCCCTACCGATACTTCCGGGACAAGGACGAGATATTCGCCGCCATCCGCGCCAAGGCCTTCAACGAATTCGCCGATGCGCTCGATAAGGCTAGCGCCAATGTCGAGGATCCCGAGGAGCGCTCACGCGCGCTCAGCTTGGCGTATTTGCGCTTCGCGCTTTCGCGGCCGTTCTTCTACCGCATGATGTTCGACGTGCGGGAAGGCGATGCGCAGCCGGAATTGCTGGAAGCGGCTGCGCGGGCGCGCCAATCCATGGTCGCTCATATGAACGGCCTGGTTTCGGGCGGATGCGACGCCGGCTATCTGGGCAATCTGTTCTGGAGCGCCATCCACGGCGTGGTGATGCTGAAATTGTCCGGCGTTCTGGATGACAGCGTCACGCCCGCGGATGTGAGCGCCGATCTGTTCAATGCTATCCTCGCCACCCATCAAGGCCCGGCCGGAATGGTGAAGACGCCCGCTTAGCGGGCTGGAGGCCTCACCCGGAATCGAACCGGGGTGCACGGATTTGCAATCCGCTGCGTCACCACTCCGCCATGAGGCCTTGTCCAGGAGCGAGGCTCCAGATAGCAAGCGCCCGGTTTTGCTGCAATGCGAGGGCGGGATGGATTTCGCGCAAGCGCGCCTGGCGATGGTCGAGTCGCAGGTGCGGCCGAACGATGTGACCAATCCGGCGCTTTTGGCCGCCTTTCGCCGTATCCCGCGGGAGGAGTTCGCGCCTGGGCCGGCGCGGGCGCTGGCGTATGCCGATCTGGAGCCAGTGGTGACGCCTGGGCGGACGCTGATGCGCCCGCGCGACCTTGGAAAGCTGTTGCAGGCCTTGGAGCCCCGTACGGGCGAGCGGGCGCTGGAGCTGGCCGGGGCCACGGGCTACGGCGCCGCCGTGCTGGCGGCGTGCGTGGGCCAGGCGTTCACCTTGGACCCCAGCCCAGACCTTTCCTTCGCGGCGCGCGCGGCGCTGGACCGGTGCGGCGTGGCGAATGTCACGGCGGCCTGCACGGATCCCGCGCAGGGTTGGCCGGACGCCGCGCCCTATGACGTGATCTTTCTCAACGGCGCCTGCGAGTTCGTGCCGCAGGCCTGGCTGGATCAGTTGGCCGACGGCGGCCGGTTGGGCGTGATCGTACGCCAGGGCGCCGCCGGCGAGGCGCGCATCTATTTGAAATCAGGCGGGCGCACGGCGTATCGCGTGGCGTTCGACGCAGCGCCAAGCCTCGCGCCCGGCCTCGCCAAGCCCGCCGCTTTCGTTTTCTAGCGCCGGGAACAAACCGCCGTTAACGCGCCGTTATCGCCTGCCGCACAGCATCGGCGCGCAGGGATTTGCGATTCCGCCGCCGGCGTTCCGATGGTGCGACTCAGCTGCGAATCCTAAGCTCAACGCGTGCGAATCGGGCGCATGCTGGCCGTAGGCGGGTTTGAACATGGCGATGCAGGAACCGCAGTCTGAGCCGTCGATGGAAGAGATTCTTGCATCGATCCGCAGGATCATTTCCGAAGAGGATCAGCCGCGCGCGACCGCCGAAACGCTGGATCTGACCGACCGCGCCGAGCCCGAAAGCGACGACCTGATGGTCTTCGACGACGAGCCGGAAGAGGAAATCGCGCCGCCGCCGGTCGCAGCGGCGCCCATTCAGGCCACGCCCGCGCCGACTTTGCGCGCCGCGCCCGCCGCGCCGCAGCCCGCGCCCCCCGCCATCGAGGCCTTTTCTGTGGAAGAAGAGCCCCTGGTCGCCGAGCCGGTGGTCCATATCGCCGCCGACGCTTTCAGCCGCTTGGCCGGCACCGTCCGTCTCAGCGAGCAGCCGGGGCAGACGCTGGAGGGCATGATCCGCCAGATGGTGCGCCCGATGCTCAAGGAATGGCTGGAGCAGAATCTGCCGGCCATCGTCGAGGCGCGCGTCGAAGCCGAGCTCGACCGCATCTCCCGCCTGGCCCGCTAGGGCCGTAGAGCCCGGCTTAGTCGCCTGCTATAGCTCGGGGTTCCGCGCCTGACGCGGGGTCACGGGGCTGTTTCGAGGTATGCTCGACACGAATTTCGATCCGAAAACGGCGGAGGCGCGCCTTTACGAGGCGTGGGAAAAATCCGGGGCGTTCAGCCCCCGGAAGGAGGGCGCGCCATTCGCGATCGTCATTCCGCCGCCGAATATTACGGGGTCGCTCCACCTCGGCCACGCGCTCAACGCCACGCTGCAGGACATTCTGGCCCGGTTCGAGCGCATGCGCGGGCGGGCGGTGCTGTGGCAGCCCGGCACCGACCACGCGGGCATCGCCACCCAGATCGTTGTCGAGCGCCAGTTGGCGGAAGCCGGCGGCAACGTCGACCGGCGGGCGCTGGGCCGTGAGGAATTCGTCAAGCGCGTTTGGGCCTGGAAGGAGGAAAGCGGCGGAACCATCACGCGCCAGCTGCGCCGCATGGGCGCCTCGTGCGATTGGCGGCGCGAGCGGTTCACGATGGATGAGGGGCTCTCGCGCGCGGTGAACCGCGTGTTCGTGCAGCTCTACCGCGACGGGCTGCTCTACAAGGACAAACGCCTCGTCAATTGGGATCCCAAGTTGCAGACCGCGGTGTCCGATCTCGAGGTCGAGAACATCGAGATCAAGGGCAAGCTCTGGCGGATCAAATATCCCTTGGCCCTGGAGCCCGACCGCTTCGTGGTCGTCGCCACCACGCGGCCCGAAACGATGCTTGGCGATGCGGCGGTGGCTGTGCATCCGGGCGATGAACGTTACGCCGCTCTCATCGGGCAGAGGCTCATCCTGCCGCTGGCGGAGCGTGAGATTCCCATCATCGCCGACGAGTACGCCGATCCGGAGAAGGGATCGGGCGCCGTGAAAATCACCCCGGCGCACGACTTCAACGACTTCGAGGTAGGCAAGCGCCACGGCTTGACGCCGATCGAGGTGATCGACCGCGCCGCGCGCATGGCGGGCGACATCCCCGAGCGTTTCCGTGGGCTGGATCGCTTCAAGGCGCGCGATGCGGTGCTCGCGGAGCTGGAGGAGCGCGGGTTGCTCGACGGCGCGGAAGACATCGTCCACGCCGTTCCGCATGACGAAAAGACGAAGACGGTCATCCTCGAACCGATGCTCACGGAGCAATGGTACGTGAATGCCGCGAAGCTGGCGGAGCCGGCGATCAAGGCGGTGGAGGACGGGCGCACGCGCTTCACGCCGGAAAACTTCGCCAACACCTATTTCCATTGGATGCGCAACATCCAGCCCTGGTGCGTCTCGCGCCAGCTTTGGTGGGGCCATCAAATTCCCGCCTGGTACGCCTCGGACGGCCGCATCTTCGTGGCGGAACATGAAGCCGCGGCGCTCCTTGCGGCGGAAGAGCATTACGGCGCGCCCACGCCGCTGACGCGCGACGAAGACGTGCTCGACACCTGGTTCTCCTCTGCGCTCTGGCCGTTTTCGACTTTGGGTTGGCCCGATCAGACGCCCGAGCTCAAGCGCTTCTATCCCACCACCGTGCTCGTCACGATGTACGACATCATCTTCTTCTGGGTCGCCAGGATGATGATGATGGGGCTGCATTTCATGCAGGAGGTCCCCTTCGCGGACGTTCTCATCCATGCGCGCGTCGTGGACGAGAAGGGCCAGAAGATGTCGAAAACGAAGGGCAACGTCGTCGATCCGCTGATGCTGATCGACGATTTCGGCGCCGATGCGCTGCGCCTCACGCTGGCGATGAAGGCCGCGCCCGGCAAGGACGTGCGCATGGGCAAGGGCGTCGTCGAGGGTTATCGCAATTTCGGCACCAAGCTCTGGAACGCCGCGCGCTTTTGCCAGATGAACGAATGCACCTTGTGGGACGACTTCGATCCACACTCCCCGAAGCACGACATCAACCGATGGATTATCGGCGAACTGGCGACGACGGCCGCCGCCGTCACGCGCGAATTGGAGGCGTATCGTTTCAATGAAGCCGCCGGCGCGCTCTACCGGTTCATCTGGAACGTCTTCTGCGACTGGTACATCGAGCTGGTAAAGCCGCTGCTGGCGGGAGACGACGCCGTCCTGCTGGCCGAAACGCGCGCGACGGCCGCGTGGGTGCTGGAGAATGCGATCCGCCTGCTGCACCCGTTCATGCCCTTCATCACCGAGGAATTGTGGGGGCGGCTTGGCGAGTTCGGCCCGAAGCGCGAGCGTATGCTGATCGTCGAGGCGTGGCCTGAGATTCCCGAAACCCTGGTCGATTCGGCCGCCAAGACGGAGATCGAGTGGGTCGTGCGGCTCGTCTCGGAAACGCGCTCGCTGCGCGGCGAACTAAACGTGCCGGCCGGCGCGCGCATTCCGCTGCTGCTGATCGGCGCCAGCAAGGAAAGCGAACTGCGCCTGCAGCGCCATCAGGATCTGATCGATCGCCTCGCGCGGCTCGATTATTCCACTTGCGCGCAGGCGGCCCCGGCCGGCGCCGTCACCTTCGTGCTGGACGAAGCGAGCGTTGCGCTGCCGCTTGAGGGCGTCGTGGATTTCGCCGCCGAGGCCGAACGGCTGGGCAAGGAGCTCAAGAAGCTCGACGGTGAAATTGCGCGCATCGAAGCGAAGCTCGCCAACGCTGAATTCGTCCGCAAGGCGCCCGAGGACGTGGTCGAGGAACAGCGCGAGCGCCACGCCGAAGCGCAGGCCGCACAGCGCAAGCTTGCCGCCGCGCGAGGACGCTTGCAGGCCGTCGGCTGATCCGGCGATTCGTACTGAACAAAGAATTAAGTAATCGCGCGTAAGGCAGAGGCATGCAGAATGCAGCCTTGATCGAACGCTTGCGCGCGGCGCGCCGCCGGCGCTGGCGCAATTACATGACCGTGGGCCTTCGTCTGATGGCCTGCAGCGCCAGTGCGCAACTCTTGTGCCTTTATAGCGGTGCGCAGGCGGCGCGGTTCGCGCGAGGCGCGAATGTCTGATTTTTCGCCTTTGGCGGCTGAGCTGGAGCGTGCGCGTGCGGAAGCGCGCCTGGCGATGAAGCAGCGCTACCGCCGGCTCGTCGGCCTCGGCACGGGCAGTGCGGGCCTGGCCGCCGCGCTTGCCGGCCTGCCGATGACGGTGACCTTGGGCCTCTGGGCGTTCGGCGCCGCGGCGTGGGCGATCCTAAAGGCGGTTTGACCCACGCCGATTTGAGCGTAATCAGGCGCTCCCCAAAGGGAGCAGAAGATGGATTCCGGCGGACCGCCCCGTAAAACCTGGGACAAATCGAAGATGCCCTCCCGCCACGTGACGGTGGGGCCGGAGCGTGCGCCGCACCGCTCCTATTATTACGCGATGGGCCTTGGCACGCGCGAGATCGAGGCGCCCTTCGTCGGCGTTGCGGCGTGCTGGAACGAAGCCGCGCCCTGCAACACGACCCTGTTGCGCCAGGCGCACGCCGTTTCCACCGGGGTGAAGGAAGCTGGCGCCACACCGCGCGAGTTCTGCACGATCACGGTGACGGACGGAATCGCGATGGGCCATGAGGGCATGCGCTCCTCTCTGGTCAGCCGCGAAGTGATCGCCGACAGCGTCGAGCTCACGATCCGCGGGCACGGCTATGACGCGCTCGTCGGCGTCGCCGGCTGCGACAAGAGCCTGCCCGGCATGATGATGGCGATGCTGCGGCTCAACGTGCCGAGCGTGTTTCTGTATGGCGGCTCCATCCTGCCGGGCCGTTGGCGCGGCCGGGACGTGACGGTGGTCGACGTCTTCGAAGCCGTGGGATCACACGCGGCCGGAAAGCTCGCCTACGAGGATCTGTGCGAGCTGGAGCAGCATGCCTGCCCCGGCGACGGCGCGTGCGGCGGCCAATTCACCGCTAATACAATGGCCTGCGTCTCCGAAGCGATCGGCCTGGCGCTGCCGCTTTCGGCCGCGTTGCCCGCGCCCTACGAAAGCCGGGACGCGTATGCGGCGGCGAGCGGGCGCGCCGTGGTCGATCTGATCGAGAAGAACATCCGCCCGCGCGACATCTGCACGCGCGAAGCGTTCGAAAACGCCGCCGTCGTCGTCGCGGCCACGGGCGGCTCCACCAATGGCGGTTTGCATCTGCCTGCGATGGCGCACGAAGCGGGGATCAAATTCACCCTGCGCGACGTTGCGCGCGCCTTCAAGAAAACGCCTTGGCTGTGCGATCTGAAGCCTGGCGGGCGCTTTGTCGCGAAGGACATGGGCGAAGCGGGCGGCATGCCGGCGTTGCTGCGTGTGTTGCTGGATGAAAAGCTGATCCACGGCGACGTGATGACCGTCACCGGCAAGACGCTGCGCGAGAATCTTGAAGGCGTCAGCCTGCGCACGGATCAGGAGGTGATCCGGCCCGCGAAAAATCCGCTGTCGAAGGACGGCGGCGTCGTGGGCCTTTGGGGCAGCCTCGCGCCGCGCGGCGCGATCGTGAAGATCGCCGGCATGCACCAGCTGCAGTTCCGCGGCCCCGCGCGCGTGTTCGACGGCGAAGAAGCCTGCTTTCAGGCGGTGCAGAACCGTCAGTACAAGGAAGGAGAGGTGCTGGTGATCCGCTATGAGGGGCCGCGCGGCGGCCCCGGCATGCGGGAAATGCTCTCCACCACCGCTGCACTCTACGGCCAAGGCATGGGCGACAAAGTGGCGCTCGTGACTGACGGGCGCTTCTCCGGCGCCACACGCGGCTTCTGCATCGGCCATGTCGGGCCCGAGGCGCAAGCCGGCGGCCCGATCGCGCTGGTGCGCGACGGCGACATCATCGCGATCGACGCCAAGAAGGGTGTGATCGACATCGAGGTGTCGGCGGAAGAACTCGCGGCGCGGAAGAAAAGCTGGAAGCCGCGCGTCACGGATTATGGCTCGGGCGCGCTCTGGAAATATGCGCAAAGCGTTGGGCCGGCTTATCTCGGCGCGACGACGCATCCCGGCCAGCCGGGCGAACGCCACGTCTACGCAGATCTCTAGGCGCGGGCGCGCTTAGAGATCGAAGCTGGCGATCACCGGCACATGGTCGGAGGGTTTCTCCATCGCGCGCGCCTGCTTATGCACGACGACGCCGGCGAGGCGGTCGGCTGCTTGCGGGGAAAGCGCGACATGGTCGATCCGGACGCCGTGATTGCGCCGCCATGCGCCGGCTTGATAGTCCCAGAAGGTGTACTGGCCGGGGCGGCCGTCGGCCTGCATGAAAGCCTCGGTTAGGCCGAGATTGAGCAGCGCGCGATGCTTGGCCTTCGCTTCAGGCGTGAAGAGCGCGTCCCCCGCCCATGACGCCGGATCGTCGCAATCCTCAGGACGCGGAATGACATTGTAATCGCCGGCCAGCGCCAGGGGCTCTTCATGGCTCAGCAGATGGGCTGCATGCGCGATCAGGCGGTCCATCCAGGCAAGCTTGTAAGTGAATTTTTCGGTGTAGGGCGGGTTGCCGTTCGGCGCGTACAGCGACGCGACGCGGATCGGCCCGCCGGGTGCTGCGATCACCGCCTCGATATAGCGTGCGTGATCGTCTCCCTCGCTTTGGGGCAGGCCGCGGACGACGTCCTCCATGCGATGGCGGGAAAGGATCGCCACGCCGTTATAAGATTTCTGCCCGTGGGTTTCGACATTGTAGCCGAGATCTTCGATCTCGAGGCGCGGGAAGCGACCGTCCTCGCACTTGATCTCCTGCAGGCAGACGACGTCGGCGTCGATCGTCTTCAGAACCTCGATCGCGGTGGGCAGCCGCGCCAGGATCGAGTTGACGTTCCAGGTGGCGATCTTCAGCGGCAATGCAGGTCTCCGGCGCTTGCGAAACGTGCTAGGATCGGGGTGTGGCGATATTCCTCTCCGCCTTCACGCTATTCAACCTCTTTGCCGGGCTCGCGGCCTGTGCGGTGGGCGCGCGGCTGTTGACGGGCGAAGAGCGCGCCCGCTGGGCGTCGCGGCGGCTCTACGCGATCGCGCTGGCGTTGTGCTGGGGCGTGGGCTTCACGGCGCTGACGGGCACGGCTGCGGCGTGGCTGCTGGTGGAGCACGGATGGGATCAGGGCGCGCCCCTGGTGCTGGCGCCGATCGCGTGGCTGCTGCTGACGGGCGTGATCTTCGCCATCGTCGATTTCGCGGAGGACGGCGTGTTCGATTTCGGGCGCGGCGCGAAGCCGCCGGCTACGAAAAACCCAGGAACGTCGTGATCTCGTCCACGCCCGCGCGATCGCTGCGGAGCGTGTTCACGGCTGCGGCGTCATCGGCGTAGCCCAGCGCCATGCCGGCATAGATCATCTCTTCCGGCCGCAGTTCGAACAACAGAGCGAGCGAATCACGAGCGCGCGCCCACGCTTCCTGCATGCAGGTGGCGAGGCCGCGCTCAACCGCAGCCAATGCGATGGACTGCATCAGCATGCCCAGGTGCGCCCATTGGCCGTAGCCCATCGCGCGCTCGATCACGAAGAACAAGCCGACCGGCGCGCCGAAGAATTCGTAATTGCGCGCGACATGCGCCAGACGCGCGGGGCGATCCTCCCGCGGAATGCCCAGTAGCTTGTACATGTCCTCGCCGACCTTGTAGCGGCGCGTGCGATAGGGTTCCCAGAGATTTTCCGGATAGATGAGGCGCTCGCCCGTTTCATCGCGCGTGACCGCTTGGGCGGTCGCAGTCGCCGCGGCGCGCGCTGCGCCGGAGACGACGATGATGCGCCAGGGCTGCACGTTCCCCCCGGAGGGCGCGTAGCGGGCCGCTTCCAGGATGTCGCGAACCTGCGCTTCGCTAACCGGATCCGGCCGGAACGCGCGCGTTGAAACGCGCTTCAGCAGCGCCTCGCGGACATGCATCTCAGATCGAGAAGCTGACGCCGCAGCCGCAGGCGCTCTTGGCGTTGGGGTTTTGCACCTTGAACGAAGCGCCGATCAATTCTTCCGCCCAATCGAGGACGGAGCCTTCAATGAAGGGCACTGAAATAGGATCGAGATAGACAACCGCGCCGGCGTTATCGATCACGATGTCGTCTTCCGCTGGGGAAGCCGTAAGCTGGATGTCGTATTGGAAGCCGGAGCAACCGCCGCCTTCGACCGCGATCCTGAGCCCGGTCACGCTTGGGTCGGCCCCGGTCAGCGCGCGGATGCGCGACGCCGC
>JBFWWB010000079.1:0-13267 GCA_050246435.1 Hyphomonadaceae bacterium
GATGGGGTGAATGCCTTGCGGCGCGCCGGCGACGCCGAACAGCGCGCGGCGCAAGCGCCCCAGCAAGCCCGGATGACGCGCCGCTCCGGCCTGCGCGCGCAGGGCGGCGTAAGTCTCGCTGTCCAAGTCTTCGAGCGTGAGCGTGGCGTTCAGTTCCGCCGGCACGCCGAGACTGGGCGCACTCCTGGCGCGGAGATCGGCCCACGCTGAGACCCCAAAGGTCCAGTAGTATTGCTTGGCGTGCCCGTTGGGCGCGCCGAGCGGCGCGATGAAATCGTCGAAATACGCCTGCAGATTGGCCTTACCGGCCTCGACCGCCGCCGCCGGCGCATCGCCCGCGCGAAACGTGACGGTAGTGCGGGCGGTGTCCAGATGTTCGGCCGTCCACCATTCGCGCATCATGGCGCGCCGCGCGCCCTCGTCGCGCACGCCCAAGCGAATGAATTCATTCTCGCTGTCGCGCGGCTGCAATTCGAGGATGAAGGCGTCGTCGCTGTCGGCGATCATCCATTGCGGCTCGCCGGGGCAGAATTCCGGCACGAAGGAATAATCGCACGGCCCGTTGATGGCGGAGACGACGCGCGTCGGTTGCAGGCAGAACATGAATGCCTGAAAGAATTTCCCGAGCTGAACCGCGCTGTTCACTCGCCACAGCATTTGGCTGGCCATCACGGTCCACGCAGCTTCTTGGTTCACCGTCTTGGCGACGTGGTGGGGGTGCTGGAAGCGGAACGCGAGCGCCACGAGCTCGCGCGCGGGAATTGTCATCGTCAGCGCATCGCCGCGGCGCGCATCCAGCAGCGGTTCGGCCTGCTCGGCCACTGCGCGCAAGCTTCCGGTGATGACCACCTTGCGCCCCGCATTGATGAGGTCCAGCAGGTGCGCAAAGCCGCCGTCCGAAAGCACAAAGTCGGCGTTCCAATAGACGAAATGCATGCGCGTCATCGTCGCGCCGAAAACGTTCATGCCGCGCACGAAGGCCAACGTCAGCGTCGTGGAATAGACCGATGGGGCGATCAGATCGTCGATCGGCACGAAGCGCACCGCCGCGTATTGGCGAATCGCGGCCATCACCGGCAGCTCGCCGAACAGCGCCTCATCTCCCTGGCGCGTCATCAGCACGAGTTCGACATCGGCCCCCGCGGAGAGCGCCGGCAGGTTCCCCGGCGCGAGGAACGAGGCGAGGCTGAAGCGCGCGAACTGGCGCACATAGCCTTCCCCCCAGATGGCGGCGAGAATTTTGATGCTGGGGCGCGGCGCGGTGGTCATCGCGGCCACGCTTAGCGAGACTTCCGCGCGCCGGGAAGCGTTCTCGCCTATCCCCGCGGCGCCGCCGCGCCGGGCTTGGCGTGCCGGCGGCCCGCAGGCTTTTCATCCTGTCCCGATTGTGCTGATTAGGCCCAAGCGGCGGGGGTCGGCGTGGACGCCAACGGCGAGGACGGGCGCCTGCAGGACGCCCGCTCAGGCGCTGAGCGGCTGGCGCGAACCGGTGATTTGGCGAGCGGGATGGCGGTCGAAACAGCGGATCCCAGTTCTGCGGCGGCGCCCGATGTGTTCGCGCCGTCGAGCCGGCCAGTCAATTGGTGGTCGGTCGTGTTGAAGGTCGCGATTTCACTGGGCGCGGTCGCGCTCGTGCTGATGAACGTCGATCTGACCTCCGCCTTGGGCAAGCTGCGCCAGCAGAATCCATGGCTGGTAGCCGGCGCAGTGGCGGTGATGCTGGGGCAAGTGGCGCTCGGCGCGCTGCGTTGGCACGTGATCCGCCGCGGCCTGGGCGCGCACGTGGCGTACCGCAACAGTTTCGATTTGTTCTATATCGGCGGCTTCTTCAGCACATATGTTTGGAGCGCGATCAGCGGCGACGTGGTCCGCGCGTGGCTGTCGTACCGCGCAGGCGTACGCCCTTCGGTGGCAATCAATTCCGTGGTGCTCGATCGGGTCGTCATCATCGCCGGCCTCACCGTGATGATGCTGGTGTCGACCTGGTGGTTTTACGGCCATTTCGGCTTCGGTTGGGAGACGTGGTTCCCCGCCGCCTTGGCGATGGCGCTGCTGTGCGGCATCACGATGGGCGCGCTGGCTGATCGCCTCCCTGCGCTCTTGCGCAGTTTCCCGCCGGTGCGGCTGGCGCAATCGTTGGGCGGTGCGGCGCGCGAAATCTTCCTGCGCCCCCGTGTGGCGGCCTCGGCCCTTCTCGCGGCAATCGCGGCGCAGACGGTGCTGGCGGTGTCGGTCTACTTCCTGGCGCGCAGCCTATCGATGGGCGTATCCTTCCTCGATTGCCTGGTGCTGATGCAGCTTGTGGCCGTGATCAATGCGATCCCGATCACGATCGGGGGCTGGGGCGTGCGGGAATTGTCGATGGTGGGCCTGTTTTCGATTCTTGACGTACCCGCGGCGGCGGCGCTCGTGCTTTCGGTGCAGATCGGCCTGCTGGGCCTGGTCGTGAACCTGCCGGGCGGCCTCATCTGGCTGGCGCGGCCGCAAGCCGATCGGCAAGCCTCCCCGATGGCGCAAACAGCATGAGCGCGCCCGTGACCACGAACTCCGAAGAGCTGAAGACCGATCCCGAGCGCTATTGGAACCGCGCCGGCGAGGTCAGCTATTCAGAGGCCATGTTCGCCGACAGCAGCGTCGAGCGGCACGTCAATCTCCGCCTCTGGGGCACAGCCGCGGCGATCGCCGACCAGCTCGGCGTGCCGAAGGAAGGCCGTGTGCTGGACCTCGGCTGCGGCGACGGAGCCTTCGCCAACCACGCCTTGCGCGATTACGCCCGCGTCGACGGCTATGACCTCGCCCCCGCCGCGATCGAGCGCGCGCGCGCCACGGCGCCGGGACCGAACTATCACTACGACACCGCCGATCTGATTGCCTTCGACTATGCAGCACTGCCCCGCTACGACGGCGTGTTCATGATTGGCATCCTCCATCACATAAAACAGGCGGCGCCTGAAATCGTGGCGAAGATCGCCGCGCTCTCGGACAGCGTGATCGTGCTGGAGCCGAACGGCGACAATATCATGCGCAAGGCGCTGGAGCTGACGCCCGCCTACAAGAAGGCCGGCGAAGATAGCTTCCGGACGAAAGATTTGCGCGCCATGTTTGAGCGCGCCGGCTATACGACCGTCGTCGAGCGCCGGATGAACCTGTTCCCCAATTTTACGCCCGGCTTCCTGTTCAAGGCACTCTCGCCGCTGGAAGCGCATGTCGAAAGCAATCCCGTGCTGCGGGCCTGCTGCACGGTGAACATGATGGGCTTCTCGAAGACGAACGCGCCTCGCCCATGATCCGCCGCCCGCCCCTCAGCGCGTTGAGACGGTCTGCGTAAAGGCCGCCATGCTCGTCACCAATTTCTGGGTCAAAGCGACCCTCTACAAGCTCGTTTGCGCCTGGTACCAACTGGGCGATGTCGCGCGCGTGCATCCCTGGCGAGAGCGTAATCTGCGCGCGCTACAGCGCACCACCGATTACGTCGAAGAGCATATGAGCGATGCGCTCGGCATGGACCGCCAACGCGACCTCATCGTCTACTCGCTCGCCGAAACGAAGATCCCCGGCCATTACATGGAATTCGGCGTTTTCACCGGCGGCACGATCCGCTTCATGGCGAAGCTTCTGCAGCGCAATCCCGCCGCGCGAAAAGCTGTAATCCACGGGTTTGACAGCTTCGAGGGGCTGCCGGAGGCGTGGTCCGGCTTCAATCTGGGCGGACGCGCGTTCGATGTAGGCGGTAAGCTGCCAAGCGTGCCTTCCAATGTGAAGCTGCACAAAGGCTGGTTCGAGAATTCCATTCCGCCATGGCTGGAGCGCAATCCCGGCCCGATCGCCTTCATGCATATCGACTGCGATCTCTATTCTTCGACCAAGACGATCTTCGATCTGCTGGCGCCGCGCATGGTTCCGGGCACGATCATCCTGTTCGACGAATACTTCAATTATCCAAATTGGGAGCGCCACGAGTTCAAGGCGTTCCAGGAACTGGTGGCGCAGCGGAACATCAAATACACCTATCTCGGCTATGCGCGCCAGCAGGTGACCGTGCGTATCGACAGTATCGGCGCTACATCATGAGCGCCGATACGATCACCGCCGCGAGCACGCCGCAGGCCGACATCGTAATGACGCCGCGCGCGGCGGCGCTGCACGATGCGAAAGCGCTGGCCGCGCCCGGCCAGGAGGCGCCGCTCGATCTGACGATTTTCGTCTCCTGCTACAATGAATCCGAATTCATCGTCGATACGCTGAAGGCGATCAAGACGGCCATCGAGAAGGTCGGCGGGCTCAGCTACGAGATCATCGTTATCGACGACGTCTCGAAGGACAATTCGCCCGACCTGGTGGAAGGCTATATCCGCGAAAACCCGAACGAACGGCTTGTCCTGAAGCGCAATCGCGTGAACCGCGGGCTGGCGCAGAATTACGTCGACGGCGCATTCCTCGGCAAAGGCAAATATTATCGGCTGATCTGTGGCGACAACGCCGAACCGGAAGAAACGATGGTCGCGGTGTTCGGCGCCATCGGCCAAGCGGATATGATCATTCCCTATTACGTCTCCTTCGACGGGAAGAGCTGGTTCCGCCGCAAGCTCTCCAACATGTACGCGATCATCGTGAACGCCATCAGCGGGCTGAAGCTGCACTATTACAACGGGCTCGCCGTGCATCTGCGCTACAACATCATGCGCTGGCACCCGAACACGCGCGGTTTCGGTTTCCAAGCCGACATCATCTGCATGCTGGCCGATCAGGGCTTCACGCACAAGGAAGTCGCCGTGCGCACGGTGGAGCTGAAGGGGGGCGCCTCGCGCGCGCTGACTTGGAAGAACATTCTCTCCGTTGGCCACACCCTGGCCGACATCATCGTGCGCCGCGTGGCGAACCGCGTGTACCGACCCGGCAAGCACGCTTACCGCTGACGCGGCCACATTTCGTTCTGAGGAATGAGGATACGCCGCACCAGCGCCACGGCCGCCGCAATGCGCGGCAAGGTCGGCTTCACCACGCGCGCCACGCCGTTCTCCACGGCGAGGTGACCCAGGGCGACCAGCCTATCCAGCCGCGCCTCGATCATCGCGGCTTCGCTGTAGCGGCTGGTCAACGTCGCTAGCGGCAGCGATTTTCCGGGGCTCGCCGCGATCTCGCGCAGAATGCGGATGCGGATCGACGTCGCGTTGAGATTGATCGTCGCCCAAAAGCAGAAGGTGAACGCCAGGAAAGAGCCCGCCGCCGCGATGCCCCAACCCCAAATGTCTTCCGGTAGGGCGGCGGGCGGCGCGCCCTTCATGAGCGCCAGCGCTAGAACGCCGGCGCCCGCGGCGATACCCATTCCAAGCGAAGCAAGAATGCGCCCGGTCGCGCGCGCCAACGCAGCATAGAGCAGAACCTCCGCCATCATCGCCAGCAGCGGCGCAAGCGCGATGAGCCACATGGGTTAACCACCCTCCTTCACGCCCAGCAACGCCGCCGCCGCCGCGAACAGCGTCGCCAACACCGCGCCGTTGCGCGTCAGCGTGAAGTTTTCACCGTCGCGCAGCACGACCCCGCCATCGGCGAACTGATCGAGCCGCACGGCGAGCGCAGCGTTCGCCGCGGCGCGCGCACGCACCTCCGCCAGCGGCGCGGCGCCCACGGCAGCGATATGCTCGATGATGTCGAGCGTCGGGCTGCGGTTCTCGATGATGGAATAGAGCACCACGTAAGCGAGCGCCGCGGGCGTATAGGCTGCCCCAATAAGCGCCCATTCCGGCGGCGAAAGGTCGTCGATGACGCCGGCAGCCGCCAGCATCGCAATGCACGCCACTGGTAAGGCGGCGAACACGATAAGCAGCGCGCGTGAGTGATTGCGCGGCAGGCGCACGCGCCACCACAGAAGATGCGCGGCAAGCGCCGCAACCAGCATCCCTACAGTCAGCAGCAGCACAGTCATAAGTTCACCACGGAAGAACAGGTCGTCGCCACGGATGTGGCGAAGCCCGCAGCACCGCGAAAATATCCCGCATCGCGTCGTACGGAAACGCCTTCACCCCTAGCGCCTCGTCGCATGACTGACGATAGACGTCGACCCATTCATCGTCGAGCGGTTCAACCCCTTCAGCGTCGCGCCAGGTGAGAAGCGCTGTGGTGCCGTCCGTCCATTTCACACCAAGATAGCGTGCGATATTTTCCGGCCGCATGAGTGGAGACCGCACGATCGGGTCCGTAAGGTGCAATTCCTTGGAATACAGAAAATAATTGCGCCCCGACTTCTGCAGAATCGCGCGCGCCGTCTCTGGCGCGCCATACATCACGAGGTCGTAGTCTCGCGCCGGGATGAAGGCCGGCCACGTCTCGACCCGGCAATCGGGCAACATGCAATAGGAATGCACGTGCAAGCTGGTGATGGGCGTGCCAGGCCCCACAATGCGATAAGCGCCGCGCACGCCCGGATATATCCCGCCCCATGGCATCCGCCCCGCCCACGCGGTCTGGTTCACGTAGCCGTCATCGAGGCTGAATTGCCCGCGCGCGAAACGCAGCGCATCCAACAGCACGGCTGACGCCTTGCCGCGCGGATAGGCGCCGTGCGCCGCCACCGCGCACAGAAGAAGCGCCACGCACGGCGCCGCTGCGGCGAAGAGCGCGTAGGACCGGGGGCCGCGCCATCGCCATCCCGCCATCGTCATCGCCGCAAAGATCGCGAGCGGCAGCAGAAACGACGAAAAGCGATAGAAGGAGATCGCCTGCTGCCGTCCGCCTGCGAGAGCCAGAAACACCGCCATCGCCGCTGCGGCGACGGCGACCGCCCACGCATTGATGTGCAACATGCTTTTCTCACGCTTTGCCGCGAACGAAGCCGCCGTCAGGCACACGGTCGCTGTCGCGATCAGGGGCGCCAGCAGCTCCAGCCGAAATGACCGGAACAGCAGCAGCAGAAAGGTATCGTCCAGCGGCACGCGATGGGCGGCGAGTTGCGTCAACGTCCAATGCGTCATCAAGGTTTCGACAAGCGCGCCCCAGCGATAGAGACGCTCCGCGTCTGCAAACCTCCAAGTGACGAGCATGCCTTGGTCAATCGGCATTCCCGTGGTCGCGTAATTCACCGTGAACACGCCGGCCAGCACCGCTGCGGCTGCGGCGCTCATTGCAATGCACGCTGTGGGCGCGCCCCAATCCTTGCTGACAACTGCGCGCGCGGCGCTCCAAGCGAACAGCAGCGCCAGCACGCCAAGGATCAACAGCGCGAACGCCGTCTGCACCAAAACCGCAGCCGCGGCGGCGCTGCAAGCGACCACCGCCCAAAGCACGCGCGCGCGCCCTTTAGCGGCCAAGGCTTCCGCCCAGCTCCACAGCAGCGCGAGCGTCAACGCAGCGGTGAGCTCGTGAAGTTTTTCGAAATCTCCCCAACCGCCGTTCGCGGCATTTTCCGCCTGACCCGGTGTGTAGATGTAGAGCCCGAATAGCATGGCGGCCCCCGCCCACGCCCACGCCTTCTGCCCGCTGACCCGCTCCACGAACGCGAATAGCGCCACGCCCGCCATCGCGATGAAACACAACGAGACGAGCTGCGGCGCCAGCGGATCCGTCAATGCCATCGCGAGGAAAAAAAGGCCCGCGCCCTTCGAATAATAATAGTGGTACCACACTTCGTTCGGCCACAGGCCGTGGTCGCGCATCACCGCCTGATAATAGTAGAAATAGTGCGTGTAATAATCGTGGCCGCCGCCGGGATAGAGGCCCTTCACCAGGGTCAGCGCTGCGAACGCCCCGATGGCGCAGGCGCCCAGGACATAGGATGCGGCTTGCTCGGCGCTCCAGCGCCCCGCTATCCGCGCCGAGCGCGCAGAGCCCAACATGTCGGAGAGCGTCGGATAAGCCAGAAACGCAACCGGCGCAGTGAGCGCGAGCGCAACGAGCGGCCAATATCCGTTCAGATAGCCGAGGATAAAGAGGCCAGCCTGCCATGCGCCCGCCCCCGTGAAGAACGCCGCGGCGATCCGCGCGCCCACGCCCATGGCGGCGAACGCATCCGGCGCAATCCGGCGCAGCAGCAGCACGCCGGTATAGCTGACGATGACGGCGAGATAGCCCGCGAACAGCAGGCGCGCAGCGTTATAGGCGATGACGGCGAGACCGTGCGCCTCGAAATGGCGATGATAGTGATCGTGGAGTTTGAACCAGGCGATCAGCGCGACATAGAGCGAGGCGAACAACGCCTGCTCTATCCTTCCGGAGCGTCCGGGCTGTATCGCCATCGCCTCCCCCCGCACGCCCTTCCGCCACATCGCGCCTAGGGCTGCGGCGGCAGCACCAAGCCACGCGTGCTGGCGGAAATGAATAGCCCCCAAGCCACGGCGACAACGGCCGCCGGCGCCGCCGCCAAAATCAAGCGCCAGCGAGGACTCAAGCTTTCCACCAGCCTGAACACGTCGTGCGCGGCCACACGCGCCGACACTCCCGTTGGCGCGCGCGCTCGCGGCGTCGCCGCGAGAACGGCGATCGCCAGCGCGTAAACGCCGTATCCGGCGAGCCAAATACGCATCGGCATGACGAAATGGTGGTAGCGATAATCCGGCTCAGCGAAAACGGCCGTCACGGCCGCGTTGTAAAGCAGGCTTAATGAGATCGCCGCCACCGGCGCGGTGAATGTGGCGAACGGGAATCTCGCGGCCCATGCTGGCGGCGCCTTCAGCAGCATCGACAATGCCGCTGCGGCCGCCGCAATCCAAGCCACGATGATAAGCCCAGCCGTCCAGCCGACATATTTATGATACGTCGCCAGCCAATACGCGCGCGCCCAGTCTAGCGGGTAGCTCATCTGTCGCGGCAGGTGCTCCAGCGGCTGGACGATGATCTCCCGAAGGGCCTGCGGATGCACCCCAACGGGCTGCAGATAGCCACTGTCGGGAATGAACGCCAAACCGATCTTTCCAAACGGATTGGCGTTAAAGCGCGTGTGCGCATAACCGGGGTCGAACATGAAGACCCAGAGATTGCGCAGGCTGAACTTGATGGGCAACATCGGATGCGCACGCACGATTTCTATCGCGGCGTTCAGAAAAACTTTATCGTCCCCCGTCGCGTCGCACATCATCTGGAAGATTTCCCAGTTCGGCCGCGTATAGGCGCGCTGCATCATTTCCGCGGTCGAATATGGAAAGAATTCCGCATCGTAAAAGACCTTGCCCGAAGGCGTCGCCTGCGTGAATCCCTTCAGGAACGGCGATGTCGTCGGGCTGGGCTCCAACGCCCTCCGCAGCGAATCGTTGATGCGCCGCATATTGGGGCCGATCTCCGGCGATAGCGTCACGCCCAATTCGGCGCTATTCATGTAAAGATTGTAGAACACCTGCTGGCCAGTATAGCCAGGCAGCACCTTCTGGTGCGCGATGTCGAAAATCATATAGCGGTGCAGCTGGTAAACGCCGGCCGCCGCCGCAAATAAACCGATGCAGATCAGATAATGGCGCATCGCGCCGCGCCGGGCCACGTAAGCCAGCGCCATGAACACCGGGAACAGCATGTTGGCGACAGGCCGGCTCCACGACGCGATCAGCGCCGCGCCCGTGAACCGGTAGAGCGCCGCAGGGTTCTTGTCCGCGAAACTCAGCACCAGAACGCTAAGCAGCAGAAAGGAAGCGAAAATATAGAGGTGATCGTGGTGCAACCACTTCATGTAAAGAATGGGCGACAAGGACACGATCAGCACGAGCGCAGTGTAAAAGGCCACCGTCGGCGAAAGCCGCCACATCGGAAAGTGGATCAGCAAGGGGAGCACCGCTGCGAACAAGGCATGGAACAGCGTCAGCGGCACGAGTGATCCGTGGTACGGATACCCACTCAACCATAACAACAGCGGATAGCCGGCATCGCGTTGGGCGATGTGCGGCGCCAAGATTTCGTTGCGCGCCAGCGCATCGGCATAGGCCATGAAATGCCAACCGCCGCCGGGCAGAATATAACCCGTGACGAAGAGAAAATAAGTCGTGACCGCGCCGGAGATCAGCCACAGCTTCATGGCGTCAGCGGTGCGGCCGCCGGAAGGGACGAAGACGAGAAGCGGCGCCAGCAGCAGCGATAAGCCGAGCTGCGGCCAGTTGCGCTTCACCGCCGGCGGGACATCAAGCGCAGTCATCGCTGCAGGCTAGCCCACCGCCGCCGCGACGATCTTGCCCGGCGGCAGCGCGATGGCCCCCACTGCTTCCGCGCCCTTACCGCGCAGCGCGCGCAGCACGCAGACGCCGGATCCGGCGTCGAGCAGCAACGCCGGCGCCGCACGCGCAGCGCCATTTTCGTAGCCCGTGAGCGTAACGGCGCCGCGGACTGGCTTATCGACCGGGAATTTCCGGTCGGCCCTCGGCACCCCGCCTTGATCGACGGTGATGATCCGCACGCCCTCGCCGTCGCGCGCATACAATTCATATCCGCCGCCGGTGACCGCTTGCGCATAGAAGACATCGTGATCGCCGTGGAACACGGTCGGCCACTGCATGGAATCGCCGCCATCCCACACACCGATGGCGGTGTGCTTGCGCTCCACCAGCGCCACCGCAGCGCCTTTGCGCAGGCCGCCCACGGGCACGCAGCGCGCATCCGCCTCAATCGTCTGCGCGAAGCGCCAATCGACCCTTGTCGGATCATCCGTCGACACGCCGAACACCAGGCGGCGATTGCCGTCCTCGTACAGGTGATCGGTGACGAAGATCACCTCGTCCGCGTTTTCCTGCACGGCGATCAGATTGTCCGCCTCGATGCGCGGGGCGGGTTTCAGCTCGCCCTCTTCCCAGCTCGCACCTTCGAAGCGCGTCAGAACGCGGCGTTTGCCGAAGTAGAAATCGCGCGGCTCCGCGTCGTACAAATAGAAGCGCGCGAAGCCTTCGTTCAAATGCGCGGACTCTACTGTCGGGCTGCGCCGCGCGGTGCCCGCGACGGGCGCTTCCTTCGGCACGCAATAGAGCAACGTCTCGAAGCGGCTGTAGCCGTATTGACGCAGGAAGAAGCGATAATCTTTCAGCTGCTCCATCAGGTAGAGCGGATATTCCCAGAAATGGTGCGGCTCGTGATAGATCGCCACTGCGAGGCGCGGGCGGTGCCGCCGGATTGTTTCCATCGCGCCCTGCAGGATGAAGATTTCGCCGCCTTCGACATCCATCTTGAGATAGGTCGGCGCGACGATCTCACCCTTCCTCACCATCGAGTCGATCGAACGCATCTTGTAACGCGTCGTGGCGCCGGAGCCGCCGCCCGCGCCGGAGACAACCATCGCGGAATCGGTGCTGGCGAGTTCGATCTCGCCGTCCTTCACCCCGGCGATCAGCCGGAAGAAGGACATCCGATCCTTGAAGCTTTCCAGAAACGGCCCGTACGGGCTCGATTCCAGCACGATCGTGGGGTCGATGTTGTAGACCGCACCCTGCCCCTGCATCTTGCAGAGAAAATACGGCAGCTCCCAGCCGCGGCCGACACCGCAATTAACGATGCGCTCGCCCGGTTGCAGATCGAGCACGTCCATATATTGCTGCGCGCCGAACACCCGCGCGGCGAACGATGCGAAAATGTCTTCTTCCGTGCCGAAAAGGATGCGCGCGTAGGTCGTGCGGCTTTCATCGTCGCTCAGTGCGGCCATCACCCGCGCGATGGCCTGCCCGTTCTCGATCAGCCGCGCGCGGTAATCGCCCGTGGCGAAGCCGACGAGCGAGGTGAAGCGCCCGCCGAACGGCTGGCCTGCGACCCAGCGCTCCAGGAAAGGCGAGACGTCCTGCAAGGCTGCGGCGTTCAGCGGCTCGCCGCGAAAAATTGCGCCAAGGCTCTTGCCGCAACTCTTGGCGAAATCCCAGTAACCGCTGGGGTCGCAGTCGAAATACAGCAAGGTGCGGAAATTCTGCGCCGGCACGCCGGTTTCAAGCAGGCGCTTCCAGTTGCGGTGCCATACCGGCGCCTCGACGAAGACGAGCCCCTGGAAGCCCTTCAGCCCATCGGCGTCGCGCGTCGCATCGCCGGCGCGCCCGCGGCATGCCTCGACCAATTCCCGCGCGAACGGATCGGACTGCTCATCCTCGAAGACGATGAAGGGCTCGGGCCCCGGAATCTCTTCGCACGTATAGAGGAAGCGGCAGCTGAAGAACGCGGAAGACGCGTCATGCACGTTGAAGTCTCCCGCCCGAGCGTCCCTTCACAAAGCCGCTCACAGCGCGAATTGCAAGAGGCCCGGCTCCGCGGTCAGCTGCGATACATGATCGTGGTCTCGATCGAGACACGGGACTGATCCGCGCGATTGAGCGAGCCGACGTGCAGCGTGTGATAGTTGAACAGGATGGTATCGCCCGGCTTGCCGGCGAACTGGCGCAGGCCGATGCGCGCAATGTCGAAGTCCGGCACAAAGGCCACTTTCGCGCCGCTCTGATCCACCCGGTACGGCGCGGCGAGCCTGTGCGATCCGGGCGCGAGGCGCAGCCCGTTGGCCGCGCCATCGACGCACACGCCCATCCAAACCTTCGTGCGGTGCACGCCAGGTGGGCACGGCGTGCCGTAATGATCCCAGAACCAAGCGTCGCGGTGCAGCGAACCGACGTCGCTTTGCTTGTTCGGCCGCACGAGGCGGAACGTCACCTGCTCGTGGCCGACATCTTCTTCAACGGCCAGATAGAAGTCGCCGAACGCCTCGCGGACGTACTCGAAAAACGACATCGCCTTGATTTCCTGCACAGCCTCGTCCGGCAGGATGCGGCCGCGCTTGGCCAGCATGCGGGGATGGTCGTAGCCCTCGACGGTGTGGAACGCATCGAGCGCCGTCGCCTCCAGCGCCGCCACCGCACCAGGCGAGACAGCCTTCGCCGTCTCGATCATGTGCGCCTTGATGATCGCTTTGAGGCGCTCCAACTCGGCGGCCTTGAAAGCGGGCCCCTGGTGCAGGCCGGCCGCGCCGCCGAAATTCCGCTCCGACCGGGGGCCGTCGAACAAGGCCGCCGCCGGCTGCGGACCTGGCAGGTCCAGCAAGGGCACGTCCAACGTGGTCGCTTCCGCTTCCGTAACCGGCATGACCGCTTCCCCGCGCTGCACCCGGGACCAAACCAAATCCGCCCCGCGCTGACAAGACTGAAGCCCTGCGACCCCGCCTAAGGTTTGGGCGCCGCAGCCACACGCCGCCAGGCCAACAGGTTCGCGCCCTCCCCGGCCAGCACGTAGCGCTGCTTGAAAGTGGGCACGAGGGCGGCGGAAAGATCGACATGGGTGATGCCGAACGTCTCCGCAGGCGCCCGCGGCAGGAAGACAAGGTCCAGGTCACGCAAGG
>JBFWWB010000080.1:0-13192 GCA_050246435.1 Hyphomonadaceae bacterium
ACACGGTACGCGCCATGCAATCGGGTATCTATTGGGGCTCGATGGACATGATCGAGGGTCTTATCCGGCGCATCCGCGCCGAGTACGGCCAGCCGATGAAAACCATCGCGACCGGCGGCGTCGCCTCGCTGTTCGAAGGCCAGTTCGCCGCCATCGACGTGTTCGACCAGGACATCACCTCGCGCGGGCTGTTCGAGGTGTTCAAGCGCAACGGCGGAAAATTGTGACGCCTGGCCCCGCCGACGAACTCGTTTTCCTGCCGCTCGGCGGCTCGGGCGAGATCGGGATGAACCTCAACGCTTACGGCTATGGCCCGCCGGATAGCCGGAAATGGATCATCGTCGACATCGGCGTGACATTCGGCGGGCCGAACCAGCCCGGCGTCGACGTCATCCTGCCCGACCCGACCTTCCTGGAGAACGAACGCGACAACATCCTCGGCATCGTGCTGACGCATGCGCACGAGGATCATATCGGCGCCATCGGCTGGCTGTGGCCGCGGCTCAAGGCGCCGATCTACGCCACTCCGTTCACCGCCGTGCTGGTGCGCGAAAAGCTGCGTGAACGCGGGCTTGAGGCGAAGGCGCCCGTCACGGTGACGCCGCTCAAGGGCCGCAACCGCCTGGGACCGTTCGACACCGAATATGTAACGCTCACTCATACGATCCCCGAACCGAACGGGCTGGCGATCCGCACGCCGCTGGGGCTCGTCTGGCACACCGGCGATTGGAAAATCGATCCCGATCCGACGATTGGCGAAACGACGGATGAGGAAAGCCTTTCGCGCATGCGCGAGGAGGGCGTGCTGGCGATGGTCTGCGACAGCACCAATGTGTTCGTCGAGGGGACGTCCGGCTCGGAAGCGGGCGTGCGGGATTCCCTGGCTGAACTGATGAAAACGCTAACCAGCAAGGTCGCGGTCACAGCGTTCGCCTCGAACGTGGCGCGCGTGCAGAGCGCGGTGCTGGCCGCGCGCGCGGCGGGGCGCGAGGTGTGCCTCGTCGGGCGCTCGATGCACCGCATCGTCGGCGCGGCGAAGGCGGTCGGCGTGCTGCCGGCGGCGATGACGTTCGTCACCGAGGAGGAGGCCGGCTATCTGGCGCCGGAGCACGTGCTCTATCTCTGCACCGGCAGCCAGGGCGAGCCGCGCGCAGCCCTCTCTCGGATCGCGGCCGGCGATCATCGCCACGTGACCCTGGGGGAGGGCGACGCGGTGGTGTTCTCCTCGCGTGTCATTCCCGGCAACGAGACGGCGATCTACGCGCTCTACAACAAGTTGGCCGAGCGCGGCGTCCGCGTGATCACCGACGAACACTGGCCGGTGCACGTCTCCGGCCACCCCGCGCGCGACGAGCTGCGCCAGATGTATCAATGGGCGCGCCCGCATATCGCGGTGCCCGTGCATGGCGAGCGACGCCACCTGCTTGAGCATGTGAAACTGGCGCAAACGCTGCAAACGCCGCGCGCGCTTGCCCCGCGCAACGGCGATCTCATCCGTTTGGCGCCGGGCGAGCCCGAAGTGATCGACGAGACGCCGGCGGGCCGGCTTTATGTCGATGGCGAGATCGTGATCGAAGCCGACGACGAAGCCATGCGTGAGCGCCGCCGGCTGGCGGCGGATGGCGCGGTGACGGTGACGTTGGCGGTCAACGCGAAAAAGCGCGCGATCGTTTCCGGGCCGGAAGTGCGCGTGAAAGGGTTAAGCGCGGGCGACGAAGAGGGGCTGGAACTGATGCTGGACGATCTGGCGGCGGCGGCTGAAACCGCGTACGCCAAGCTGACCGGCAAGGAGCGCTCCGACGAGGAGGTCGCCGAGGACGCCGTGGCGCGCGCGGTGCGCCGCGCGGCGGAACGGGCGTGGGGCAAGCGGCCCGTGGTGGAGGCCGTCATTCTGACGATCTGATGGAGGCGAAGATGATTGGGCGATTGAATCATGTCGGCGTCGCCGTTCCTTCGATCGAAGCGGCGAAGGAAACCTACCGCACGCTCTACGGCGCGACCGACATCACCGAAACGCGCGAGATCGCCGAGCAGGGCGTGCGCTTCGCCTTCGTCAATCTGCCCAACAGCCAGATCGAGCTTATCGAGCCGCTGGGCGAGCAGAGCCCGATCCGGAATTTCCTCGTCAAGAATCCCAATGGCGGACAGCATCATGTGTGTTTCGAAGTGAAGGACATCTACGAAGCGCGCGACGAGATGGTCAAACGCGGCGCCACGGTCCTGAACGAGCCGCGCATCGGCGCGCACGGCACGCTTATCATTTTCGTGCATCCGAAAAATTCCAACGGCGTGCTCGTCGAACTCATGGAAACGCCGAAAGGCCACTGAACGCTGTGCTCGATCCGCTTCTCAATATCGCGATCTTCATCATCTGGTGGTGGGTGGCGTTCTTCATCATGCTGCCGATCGGGGTGCGCTCGGTCGCCGAGGCCGAGCCCGGCGCCGTCGGGCACGATCCGGGCGCGCCCGTCCGACCGGACTTGAAGCGCAAGGCCGTGTGGGCGGCCATCCTTGCGGCGCTGCTGTGGGCGCTCACCGTCGCGGTCATCGCCTGGGATCCCGTGCGCGTGCGGGGCTGAGCCCCGCGGCTTGCGTTGCGCCTGGCCCCCCGCGCCGCTATCAGAGCCCCCCTGAGCGGCCTGCGGGCCATCCATGAAGGCTTGCCATGCAACGCGCCCTCTCCGTCACGCGCGCGGAAAATTTTCCCGAATGGTACCAGGAGGTCTGCCGCGCGGCGGATCTGGCGGAGCCTTCGCCCACGCGCGGCGCGATGATCATGAAGCCCTGGGGTTACGGCCTGTGGGAGCAGATGCAGCGCGACCTTGACCGCCGCATCAAGGAAACCGGGCACGAGAACTATTATTTCCCGCTGCTCATCCCGATGGGCTTCATCGCCAAGGAAGCCGAGCATGTCGACGGCTTCGCCAAGGAAATGGCGGTCGTCACACACCACCGGCTGAAGAATATCGATGGCGCGCTGAAACCCGATCCGTCTGCGGCGCTGGAAGAGCCCTACATCATCCGCCCGACGTCGGAGACGATCATCGGCGATGCGTTCTCGCGCTGGATTAAATCCTATCGCGACCTGCCGCTGCTGATGAACCAATGGGCCAACGTGGTGCGCTGGGAGATGCGCACGCGGCTGTTCCTGCGGACGTCGGAATTCCTCTGGCAGGAAGGCCACACCGCCCACGCCGACAAGGCCGATGCGACGGCCGAGACGATGCGTATGCTGGAGGTGTACCGCGCCTTCGTGGAGGAGGCGCTGGCGATCCCCGTCATCGCCGGGGAAAAGCCTGAAAACGAGCGCTTTCCCGGCGCCGTGTCCACCTATTCGATTGAAGCCATGATGCAGGACGGCAAGGCGTTGCAGGCGGGAACCTCGCACTATCTCGGCACCCACTTCGCCGAGGCGCAGAACATCCGCTACCAGGACAAGGAAGGCGGCCTGCGGCTTTGCCACACCACGAGTTGGGGCGTGTCGACGCGGCTGATCGGCGGGCTGATCATGACGCACGGCGACGATGACGGCCTGCGTGCGCCCCCGGCGCTCGCGCCGCGCCAGATCGTCATCGTGCCGATGCTGCGCGACAAGCCGGAAGACGCCGGCATCGTCGATTATTGCCATGCCCTCGCCGCGGAACTCACCGCGCAGACAGCGTTTGGCGAGCGCCTGCGCGCCTGGGTCGATACCAAGCAGGGCCGCTCGGCCGATAAGCGCTGGGATTGGGTGCGCCGCGGCGCGCCGCTGCTGCTTGAGATCGGCGGGCGCGACGTGGCCGCCGGCAAGGTGAGCTTCATCCGCCGCGATGCGCTGCGCGATGGCGACAAGATCCGCACGCACCAAGCCGACCGCGCGGCCTTCGTGGGCGATGCGCCGCGCCTGCTGGGAGAGATACAGGCAGCATTGATGGCGGAAGCGCGCGCCCGGCTGGACGGCGCGCTGCGCGACGACGTGACGAGCTTCGCGCAGCTGGAGGAACTTTACAGCGCCGACGAGGATGCTGGGTTCGCAGGCTGGACGAAAGTGTCCTGGTCGAAGCCCACGGGCGCAGCGCTCGAAGCGGTGGATCAGAAGCTGAAGGCGCTGAAGCTTACCGTGCGGAACGCGCCGCTGGCGCAGCCTGCGGCGCTAGGGCCGTGCATTTTCACCGGCGCGCCCGGCGTCGAGCAGATCATCGTGGCTAGAGCGTATTGATGGGCGAAGCCAACGGCGCGCAGCCCTTCGGGCCGTTCGAGCGCATGCTCGCGTGGCGCTATCTGCGCGCCAAGCGCAGCCAGGGCGGCGTGGCGCTCATTTCGGTGATCTCGTTCGTCGGCGTCCTGCTCGCGGTGGCCGTGCTGATCATCACCATGTCGGTGATGAATGGGTTCCGCGAAACGCTGCTGTCGCGCATCCTCGGGGTGAACGGGCATGTCTATATCGATGTCACCGGGCGCGATCCCGCGACGCGCGCGGCGCTGATGGCGCGCGCGCAGCGGGTGAGCGGCGTCACCCATGTCGCAGAACTCGTTGAAGGCCAGGTGCTGGCGGTGGCGAACGGGCAGGCCGCGGGCGCCTATGTGCGCGGGATCTCGTCGGCCAATCTCGCCGCGCTGCCGATCGTAGCGAACAACATCAACGCTGGCGCGCTCAAGGATTTCGATACGGATGAGGATGGCGCGGCGCGCCTGGCCGTCGGCTACCGGCTGGCCGCCGCCTTGGGCTCTGGCGCGGGCGGCGCCGTCACGCTCATCTCGCCGCAAGGCGCGGTGACGCCGTTCGGCGTGACGCCGCGCTCGAAAACCTACGCCGTTTCGGCGCTCTTCAACGTCGGCATGAGCGAATACGATTCCGCCTTCATCTA
Organism: Hyphomonadaceae bacterium; assembly: GCA_050246435.1. GTDB lineage: Bacteria > Pseudomonadota > Alphaproteobacteria > Caulobacterales > Aquidulcibacteraceae > JAKFWI01. Next base: position 4,848 of record JBFWWB010000080.1, read on the forward strand.
CATGCCGCTGCCGGAGGCGCAGCTTTTCTTCTCCAAGGGCGATACGGTCGATCGCCTCGAACTGCGCGTCACCGATCCCGATCACACCCAGCCGGTGATGCGCGCGCTGCGCGAAGCGTTGGGCGCGGACGTGTTCATCACCGATTGGAAGCAGCAGAACCAAAGCCTGGTGAACGCGCTGGTGGTCGAGCGCAACGTGATGCGCCTCATCCTGATGATGATCGTGGCGATCGCCGCCATGAACATCATTTCCGGCCTCATCATGCTGGTGAAGAACAAGGGGCGCGACATCGCGATCCTGCGCACGATGGGCGCCACGCGCGGCGCGATCATGCGTATCTTCTTTCTCTCCGGCGCTACGATCGGCGCGCTGGGCACGCTGGCGGGCCTGCTGGCGGGCACGCTCTTCTGCATTTATATCGGGCCTATTCAGGATTTCGTGAGCTGGGCGTTCCACGTGAACGTCTTCAATGCGGATGTGTACTCGCTGTCGCGCATTCCAGCGAAGGTCGAATGGGGCGAAGTCGCGGTGGTCGGCGGCTTCGCGCTCGCGATGAGCTTCCTTTGGACGTTGCCGCCCTCGTTCCGCGCGTCGCGGCTCGATCCGGTCGAGGCGCTGCGCTATGAATGACACGCGCGGGATGACGCCGGCGATGGCGGTGCGCGGGGTGAAGCGCCGTTTCCAAACGGGCGATCGCGAATTGGTCGTGCTCGACGGCGTCGATTTCGAATTGCGCCCCGGCGAGATCGTCGGCCTGATCGGTCCCTCCGGCTCGGGCAAGTCCTCGCTGCTGCACGCCGCAGGCCTGCTTGAACGCCCGAGCGAAGGCGAAGTGTGGATCGACGGCGTCTCCGCCTGGGATCTGAGCGACGACAAGCGCACTGCGATCCGCCGCCGCAGGCTGGGCTTTGTCTACCAATTCCACCATCTGCTCCCGGAATTCGACGCGCTCGATAATGTCGCGCTGCCGCAAGTGATCGATGGCGCCAGGCAAGCCGCGGCGCGCACCACGGCGGAGCGGCTGCTGACACGCATGGGCCTGGCCGAACGGCTGCACCATCAACCGGCGCAGTTGTCCGGCGGCGAACAGCAGCGCGTCGCCATTGCACGCGCGCTGGCGAACAAGCCGGCGGTGGTGTTGGCCGATGAGCCCACCGGCAATCTCGATCCGACGACGTCGGGGTCGGTGTTCAATGCGCTGCTGGAGGTGGTGCGCGGGGAGGGCGTTTCGGCGCTGGTCGCCACGCACAATCTGCAGCTGGCGAGCTATATGGATCGCGTGGTCACGTTGCGCGATGGGAGGCTCCATGCGGCGTAGAGCGGCGCAGGCGCTGGCGGGCGCCTTGGCGATCCTCGTGGCGGCGGAGCCCTTCGCGTTGGCCGCCGAGCCTGCGTGGCTGGGCGGCTGGACGGGGCAGGAAACCCAAATTGGCGGCGGCGATAAGAGTTATCCTGTCCGTGTGACGCTCACCGGCGACGGCGGAACGACGGAATATCCCACGCTCAAATGCGGCGGCGTTCTGCGCCGCGTCGGCAGCCAGGGCGCGTACATGTTTTTCACGGAGACGATCACCTACGGCCCGTGCGTGGACGGCGTGGTGACGGCGGCGCCCGCTGGCGCACGCCTCGCCTGGAACTGGACTGGCGTCATCGATGGCGAGGCGATCTATGCGTACGCCACGCTCGACCGCTGGGCCGGATCGTGAGCCTCAGCCGAAAGTGAATGTCGTGGCGCCGTCCGGGTGAATGGCGCTGCCCGAATTGTACGCGACTTCCCAGGCGAAGCCGTCCGCGTCGGCGAAATAGAAATGATAGCCGCCCCAGGCGGTCGCCCGCGGGGTCTTCAGGATGCGCGCGCCCGCTGCGGCGAGTGCGGCCGCCAGCGCATCGACCTCCGCCGTGCTGCGTTGATTGATCGCCAAGGTGAAGCCGGCGAAGCCGCCGCCGCTGTCGTCATCAACCAGCGCATCCGCCGCCAGCATCGCGCGCGGGTGCAGCGCCAGGGCGAAGCCGGGCAGCTGATAGAAGGCGACCTCATCCACCGCCATCGCGGGTCGCCAGCCCAGCACTCCCTCATAAAACGCGCGTGCGCGGGCCATGTCGGCGACGCCGAGGGTGATCAGACTGAGCCGCTGTTCCATGTGGGCGCTTCCATTCCCATCTCTTGTGATGGGAACAAAACAGGAATATCAAATCTTCGCAAGAGGCGGAGAATCGCGCTTCCTGGCGGCGCGAGGAGAAAGCGATGAGCGACGGCGGCGATCTGTTTGTGCATCTGCGGGCGCGCTCAGCCTATTCGCTGCTTGAAAGCACGCTGCACGTGAAGGCGCTGGCCGCGCTGGCCAAGGCGCACCATATGCCGGCGCTGGCGCTCACCGATCATAACAACCTTTTCGGCGCGCTCGAATTTTCCGAGGTGATGGCGGAGAAGGGGCTGCAGCCGATCATCGGCCTCAGCCTGGACGTGCGCGAGGAGGGCGGCGTCGGCGGCCCGCTCACGCTGCTTGCCCAGAATGAGGCGGGTTACGCGAATCTGATCGCGCTCTCCAGCGCTGCCTATCTGGAGGCGGAAGGCGAGGCGCCGCATGCGTCGCTCGCGCAGGTGCTGGCGCGGTCGGAGGGGCTGATCGCGCTGACCGGCGGACATGCCGGGCTGATCAACGCGCTGATCGCCGCCCACCGCGATCCGGGCGAGGTCCTGGCGCAGCTCACCGAGGCGTACGGGGCGCGGCTCTATGTCGAGCTGCAGCGCCAGGGCGAGCCGGGCGAAAGCGACGCCGAAGGCGTGCTGATCGAACAGGCCTATGCGCGGGGTTTGCCGCTGGTCGCCACCAACGACATTCGTTTTGAAAAGCGCGCCGGCCACCGCGCGCACGACGTGCTGTCCTGCATCGCGGCGTCTTCCTATCTCGCAGAGGAAAACCGCCCGCACTACACGGCTGAACATTATTTCAAGTCCGCCGCCGAAATGCGCGCGCTGTTCTCCGATCTGCCCGAGGCGATCGAGCAGGCGATCGACGTCGCCCGCCGCTGCGCCTTCCGCGTGCGCACGCGCAAACCCATCCTGCCGCGCTTCGCGAGCGATGCGGGCCGCGATGAGGCTTCCGAATTGCGCGCCCAGGCCGAGGAAGGCTTGCGCGCGCGCCTGGCGGCTTTGGGCGAAGCCGCCGCTGCGCCGGAAAAGGATTATGTCGACCGGCTGAATTACGAGCTCGGCGTCATCACGCAGATGGGCTTTCCCGGCTACTTTCTGATCGTCGCCGACTTCATCAAATGGGCGAAGGCGCGCGACATCCCCGTAGGCCCAGGCCGCGGTTCGGGCGCGGGCTCGGTCGTGGCGTGGGCGTTGACGATCACCGACCTTGACCCGCTGCGCTTCGATCTCTTCTTCGAACGCTTCCTCAATCCCGAACGCGTCTCGATGCCGGATTTCGACGTCGATTTCTGCCAGGACCGGCGCGGCGAGGTGATCGAGTACGTCCGCGAGAAATACGGCGCCGACCGCGTCGCCCAGATCATCACGTTCGGCACCCTGCAGGCGCGCGCCGTGGTGCGCGACGTAGGCCGGGTGATGCAACTGCCCTACGGTCAAGTCGATCGCCTCGCCAAGCTCATTCCCGCAAACCCCGCGAACCCTATTTCCCTGGCGCAGGCGCTCGAGCTGGAGCCACGCCTCAAGGCTGCGCGCGAAGAAAACGAGATCGACGAATTGCTGACGGTGGCGCTGCAGCTTGAAGGCCTGCACCGCAACGCCTCCACCCACGCAGCCGGCATCGTCATCGGCGATCGCCCGCTGCAGGACTTGGTGGCCCTCTACCGCGATCCGCGCTCGGATATTCCGGCCACCCAATTCAACATGAAATGGGTCGAACCCGCCGGCATGGTGAAGTTCGACTTCCTGGGCCTCAAGACGCTGACGGTGCTGGACCGCGCGCAGAAGATGATCCGCGCGCGCGGCGTCGATCTCGATATCGAGCGCATCCCGCTCGACGACGTGAAGACCTACGAAATGCTCGCCCGCGGCGAAACAGTCGGCGTATTTCAGGTGGAAAGCCAGGGCATGCGCCGGGCGCTGGTCGATATGCAGCCCGATCGCTTCGAGGATCTGATCGCGCTGGTGGCGCTCTATCGCCCCGGCCCGATGGCCAACATCCCAATCTACTGCGCGCGCAAACTGGGGCGCGAACCGGTGGTGCACATCCACCCGAAGATCGCGCACATCATGGCCGAGACTTTTGGCATCATCACCTACCAGGAACAGGTGATGCAGATCGCGCGCGACCTGGCGGGCTATTCTTTCGGCGAGGCCGATCTGCTGCGCCGCGCGATGGGCAAGAAGATCCGCGCCGAAATGGAAAAGCAGCGCGCCCGCTTCATGACCGGGGCGGTCGAACGCGGCATCAGCGAAGCCGACGCCGACGTGATCTTCGAGGCGTGCGCGAAATTCGCCGATTACGGCTTCAACAAATCGCACTCCGCGCCCTATGCGCTGCTGACCTACCGGACGGCTTATCTGAAGGCGAATTACCCGGTCGAGTTCCTCGCCGCCTCTATGAGCCTCGACGCCGGCAGCACCGACAAGCTGGCGATCTTCCGGCAGGAGGCGCGGCGCATGGGCGTTGGCGTGCTGCCCCCGGACGTGAACGCGTCGGAGGCGGATTTCTCCGTGCAGGACGGCGCGGTGCGCTACGCGTTGGGCGCGCTCAAGAATGTCGGCATGGGGGCCATGGAGGCGCTCGTCGCCGAACGGGCGCGGGGCGGCGCGTTCAAGGATTTGCACGATCTGGCCGAACGCCTCGACCCCAAAGCGATCAATCGCCGCCAGATGGAGAATATGGCCAAGGCCGGCGCGTTCGACTCGATCGAGCCGGAGCGCTCGCGCGCGTTCGCGGCGTGCGAGATGATGGCCGCGATCGCCGCGCGCGCTGCGGAAGAGCGCGTCAGCGCGCAAGCGAGTCTCTTCGGCGGCGAAGGCGAAAAGCTCGCCCGGCCGGCCTTGCCGAAAGCGACGCCCTGGAAAGAGGAGGAGAAGCTGGATTTCGAGCGTGAGAGCGTCGGTTTCTACCTGTCCGGCCACCCGCTCGATCCGTTCCTGGCGCACGCGCCCAGCGGCAAATACGCCACCTACGCCGACATCCACGACGAAGGCGAAACCGAACCGCGCACCTACGCGATGGCGGGCGTGGTGCGGAAATACATGGAGCGCACGATCATGCGCCGTGACGGCCAGCGCAGCGGCGACGGCGATCAGCGCTTCGCGTTCGTGATGTTCTCCGATCCCACCGCCGAGTTCGAGGCGATGGTCATGCCGGAGAATCTGGCGATCGCGCGCGAGGCGCTGCAGCCCGGCAGGGCGCTGGTGTTCCGCGCCCGCGCGCGCTGGAGGGACGGCGAATTGCGCCTGACGGCGGAATTGTTCGAGCCGCTGGAGGCGGCCGAAGCCCGCGGTGCGGAGGCGCTGCGCGTTGTGCTCAAGGAGGGCATGGGCGGCTCGCCGGCGATGCTGGCGGAGACGCTGCGGGCGCTGCGCACAGCGGAGGGGCAGGAGGGGCGCCCGTTGCGTCTGTTGCTCAAGCTGGCCGACGGCCGCGAGATCGAGATCGCCTCGCAGGGCCTTTATCCGGCCAGCCCCGGGGCCCGGGCCGCGCTGAAGGCCGCCCGTGGGGTCGAACGGGTGGCCTGAAGGGCCTGAAGGGGGGGTGCGCGGGTTGCCTCCCGCGCCGCCTTTGCCTATATCCGCGCCCTATCTCTCACGCGGGAGCCATAATCCGGTGTCGGGGCGCATTGGCCCTGGCTCCTTCCCGCGGCGGAAAAACCGGAAAGGAACGGCATGCTGCCTGAATTCAGCATGCGTCAGCTCTTGGAAGCTGGCGCGCATTTCGGCCACCAGACGCATCGCTGGAATCCGAAGATGGATCGCTTCATCTTCGGCGTGCGCTCGAACATCCACATCATCGATCTGTCGATCACGGTGCCGCTGTTGCACCAGGCGCTGCTCAAGGTGCGCGACACGGCCGCCAAGGGCGGGCGCATCCTGTTCGTCGGCACGAAACGGCAAGCGTCGGATTTCATCGCCGGCTCGGCGAAGCGTTGCGCGCAGTATTACGTGAACCATCGCTGGCTCGGCGGTACGCTGACCAACTGGCAGACGGTGTCGAAATCCATCGCGCGGCTGCGCGAGGTCGAAAGCACGGTGACGCAGGAAGGCGGATCGGGCTTCACGAAGAAGGAAGTCCTTAATCTGACGCGCGAGCGCGACAAGCTGGATCGCTCTCTCGGCGGCATCGCCGCTATGGGCGGCCTGCCGGACCTGATGTTCGTGATCGACACGAACAAGGAAATGATCGCGATCCAGGAAGCGCGGAAGCTGGGCATTCCGGTCGTCGCCATCGTCGACAGCAATTGCGATCCCGACTTGGTGGACTTCCCCATTCCCGGCAATGACGACGCCGCCCGCGCCATCCAGCTCTATTGCGATCTGGTGGCCGATGCGGTGCTCGACGGGCTCGCCGCCGGCCAGGGCGCGGCGGGCGTCGACGTCGGCGCTTCGGAGGCCCCTCCGGCCGAGCCTGCGCTCGCCGAGACGGGCGCAGCCGAAACCCAGCATTGAGCCTCAATCCCTGAACGGGAGCAGGATATGGCCGAAATCACAGCGGGGCTCGTGAAGGAGCTCCGGGAAAAAACCGGCGTGGGCATGATGGACTGCAAGAAGGCGCTGGCGGAAACCGCCGGCGACATCGAAGCGGCCGTCGATTGGCTGCGCGCCAAAGGTCTCTCCAAAGCGGCGAAAAAGGCCGATCGCGCGGCCGCCGAAGGGCTGGTGGGCGTGGCGCCGGCCGGCGCTTCCGCGGCGATCGTCGAGCTTAATTCGGAAACCGATTTCGTCGCCCGCAACGAGCAATTCCAGAAGGCCGCAGCGGCCTATGCGCAGCTGGCGCTGAAGGTTGGCGGCGATCTGCAGGCGCTGCTGGCGTCGCCCGCGCCGGGCGGCGGCAGCGTGCAGGAGGAGATCACCAACCTGATCGCCACGATCGGGGAGAACATCAATCTCCGCCGGGCGGCCGCACTTTCGGTGAGCCAGGGCGTCGTCGCGCCGTACGTCCATAACGCGATCGCGCCCAATCTGGGCCGCGTCGGCGTGCTTGTGGCGCTGGAAAGCGCCGGCAGGGCGGAAGTGCTGCTGGATATCGGCCGCAAGGTGGCGATGCATATCGCCGCCACCGCGCCGCTGGCCGTTTCGGTCGAGGAAGTGCCCGCCGAAGCCGTCGCGCGCGAACGCGCGGTGCTGACCGAGCAGGCCAAGGATTCCGGCAAGCCGGCGGGCGTCGTCGAGAAGATGATCGAAGGCCGCTTGCGGAAATTCTACGAGGAAGTCGTGCTCACCAAGCAGGCCTTCGTCGTGAACCCCGACCTGACGGTCGAACAGGCGCTAAAGGAGGCCGAAAAGGCCGCCGGCGCGCCGATCGCGCTCAAGGCGTTCTTGCACTTCCGCCTCGGCGAAGGCGTGGAAAAGCGCAGCGACGATTTCGCCGCCGAGGTCGCCGCGGCCGCTGGAGGCCGCTAGGCGCGGCTGCTTAGCCTTTGCACGCGCCCTGCGGCGGAGGCTAAGCTTGCGCCGTGACTCGCTGCGCGCCCGGCGCGCGGCGGATCGCGCCCGGCCTCACCCTTCAGCGAAAGCGATCCCATGAGCGCAGACGCCGCACCGCCAGCAGCCCCCGGCGAGGACGGAAAGGCGCGCGGGCCGTACCAGCGGGTGCTGATCAAAATCTCCGGCGAGGTGCTCATGGGCGCCGGCCAGTACGGCATCGACATCGAGGAGTGCGACCGGATCGCCGCCGAGGTGGCCGCAGTGCGCGCGGGCGGGCTGGAAGTCTCCCTGGTCATCGGCGGGGGCAACATCTTCCGCGGCCTGCAGGGCGCCGCGCGCGGGATGGACCGCGCGACGGCCGATTACATGGGCATGATGGCGACGGTGATGAACGCGCTCGCCATGCGCGAGGCGCTGCGGGCGCGCGGTCTCGACGCGCCGGTCTTCTCCGGCCTGCCGATGCCGACGGTCTGCGACACCTTCACCCAGCGCGGCGCGGCCGAGGCCCTCGCCCGGCAGGGCGTCGCGCTCTTCGCCGGCGGCCTCGGGTCGCCCTTCCTGACGACCGACACCACGGCGGCGATGCGCGCCTCCGAGATGGGCTGCGACGCCGTCCTCAAGGCGACCAACGTCGACGGCGTCTACTCGGCCGATCCCAAGAAGGACAAGAACGCGACCCGCTACGACAAGCTCAGCTATCACGAGGTGTTGGCGCGCGATCTTAAGGTCATGGACGCTTCCGCCATCAGCTTGATG
>JBFWWB010000081.1:0-12983 GCA_050246435.1 Hyphomonadaceae bacterium
CAGCGCCAGGGCATCCAGCAGCGCGTGCGCGGCGGCCGCGTCGCGCCAATCTGCGGCGCCGAGGCGGATCAGCAAGCGGGCGGCGCCTAGGCGCAGGCCCTTATGGATCGGTCCGTAGAAATCGTGGCGTTTGGACATGGCTCCTCCTTCGCCGCCGCTTCGCGCGCCGGCGTTCCAAAAAATTGTTCGGCCTTCGCACTAACGCGCCGCCTTCTCCGTGCGCGCGGCCTCCACCAGGGCGCGGATCGCCCAGCGCCGTACCTTGCGCGCCTCCGCGGCGTCGAGCTGCAGTACGTCCTTGAACACGATCATCGCTTCCGTGCCGAGGATCAGCGCCAAGGCGCGCTTCAGCGTTTCGAAGTCGCTGCACTTGAACTCTTTCTGCGCTGGGGCGAGCGCCGCCTCGATCAGCGGCATGCGCCGGTTCTGCCGGGCGGGCGCATCCGGCGCAGCGGACGCAAGACTTTGCTGCAGCGCGTGCGCCAGCATCGTGCGCAGCAGGGTTTCGTTCGTCTCCATCATGGCGGCGATGGCATCGTCGACCTCGATCAGCCGCGCTGCGGGGTCGCCTCCGGCGCGGTCGAGCAGGGCGGCGTCGGGGAACGCCATGTCGAGGGCCGCCTCCACCATCAGCGCGTCGACGCTGGGAAAATAGCGGTAGGCCGTCGCGCGTGAGACGAGCGCCTCTTCGGCGATCTCCTCCAGGCTCGGCTTGCGCCCTTCCGCAGCCAGCCGCGCCGCAGCCTGCAACAGATCCTTGCGCGTGCGCCGCTTTTGGTTGGGCCGACCGGGGACCGCCACGTCGTTCATGCGCGTTCCTGCGGCAGTTGCTGCAGTATCGCCGCCATGTCGACCCATACCTGTTCGCGCTGGATGGCGCCGCCGCTCTCGGCGAACTCCACGACATGCAGCAAGCGGAACTCGAGCGGGCGGCCGCGCCCTTCAACGCCGAACGGCCGCCCCGGCGCGCGCCCTCGCCACACGGATTCGTCGATCAGGAAATTCTCGCCGTAGAGCCGGCGCAGTGTCTCGACCTTGCCGTCCGAAAGATCGGCGAACAGCGAGACATAGAAGGAGCGGGCCGCTTCGCGCCCGCTCGTCGCGCCGGCGGGATGGCCCACGATGTCGTGCTCCACGCCGTCGGCCAGGGTCGCCAGAACGCCGGCGACGTCGTCGCGCATCTCGTAGCCGAAATGCTCGTCCATCTTCCGGGCCATTTCTTCATGGGTCATCACGCCCTCCCATACTTGTACAGGAGACGTATAATGAGACAATTATCTCATTACAAGCAAAATATCTCTTATTCGCTGCGTTCGTGCTCGCCGCTTTTGAGGAACATCTCGCGCAGCCGGCGGCGATGGCGCGCCGGCACGTGCGCGTCCGGCGCGAGCCGCATCACTTCGCTGCGGAATTGCGCGCGCTTTTCATGAATGGAGGCGATGACAGGCCCCATCGGCACGCCGAGATCGACGAGCACCGCCTCACTCAACTGCAGGCTCGCCTCGATGGTTTCGGGCGCGACGTCGTTGGCGCCCAGCTTGTAGAGCCGCCCGGCATGCACAGCGTCCCGCGCGCGCGCAACGATCAGCAGATCCCGCCGCGCCGTGCGCGCGGTTTCGACGACGGCTTCGATACGGTCCGGCGCCTCCATGGTGACGATCAGCGCACGCATGCGCGCCAAACCCAGCCGCTCCAGCATCGCGAGGTTGGAGGCGTCGCCATAAAATACCGGCTTCTTGTCGCGCCGCGCGGCGCGCACGACGTCGGGGTCGGCGTCCAACGCCAGATACGGCACCTTGTGCTCTTCGAGCATCTCGCCGACCAGCCGGCCGACGCGGCCGTAGCCGGCGATTACCGCGCGGGGTGCTTCGTCCTGCGGTTCTGGGGGCAACAGGTCGGGTTCGATCTTGCGCCGCGCGTTCATGCTATCCGCCACGCGATCGCCCAGGCGTGACAGAAACGGGATCAGAACCATGGTGAGCGCGACGACGGTGAGGCTGGCCTGTAGCGCCGGCGGACTCACCAAAGAGGCCGCCGCGGCCAGAATGATGAAGGCGAACTCGCCGCCAGGGGCCAGCACGAGCGCCGCGCCCATCGCTGTCGGTTTCGGCAGCCGGAACAGGCGCCCGAGGCCGTACATGATGGCCGCTTTCACCAGCAGCAGCGCCGCGGCGCCGCCAAGCACAACGATGGGATCGGCGAAGGCCGCGCGCAGATCGATGCCCATGCCGGCCAGGATCAGGAATACGCCGACGAAAAGGCCTTTGAACGGCTCGATCAGCACCTCGATCTGGCGGCGGTACTCCGTTTCCGCCAGCAGGATGCCGGCGATCAAGGCGCCGATCGCAGCGGAAATGCCGGCGAGCGAGGCCACGATGCCGGTGCCGATGATCACCAGCAGGCACGCGGCGAGAAACAGTTCAGGGCTTTGCGTACGCGCGACGCTGCGAAAGAAGGGCGGCAGCGCGAAGCGGCCCAGTGCGATCAGTACAGCCACGGCGATGGCCGCTTGCGCCAGCGCGCCGCCGAACGCGCCGAACATGTCCGCGCCCCGCGACACCGCGATCGCGCCCAGCGCGAACAGGATCGGGGCCGCCGCGATGTCCTGGAACAGCAGCACGGAAAAGCTGGTGCGGCCCACCGGCGCGCGCAGCTTGCGCTCCTGCGCCAGCGTCTGCACCAGCACGGCGGTGGAGGATTGCGCCAGCGCCACGCCGATGACGAGCGCCTCGGCTGGCTTCACGCCGCACAAGGCCAGCGCGGCGGTGATCGCCGCCGTGCTCAGGATTACTTGCAGCGAGCCAAGGCCGAAGATCAGACGACTCATGATTTTCAGCCGCTCGAAGGAGAGTTCGAGGCCGATCGTCAGCAGCAGAAGTACCACGCCCCATTCCGCTACCGGGCGCAGTTCCTCCTTGTCGGTGATCGTCACGGTGGAGAGCCAGGGAAAGGTGTCGGCCAGCGCGCCGAGGCCAAACGGCCCAAGGCCCAGCCCGATCAGGATGAATCCGATCACCGGCGATAGCTTCAACCGATAGAAAATCGGGATCACCGCCGCCGTCGCGCCCAGCACGATCAGCGTTTCCTTGAACACAGGCGCGATTTCGACTTCTGCCATCCCCGCCATTAAGCGGGGCCGCGCTGCCAGTGGCAACCCGGCGGCGGAAGAGATTAGTCCGCCGCCGCGACGGCCGGCGCGCCGGCCGCTGGGCGCACGCGACTGGTCATCCAGATGATCGGGATCATCAGCATCGAAAGCAGTGCGCAGATTCGGAAGAAATCCATCGTCGAGAGATAATACGCCTGCGCGGTGACGACGCCGTTGATCGCGCCGACGCTCTGCGCGGGGTCAAGGCCAAGCGCGCGCATCTGCGCCATCGCCGCTTCCCACGCGCCGTCGCCCGGGCCGGGCATGACCTCGGTGATGCGCGTCTGGTGCAGGCTTGCCCCGCGGTCCCAGAATGTCGTCACCAGCGAGGCGCCGAAGGCGCCGGCCGTGATGCGCGAGAAATTGTTGAGGCTCGCGGCCTGCGGAATCTGATGCGCCGGCACCCCGTTGAGCGAGAGCGACACCATCGACATGAAGAACCCGCTCATGCCGATGCCTTGCACCAGCGTGGGCACGAGCAGCACGCCGAAGCTCGCATCCGGCGGCGCCAGAGAGCGCATGTAGAGCGAAAGCGAGAACATCGAAATCGAGATCGTCGCCAGCACGCGGATGTCCACACGGGTGAGCAGGCGCGCGACCAGCGGGGTCAAAACGATCGCCACGACGCCCGCTGGCGCGAACACCAGCCCCGCCCAGGTCGCCGGGTAACCCAACTGCGTTTGCAGCCAGATCGGCAGCAACACGCTCGATCCGAAGAACACGCTGTAGCCCAGGCCGAACGCCAGCACGCCGAGTCGGAAATTGGAAAGCCGGAACAGCGAGAGATCAACGATCGGGTGGCGATCGTTCATCTCCCAGATCACCCACGCGATGAACGCGACGATCGCGACCAGCGCCTCCGTCACGATGAGCGGCGAGGAGAACCAGTCGGCTTCCTTGCCGGTGTCCAGCATGATCTGGAAGGCGCCAACCCAGATCGTCAACAGAATGAAGCCGGTCTTGTCGATCGGCATCTTGCGCGTCTGCGTCTCCATCTGGGCCAGGTTGCTCCAACAGAGGAACGCACAGAGCAAGCCCACGGGCACGTTGATATAAAAGAGCCAGGGCCAGCTCACATTATCGGAAATGTAGCCGCCCAGGATCGGGCCGGTGATCGGCGCCACCAGCGTGGTCATCGACCAGATGGCGAGCGCGGTGGCGCGCCGCTGCGGAGGAAACACCAGCAGCAACAGCGCTTGCGAGCCCGGAATCATCGGCCCTGAAACCGCGCCTTGCAGGATGCGGAATGCGATGAGGCTGGGCAGGCTCCACGCCGCCCCGCACAGGAACGAGGCCATCGTGAACAGCACGACGGAAACTACGAACGTGCGCACGATGCCGAAGCGCATCATGCACCACCCCGTGAGCGGCACGGATATGCCGTTGGAAACGGCGAACGACGTGATGATCCACGTGCTCTGCGAGACGCTGCTGCCGAGATCGCCGGCGATCGTCGGCACCGCCACGTTCGCGATCGAGGTGTCGAGCACCTGCATGAACGTGGCTAGCGCCAGCGCCACCGCGGTGATTGCGAGCGTGGCGCCGCTGAGCGGCTTCGGGCCGGTTTGCTCCACGGCGGTCAGCCTTTGCTGTTCACGTCGATCTTAGCCTTCATCGAAAGGCCGACGCGCAAGGGGTGGGCGCGCAGCTCCTTCTGATCCAGTTCGATGCGCACGGGCACACGCTGCACGACCTTGATCCAGTTGCCCGAGGCGTTCTGCGCCGGGATCAGCGCGAAGGCCGAGCCGGTGCCCGCCGAAAGCCCGCTGACGACCCCTGAATACTTTACCTGCCCGCCATAGAGATCAGAAACAAGCTCCACCTTCTGACCGATCGCGACCTTGCGCAGCTGCGGTTCCTTGAAGTTCGCATCGACATAGAAATCATCGGCTGGCACGATTGTCATCAGCGGCGCGCCCACGGCGACGCGCTGGCCCACTTGCACGGATTTGCGCGTGACGAGGCCGGCGATCGGCGCGCGCAGCACCGTGCGCGTCAGCGCCAGTTCGGCGCTCTCAACCCGCGCCGCGGCGGCTTCCACGCGCGCCTGGCCGGTGACGAAGGCGTTGCGCGCGCTCGTCAGTTCGTCCTGCGAAACGGCGCCGGTGGCGGAAAGCACCCGCCGCCGGCCCCAATCGATGCGCGCGCGCTCGAAATCGGCGCGGGCGCCGGCGAGGGTGGCGCGCGCTTCCGCAAGGTCGAGTTTCGCGTCGGCGTCGTCCAGTTTCACGAGCACGTCGCCGGCCTTCACAGCCTGCGTTTCGCCCACCATCACCTCTGAAACCGGGCCTGCTGTCAGCGGCGCCACAAGGGCGCTGTCGCCGCCGACATAGGCGTTGTCGGTCGACACGTAATGCGAAGCCGCAGCGAGCCAGTAGCCGCCGTAGGCGAGCATGCTGAGCGTCACGACGCCGGCCAGCGCGCCCAGCAGCATGCGGCGGCGGCTCACCGGCGCCGGCGCCTCAGGCGTGGGTTGAGGCTGCGTTTCAGACGCAATGCGATCGGGCGCGGCGCGAAGCTGTTGGGGTGCGGTGTCAGCCATTTTCTCTTCCCTTAGGATGCTTGGAATCCGCCGCCCAAGGCACGGACGAGCGCGACGTCGAGCGTGAAGGCGCGCGCCTCCAAATCGGCGACCACACGACGCTGGGTGAGCACGCCTTGCTCAGCGATCAGGACGTTCTGGTAGTTGGAAAGGCCGCCGTCATAGCGCAGCCGCGCGATGCGATAGGCCTCTTCATTGGCGGCGAGCGCATCGCGCGATTCCTTGAGCCGCGCGCCCAACGCGTTCTGACTGGCGGTCACGTCGGCCACGTCGCGCAGCGCCTGCACTAGCGTGTCTTCATAGGAGGCGACGGCGGCGTCGCGCTCCGCGGACGCACGCCGCAAGCCTGCGCGCAGCCGCCCGCCCTGGAAGATCGGCAAGGTAATCGCTGGGCCGATGGCGCCGATATCGGACCCCGCTTGCGTCAGCTGTTCGAGACCCAGCGCCTGCACACCGACATAGGCGGCGAGATTCACGTTCGGATAAAACGATGCGCGCGCCTGGTTCACGCGTTTGAACGCCGCTTCCGCGCGCCAGCGCGCAGCGGTGATATCCGGCCGGCGGCCGAGCAGGTCAGCGGCGATGTTGGCAGGCAAGCCGAAGGATTTGAGCTGCGCGGCCGGCGGGCGCGCGATGCCGCGGCCGCGGTCTGGCCCGGCGCCGATTAGCGCCGCAAGGCGGTTGCGCGTTTGCGTGATCGCTTCATCCAGCGCGGCGATGTCGGCGCGTGCGGCGGCGGGGCCGGCTTGCGCCTGCGCCAGCTCGCCCCTTGTGTCGAGGCCGGACTTGACGCGGCGGCTGACAAGATCGAAGGTTTCGCCCTGCAGCGCCACGGCCCGCTCGGCCACATCGCGCTCGGCGTAGAGGCGCGCGAGATCGGCATAGGCCTGCGCGATGCTGGTGGAGAGCACCAGGCGCGCCTCGGCCGCTTCCGCGCGGGCGGCGCGCGCATCGGAAGAAGCGGCGGCGACGGCGGCGCGGTTGCGGCCCCAGAAATCGAGTTCATAGCGGAAATCCAGGCTCGCCCGGCCGATGTCCTGATAACCGTGCGGGATGAAGGCGGCGGGGATGCCGTTATTGTAGCTTTGCTTCAGCGCCTGCGCCTCGGCGCTGGCGGAAACCGCCGGCGCGCGTGCGGCGCGGGCGCTGGCGAGGGAGGCTTCCGCAACGCGGACGCGCGCCTCCGCGGCGGCCAGGCTGGGCGCGCCGGCGAGGCCTTCATCCATCAGCGTGTCGAGCTGGTTATCGCCGTAAGATTTCCACCAGGCGTCGCCTGGCCAGTCCGCGGGGGCGGCCGCCAGGCTTTCGGCGGCGGCGAGCGGAGCGCCTGCGGCGTGGGGGACGTCCTTGCCCGGCAGCCCAGCACAGCCGCCGAGCGCCAAAACAGCCCCAAAAACAGTGCAAAGGGCCATTGCCAGCGCAGGCCGGGGCTCCGTCCGCGGCGGCGGCGAGCGTCCCTTCACAAATTCGTGCATTCCGGCCCCAATGGCTTGTAATGACCGTACAGTATGGTCAATATATTGCCAGATGGTGCAAAGCCCGGGGGTCGTCAAGGCGGCTCCCCACAAAATTGCACCCGCGTGTGTTAGGGAGCGGAACCCCGCTGGAGCGTCAGATGTCCGGGCAGGCAATTAAGATCAGGTCGCAAGCGGCCGCGGCGAACGAAGGCGCCTCCGCGCGCGACGCCCGCCGCGAGGCGATCTTGGATGTGGCGCGCGACGTCTTCCTGGACGAAGGGTACGCAGCCGCCTCGATGTCGACGATTGCGGCGCGCCTGGGCGGCTCCAAGGGCACGCTCTACAATTATTTCCGCAGCAAGGACGAATTGTTTGCGGCCTATGTCCGCCGCCATTGCGACACGCTGCAGGAGCGGATGTTCGCGCTGCTCGTGCAGGGCGATACGCGCCAGGCGCTGCTGCGGCTGGGCCGCTCTTATCTCGAAATCGTTCTGTCGGACGAAATCCAGGCGCACTTCCGGATGATTGTCGCGGAAGCCAAGCGCAATCCCATGGTCGCGCGCATCTTTTACGAAAGCGGGCCGCTGGTCGGCACGCAGCGCTTGGCCGATTTCCTCGCCGAAGAAATGGCCGCCGGCCGGCTCAAACAGGCCGATCCTTTGCGCGCCGCGCATCATTTCTTCGCGCTCTGCCAGAATTGGTGGACCAAGGCGCGCCTGTGCAACTATCTGCCCGAGCCGAGCGCCGCAGAGATCGAGGAAGAGGTCGAGGCCGCCGTCGATATTTTCCTCGCCGCCTACGGCGCGTCCTAGGAGCCGACGATCCCGCCATCCTTGCGCGTGACGACGACGATGGCCGAACGCGGCCAGCCGCCGTCCGGAAAGCTGGAGAAGGGCTTCGGCGGCACAGCCGCGCCCCAGCGCACCGAGCCGTAGCTGACCAGCTTCTCGTCGCTTTCGCCGGGATGCTGGATCGAGGCGAGGAACGCGCGCTGATCGGGTGAAACGAGCGGTCCGGTCAATTCGCTGCCGATTGGGCCCACCAGAAAGCGCTTCGCTGTGCGCGGGCTCTCGCCGCCGACGGGAATCACCATGATGCCGTCGTTGCAATCGGCGAAGACGTCGGGCGAGCCGTCGGTCGACACCCAGACATTGCCGCCGCGATCGATGCATAGATTATCCGGACAGGTGAAGCGCGCGCCGAGCATCATCGGCTTGCCGTCGAGGCGTGTGGAAAGGCGCGCCTCGGCGCCGATATTGGTCGCCAACAGATCGTCGCTCGCTTGCGGATCGCCCGGCAGCGCGAACACATCCCAGCGGAACTGCGTCGCGGCGCAATCGCCGCCGGCTTCGTCGATTCGCAGGATATGGCCGGTGAAATTCTGGCTTGGCTGGCCCGCTTCCGCTGGCGGGCGGCGCGGATTGCCCGGACGCGCGAATTCGTTGTTCCGGTTGAAGGTGCACGCGATCAGCACGCCGCCCTGGCCCACCCATCTGTCGTCGACGATCGGTTCGACGTCTTCGGGGCGATCCATCGGCGTGGCGCCTAGCAGGCGCGCCGCGGCGCGCGCGCGCATGTACAGATCGCCCTCGTCCGCGAACGGGGTCTGGAAGGGCGCGGCTTCCAGCGCGCGGTTCGCCGCCTCCACCGTCATATGGATCCACGCGCCTTCGCCGTTTTCGTCGAAGCGCGCGGCATAAAGCGCGCCGTCGTCCAGCAGGTCCATGTCGGCGCGCGGCTTCGCCGGATCGAATTTGCGCGTGGAGACGAATTTATAGACGAATTCGTCGAGCTGATCGTCGCCCATATAAACCGCGACACGGCTGTCGCGCGTCAGCGCGGTGTTGGCGCATTCGCCCTTCTTACGGCCGAGCGCGGTGCGTTTGCGCGGGGTGCGCGCCGGATCGTACGGATCGATCTCCACTACCCAGCCATAAAGCGCCGCCGCGTAGGGGTTCTTCGCGGCGTCGAATTGCGCGGGCGCCTTGGCGGAAACCCGGGAAAACAGCGGCGACTGGAACGATCCGCAATCGAACACCCAGGCGGGATCCTGCGCGGCGGCGGCCAGCGCTTCGCTCTTCGGATCGCTGAGCGCGATGTAGTTGTTGAAATTCTCTTCCGAGGAAAGATACGTGCCCCACGGCGTGAGGCCGCCCGAACAATTCGCCAGCGTGCCGCACGCGACGGCGCCGGCGGGCGTTTGCGCGGCGGCGTTGAAGGCCGGCGCGGCGGCCGCGATCCAGCGATGTTGCGCGGCGGGGCCGGAGAAGGTTACCGCTGTGAACGGCGTGATGCGGCGGTTCAGCTTCGGCTTGCCTTCGCGCAGCACGCGCCATCGGCCGCCCTTCTGCTCCACTTGCGCCACCGTCACGCCCATACTGGCGTATGCCGCCTCCCATTGCGCCGCAGTAACATCAGCGATCTTCGCTGCGCCGGGAAACATGAGCGCGAGGTCGAAAAATTCGTGGTTCACGCACAATAGGTGACGACCTTGCGCGCGCGGATGCGGGAAGGCGAAGCGCGCGGGAAACAGCGCCAGCATATCGTTATGCATGCCGAAGCGCTTTTCCTGCTCCGCGCGGGTCAGCGCGTCGGGGTCGAAGGCGGCTTGGCCCTCGAAAAGGGGATCGCCCCAGCCGGCCAACACCTGAAACTGATATCCCTCCGGCACGGTGACGGTGTCCGCGGTCGTGGCCGGCACGGACGCAAAGCCGGGCGCGCGCGGTGGCGGTGTGGTCGCGCCGGCGTTCAGGTTCAGGAAAGGAAGGGCGGCCGCCCCACCAAGCACGACGCGACGGGAAATCCGTTGCGCCAGAATGTCTTGGAAGTGCGGTTGCTGCGTCTGGCGCATGCGCTTTCTCCACCCGCCGCTGGGATAGCCCCCATTTGCGACCGTTTCGCTACGCCCGCCGAAGGGCGCCATTCGGCCGCAGGGCGCGCCGGCCGGCGTGGTGCTTGTTGCTGAAAAAAGCGGCCTCGGGCAAAGTCTTGGCGGATCGCCGATGTGCCATGACGACCCGGCTGGAACGAGAGCTGAAATTTGAACTCGACTCGGCGGCCGCCGCCGAGGACGCAGCGCGTCGGGGCGGTGCGGGCGCGCGGCGCGTCTCCGTGCTCGAAAGCGTCTATTTTGATACGCCGGATCTGGACTTGCGTGCGCGGGGGCTGGTTTTCCGGGTGCGGCGCAACGGTCGGCGCTATCAGCAAACCATCAAACGCCAGGCGCTCGCGGGCGGCGCGCTGCGCCGCTGGGAATCCGAACGCGCGATCATGGGCCCGCGGCCCGAGCTCACCGCCGAGGATCGCGCCGCGCTGACGCAAGCGCTGGCGCGCGGCAAGAAGCTGACGCTCGAGCCGGTGTTTTCCGTGCATAGCGAACGCACGACATGGCTCGACAGCGCGGATGGCGGCGAAGTCGAGTTCGCGCTCGACCTCGGCGAGATTACCGCCGGCGGCCGATCTTCGCTGCTCTGCGAACTGGAGATCGAATTGAAGCGCGGCGGCGCGCGCCGCCTCTTTGAGGCTGGCCGCCGGATCGCGGACGCCGCCGGCGTCCATCCCACCGTACTCACCAAGGACGATCGCGGTTATCGCCTGCTGGACGACAGCTGGGGCCGCCCGGCGCGCGCACGCCAGCCGGCGCTGACGCCCCAGATGCCGGCGGCCGAAGCGTTCGCGGCGATCGCGCACGAATGCCTGCATCATTTTCTGCTCAATGAAGGGGTCATCCGTCAGCGCTGGGATTCCGAAGCGATCCATCAGGCGCGCATCGCCGTGCGGCGGCTGCGTTCGGCCTTGTCCTTCTTCGCGCCGATCGCGCGGGGCGGCGCCTTCGAGGCGATCCGGCGCGATCTCAAATGGATGTCCGGCGAATTGGGCGCTGTGCGCGATTTCGACGTGTTTCTTGCCCGCATCGCGGCGCCGGATGCGCTCCATCGGCATGTCATGGGCGCGGAGGCGCTGGCGCATCATTTCGCGCGGCGGCGCGACGGCGCCTACGCGGCGCTGGCGGAAAGCCTCGCTTCCGAGCGGTGGCGTCTGGCTTTGTTCGCGATGCTCGAATGGCTCGACATTGCGCCGTGGCGGCGGCGAGGACGCGATCAGACGGTTGCGAAATTTTCCGATCGGCGGATGCGTCGGCGGCTGCACCGCCTGGCCGACGATGCGGCCGACCTCGCAGCGATGAACGACGATGCGCTGCATGAAATCCGCAAGAAGGCGAAGGCGCTGCGCTACGCGGCGGAATTCCATCGCGCGCTTGCACAAGGCGCCGGCAAGGCGCGCCGCCATCGCCATCTCGTGTCGCGGCTCGAGGCGATCCAAGGCAGCCTGGGCAAACAGCATGACGTGGCGGACGCGCGCGCGCTGCTCTCCAGCCTGGTGATGGCGGAATACGCCGGCGGCGAGCCAGCGATGCTTTTCGCCGCAGGCCATATCGCAGCCGAGATGGCCGCCGCAAAAACGAAAAAGAATGTCGCGCGGGCGGCATCTTTGATCAGAGCCTTGAATAAGGAAGAGTCTTTCTTCGCGTGAGGCGCCGTTGCCGGCGGCGAGGACATGCGCTTTTGGCGCGCCTAAAATGCGCGCAGCGCGCTGCAATCCGCACCGGCGAACGCAGACATCGTCAAAGCATTCGCGATTTCGCCGACAGCGTTAAGAGATTGTTAAGAACCTCAGCTAGGGAGCGGCCCCGGGTTCGCCGTCTTAGCCGGCGTCGCGAACTGCAGGCGTTCAACGCCAAACCCCGGGGGATGCACATGTTGAGCAGGAATTTGCTTGGCGGCGCGGCGATGGCCGCTATTGGCCTGGCGATGACGCCGCCCGCCATCGCACAGCAAACGACGTCCTCCGTCCGCGGGACGATCTTCAGCGCCACGGGCGCGCCGATCGAAGGCGCGACGATCACCGTAACGCACGTCCCTTCGGGCACACGTGCGGTTGAGCGGACGTTGCCCGGCGGCGTGTTCGACGTGCGCGGTTTGCGCGTCGGCGGGCCCTACACGATCTCGGTCAGCGCGCCGAGTTACACCGATGAGCAGCTGAACGGCGTGATGCTCACCGTCGGCGTGCCGACGCGGTATGACATCGCGCTCACGCCCGAGGCTGAGGCCATCACCGTCAGCGCGAAGGTGCGCACGCGCCTCGCCGACCCGGGCTCCAGCACCACGATCGGGCGCGACGAGATCAACACCGTCACCACCATGCGTCGCGATATTCGCGACATCACGCGCCGCGATCCCCTCGTCACACTCGACAACGTCACGCGCGGCACAGGTCCGGCGGGGGGCATCTATATCGCGGGCTCCACACCGCGGCTGAACCGCATCACGATCGATGGCGTGCGCTCGGCCGACGATTTCGGCCTGAACACCGGCGGTCTTTCCACCACCCGCGGCCCGATTTCGATGGAAGCGATTGAGCAGCTTTCGGTGCAGGCGGTGCCGTTCGACGTCGCGGAAGGGGATTTCACCGGCGGCGCGGTTAACCTCGTGCTGCGCGGCGGCGGCAACGCATTCAGTGGATCGGCCTTCGTCAATTACCAGAATGACGGCCTCTTTGGCGAGCACGTCAACGGCGTGCGCAGCAGCGTTCCGGGACAGCTGCAAAATTATGGCGGGTTCCTTTCCGGGCCAATCATCAAGGACAAATTGTTCTTCGCGGCGTCTTACGAATATTATCGCTCGCTCGATCCGAACGCGTTTCAAGGCCCGGCGGATCTCGGCCTCGCCAATCTCATCAACGGGATTGGCGGCTCCGCTTCGGGCGTGCCGAAACTCACGACGACGGATCTCGCGCCCGTCTACACGGCTTGGAACAGCTACGCGACGTCGTCGCT
>JBFWWB010000082.1:0-12945 GCA_050246435.1 Hyphomonadaceae bacterium
TTTCACCCGGCCCGCGCTGCGCGCCGATCTCGCCGTCGCCACGCCGCAGAAGGACGGCGCGCTCGCGGCCTCGAGTGTGCTGATCGTCAACCCGCCGTTCGGCCTCGACGCGCGCGCGGAAGCGGCGCTGGCGTGGCTGTGCGCGCGGCTGAAAATCGGCGGCGGCGCCGCCTGGCGCGTGCAGGAGAGATGAAGCGCCCTATTTCCGGAAGTGATCGAAGATGCGCTGCGCCAGCGCCTCGTTCACACCCTCGACGCCGCGCAGCTCCGCCAGCGCCGCGCGCGACACGCCGCGCGCCGAACCGAAGCGGTTGAGCAAGGCGCGCTTGCGCGAAGGGCCGACGCCCTCGATCTCGTCCAGCGGGTTGCGCGCCATCTCCTGCTTGCGCTTGGCGCGGTGAACGCCGATGGCGAAGCGGTGCGCCTCGTCGCGCAGGCGCTGCAGATAAAACAGCACCGGGCTTTTCTCGGGCATGCGGAACGGCGTTTTGCCGGGCATGAAGAAACGCTCGCGCCCCGCATCGCGGTCGACGCCCTTGGCGATGCCGACGATCGGCACGTCCTTCGGCGAGAGGCCCAACTCGGCCATCGTTTCGAGCACCGCCTGCAGCTGGCCTTCGCCGCCGTCAATCAACACGAGATCGGGCCAGGCGGCGGTGCGTTCATCCTTCGAGAAATCGACGCCGCCGTCTTCGTTAGGCCGCGGGCGGCGCACGCGCGCAGGACGCGCCCCTTGCTCGCCCTTTACGGGGGAGCTGCCTTCGCGGAGCGATGACCGAGGGGGGCCGCCGCCTCCATCGCCTTCGGCGACATCACCCCCGTCAAAGGGGAGGATGGCGCCTTGCTCCGCCGCGTCTTGTTCTTCGCCGCCCTCGCCGCTTTCGCGCAACAGCCGCGTGAAGCGCCGCTTCAGCACCTCGCGCATCATCGCATAATCGTCGCCCGGCGTGAGATCGACGCTGCGGATATTGTATTTGCGGTACTGATTTTTCACGAAGCCTTCCGGCCCCGCGACGACGAAGGCGCCGATCGCGTTCGTGCCCTGAATGTGGGAATTGTCGTAGATCTCGATGCGCTCGGGCGGTTCCGGTAGGCCGAACGCTTCGGCCACGCCATCGAGCAGGCGCGCAACGCTGGCGCCTTCCGCCACGCGCCGGCCCAGCGCTTCGCGCGCATTGAGCACGGCCTGGTTCATGATCTCGCGCTTTTCGCCGCGCTGCGGCGCCGACACCTCGACGCGGTGTTCCGCCTTCAACGAAAGCGCTGCCTCGAGCAGCGGCCCTTCCGGCAATTCGTGGCTGGTCATCACCAGAGAAGGCGGCGTCTTATCATCATAGAATTGCGCGATGAACGCATCGAGCACGTCGCCCTCGCTCGCGTCGCGTTCGTGGCGCGGGAAATAGGCGCGGTTGCCCCAATTCTGGTGCGCGCGGAAAAAGAACACCTGCACACAGGATTGCCCGCCCTCCATGTGCATGGCGAAGACATCGGCTTCTTCGAACGTCTGCGGGTTCACGCCTTGCGCGGCGCGGATCGCGGCGAGCGCGCGGATGCGATCGCGCAGGCGCGCGGCGTGCTCGAAGCGCATGGCGCCGGCGGCCTCCTGCATCTCCTCCGCGAGGCGATCCTGCAATTCCGCCGAGCGGCCTTTCAGGAACGCTTTCGCCTCGTCCACCAGCTTGGCGTATTCATCGAGCTCGATCAGCCCGGTGCACGGCGCAGCGCAGCGCTTGATCTGATACAGCATGCAGGGCCGCGTGCGGCTGGAATAGACGCTATCTGAGCAGGAGCGCAGCAGGAATGCCTTCTGCAAGGTGTTGAGCGTGCGGTTGACCGCGCCGGCCGACGCGAACGGCCCGTAGTATTCGCCCTTAAAATTCTTTGCGCCGCGATGCTTCTGGATCGGCGGAGCGAGATGATCGGTGCGGATGGCGATCATCGCGAAGCTCTTGTCGTCGCGCATCAGCACGTTGAAGCGCGGACGCAGGCGCTTGATCAGATTCGCTTCAAGCAGCAGCGCTTCGGTTTCCGTCGCGGTGACGACGAATTCCATGCCCTCCGTCAGCGCAATCATGCGCATGATGCGGTTATCGTGGCCGCGGCCTTGCGCATATTGGCTGACGCGCGCCTTCAGGCTTTTGGCCTTGCCGACATAGAGCACCTCGCCTTCCGCGCCGAGCATGCGGTAAACGCCGGGACGCGGCGGCAGGCGCTTCAGATAATCGCGGATCACCTCGGCCCCGCGCAGGCGCGCGGCAGGCGCTTCGACGGCTGCGTCCGGCGGGAGTTCGGCCAGGTCTGGCAACGGGGGATGATCGGCCGAAGACGCCATGATTCCGCTAATTTAGGGCCCCCGCCCCGCCTTGGCGAGCGCCGCGCGGGAGCGGAATGTTAAGCCTGCCCGCCTAAGCCTCTGCCGGCCATCCACCGTCCCCCACGGCGCGGAGCGCGCGAAACATGTTGTTAACCAGGCTCTTCGGCGCAGCCGACGCCGATGCCTTGCGCGACGTCGCCCAGGCGCAGCTCGAAGGGCGCGCCACGCGCGTCGCCGGCGCGCTCATCACCTGCGGCGCGATTTCTTCCTGGATGGGCTGGGGCTACGCCGCCGGCCTCGCAGCGCTGGTGCTGGCGCGCGAATTCGTGTGGGCGCCGCGGATCGCGCGCGCGCTCTGGCGCATGGCTGCACAGGACGTGCGCCGCGCGCGGGCGCTGCTGTTCGCACATGTGCTGACGGGCGCGTGCATCTATGTCGCGTGCTGGGCGCCGCCCTGGCTCGCGCCCGCTGCGCCGACGGCGGCTTATTTCCTCGCCGCGGTATGGTTCAGCGGCGTGTTGTTCCATGCGTTCATCTATTTCTCGCAAGACCGCGCGATGACGTGCGCGGCCGCCGCCCCCGCTTGCGCCGCCGCCGTCGTCGCGCCCTTCCTGCTGCGCGCGGAAACCGGCGACGCCGCGATGCTGCTGCTGGCGGTGCTGAGCGCGCTGGGCGTGGCGCTCGCGGCCCGGCAGGACCGCACCCGCCTGATCGGCCTGTTGGCGGAGAATGCGCGCCAACGCGAGGCCGCCGAAAGCGCCGCGCGCGAGAAATCGCAATTCCTGGCGGTGATGAGCCACGAATTACGCACACCGCTGAACGCCGTGATCGGCTACGCCGAAATCCTCGAAGAAGAGTTGACGCAAATGCCCCGCGCCGCGGCCGACGCCGGCCGCATCCGGCGCGCCGCGCGCAACCTGCTGGGCCTGATCAACGAGGTGCTGGATTTCTCGAAGCTGGAGGCGGGAAAAATGGACAGCTTCGCCCGGCCGTTCAATTTCCGCGAACTGGCGCAGGAGGTGATGGAAACCGCCGCGCACATCGCCGCCGCCAACAAGAACCAGATGAGCCTGGCGCTCGATCCGCGTCTGGAAGCGATCGTGGCCGATGGCGGAAAGCTGCGCCAATGCCTGATCAACCTGCTCTCCAATGCCTGCAAGTTCACCGAAAACGGCGCCATTGCGATGTATGCGAACCTCGCGGAAGACGCCGGCGGCTGGACGCTCGTTGTTTCAGTGGCGGACACCGGGCGCGGCATCGCCGCGGAAGACGCCCAGCGTCTGTTCCAGCCGTTCGTGCAGATCGACGACGCGCAGACGCGCCGCCACAGCGGCGCCGGCCTCGGCCTGGTGATCACGCGCCGGCTCGCGCAGCTCATGCATGGCGATGTGACGCTGAGCTCGGCGCCGGGGCGCGGCTCGGTGTTCACTTTGCGCGTGCGGGTGGAGCTGCCGTTCGCGGACGCGCCCGCCGGCGTGGAGGAAAGTGGCGAGGGACCGCTCGTGCTGGTGATCGAGGACGAGCCCGCCTCGCGCGATCTGTGCATGCGCGCGCTGGCGCGGCTGCCCCTGCGCGTGATCTTCGCGGGCACTGCGGCGGAAGGCGCGCGCATCGCGCGCGAGCGCGCCCCGGCGCTGATCCTGCTCGATCTGCATCTGCCGGATGAAAGCGGCTGGGCCTTGCTGGAGCGCTGGCGCGCCGATCCCCCGCCCGGCGCCGCGCCGGTGGTGATCGTGTCGATCGAGGACGACCGCCCGCGCGCGATGGCGCTCGGCGCATGCGATCATCTGGTGAAGCCGGTGGATCGCAACCAGCTGGCGGCCGCGGCCATGCGCTATCTGCGCTTTCCAGCGGAAGCCGCGCCGCCGCCCTTCCCGGATGCGTCCGAAGCTGCGGCTTGAGCGCCGCGGCGCAGCCCCAAACAAAAAGCCCTCCCGCGAGGGAGGGCTTCATGTGGCGCCGGAGGCTGGCCTTATTCGGCGGGCTTGAGGTTTACCGCCTTCGGCCCCTTGCCCTTCGGATCCGGCAACGTCTGGAAATTGACGCGCTGGCCTTCGTTCAGGGTGGGCATGTTGGCGCGCTCAACCGCGCTCACATGCACGAACACATCGGCGCCGCCGCCATCCGGCGTGATGAAGCCGAAGCCGCGCGAGGCGTTGAAGAATTTGACCGTGCCGTTCTGCGGATCGCCCAGCGGCGCCCGCGGGGGACGATCGCCGCCGCCTTGAAAGCCGCCCTCGCCGCGCGGACGGAACCCGCCGCCGCCACCGCCGCCGCCGCGGAAACCACCACCGCCGCCGCCGCCGCCATAGCCGCCGCCTCCACCGCCGCCACGATAACCGCCGCCGCCGCCGCCGCCGCGATAGCCGCCGCCACCGCCACCGCCGCCATAACCGCCGCCTCCGCCGCCGCGATAACCGCCGCCGCCATAGCCGCCGCCGCCGCCGCCAGAACGGAATCCGCCGCCGCCGGCGTCGCCACCGCTGCTGCCGCCGCCGCCGAAGTCAGGCTCGCCGCCGCCGCTGCGGCCGCGACCGCCGCGCCGGCGATCCTTATCCTTCTCGCGATCGTCCCCGCCGCCGCCTTCGTCAAAATCGTCGTCGAAACTCATGCTTTCCTCAAACACATTTAGGCGCGCAGGCCGGAGCCGTGCACGCCGCACTCGCCATCCTCAGCTTCATGTCGGAGGAAAAATTCACGCCGAACGCCGCGGATCAAACGCACTCCGCCGGCTGACAAGCCGGCCACTCCACACCTTTATGATGGCTGGACGGCGACGAGGCAAGGCGAATCACGCTGCGCGGCGCGCGCGATGCTTGCCGGGGCAGCCGGCGCGGTCCAGGAAAGCGCCGTGTCTTCAACGCTGCCCACGCAACTGACGCTCGCACGCCTCGCCGCCGGGCCGATCGTCGCCGGTCTTATTCTCTGGGGCGACGCGCAGGTGTTCACTGCCGGCGCCGCCGCCGCGCGCTGGCCGTTCGCGATCGCGCTCGCGCTGTTCGCGCTGGCGGCGCTCAGCGACGCGCTGGATGGCTGGCTCGCGCGCAAGCTCGCCGCCGCGACGCCGCTGGGGGCAGCGCTGGACCATGCCGCGGACAAAGCGCTGACCGCCGCCGTGCTGCTAGCCCTGGCGGTGACCGCACTGGCTACCGATTTGGTGGCGCTGGCGGTGCTGATCCTGGCGCGGGACGCCGCCGTCGCCGGACTGCGCGAGGGACTGGCGCTGTCCGGACGGGCGATGCCGGTAAGCGTCGCCGGCAAATGGAAAACCGCCCTGCTCCTGCTTGGGATCGGTGCGGCGCTGGCGATGCAGACGCTGGTTTACTTCACCGCCCCGATCGAAGCGGTGAACGCGGCCAATATCCTGGCGCGGGCGGCGCTGTGGGCCGGGGCGGCGCTGGCGGTGTGGAGCGGCTGGCGCTATTTCGCCACCGCCTTCGCCCCGCCCAAAACCGAAAACTGAGCCGCAAAATCAGAGAAAATTTACATTCTCTTATCCCATAGGTTGTATACAGCAACTTATGGTTTACGCCAGCCCGACCCCGAACCAGACGATCCTGGCGCGGCCGCTGGACGTGCTGGTGATCGACGATCATCCACCGTCGCGGTTGCTGTTCGAGACCGTGATCCGCGCCTTCGGCCATCGCGCCCGGCTGGCGGCCAGCGGCGAAGAGGGCGTACGCGCCGCGATGGCGCACGCCTACGATCTCATTCTGATGGATATCGCGATGCCCGGCATGGACGGCCTGGAGACGGCGCGGCGCATCCGCGCGGTTTCGCCGGCGCGCGCCGCCGCCCCGATCGTCGCGGTGACGGCCTCGGTGCGCGCCGGGCTGGCCGACGCCGTCGCCGAGGCGGGCATGGACGCCTACCTGCTCAAACCGATCGATTTCGCGCGGCTTGCCCGCACGATGGCGCTGCTGACGAAGGGATCAGTCGACGCGGCGGAACGAGACGAGGTTCATCAACAGGATGACCACCAGGAACCCGATAATGACGCTCACCGCACTCATGCCATGCCCCGCGCGTGACTCCGCCGGCCCTTCGCGGCCGTGAGCGTCTCCTAGCGTGCGCCGACGCCTTCCGCCAGTCGCGGCGCGCCCTTCCTCCCCCGCGTGAACCCCGCCTCCCGCGCGGGGGAGGATGCTCTTTGTCGGCCCGGCGCGAAGCATGGCATGCTCGGCCATGCCGTTTTCCCGCGCTTCCCTCACGCCGGCCTTTCATCTCTGGTGGCGGTTCGCCCGCGGCATGACGCTGGGCGTGCGCGGCATTGCCGCCGACGCGGAAGGCCGCGTCATGTTGGTGCGCCACACCTATGTGCCGGGCTGGCATCTGCCGGGCGGCGGCGTCGAGCCGGGGCAAAGCGCCGCCGACGCGATGGCGCAGGAATTCATCGAGGAAGCGGGCATCGAATTGCTCGCCCCCCCGGCGCTGCTCTCGGTGCACTGGCATGCCCCGACGCACGCGCGTGATCATGTGCTCGTGTACCGCGCGACGCAGTGGCGGGCGGGCGCGCCGCGCGGGCGCGTGGGCGAGATCGCCGAGCGCGGCTTCTTTCCGATGACGGCGCTGCCGGAAGGCACTACGCGCGCCACCCGCGCGCGGCTGGCCGAGACGTTCGAGGGCGCTGCGCCGAACGGGCGCTGGTGAGCGGCGGCTAAGGCGCGTTCAGGCGGCGGCGAACGCGCGGTCGGGGTCGCCGGCGGCGGCGCTTTCGCGGCGCGCGCGGGCCGCCGCGGCGCCCGGAGAATCTTCATCCGGCAGCTCGATCCAAACGCATGTATCGACGTGCGGCGCGCTGTACACGCCGACGCGCCCGCCATGCAGCTCCGCGATCTGCTTCACGATCGAGAGCCCCACCCCGGCGCTGCGCGCATCGGCCACGCGATGGGAGGCGAACGCCTCGAACGCCGCCAACGCCGCACCCGGCGCGAAGCCCGGGCCGCGATCGTGCACCTCGAGGCGGCAGGCGCCTTCCACGCTGCGCAGGCGCACGATGATCGGCCCGAAATCGCCGGCGTATTTCACCGCGTTGGAGATCAGGTTCCGCGCCACCTGCCGGAACCGTGCGGGATCAGCCCAGAGCCGCGCCTCCGGCGGGCATTCGATCTGGATTTGCGTGCGCGGCGCCTCAAACGCGGCGCGCGCCATCGCGACGGATTCCTCCAGCGCGGGCGCCGCCGCCATCCATTGCGGCGCAGCGCCCAGCGCGCCGCTTTCCAGCGCCGCGGCGTTCAACACGTCCTGCGCCAGCAGATGCAGATCGCGTGCGGCGGCGGTGATGTTGGCGCGCAGACGCGCGTCGTCGCCGGCGGGGCCGCGCCGCTCCATCAGCTCGCTCAGCGCCAAGATCACGTTCAGCGGGGTGCGGATCTCATGGCTCACGTCCATCAGCACGCGGGTTTTCGCGTCCGCCGCGGCGACAGCCTTTTCGCGCTGGGCGGCCAGCGCCGCCATCAGATCGTCACGCGCGGCGAGGCAGGCGATCACCACCTGGCAGACCATCGTCTGCACCAGGAAGAAGCATTGCAGGCTAATCAGCCGGTCGCGCGCGGCGGCGTAGGAAAACGGCGCCAGATCGTGCGGCGCGGCCAGTACGGCGGGCACGCCGACGGCGGCCACCGTCGTCAGCGCGAGGCCGAGGCCCGCCGCGCGCAAGCGCAGCGCCGCCGCCACGATCGCCGGCGACACGAGAAACAGCGCGGGCGTGTGGCCGAAATTCATCGCCAGCACGGTCGCCGCCGCCGGCAGGCCGACGCAGATCGCCCAGTCGAGCGGCGCGCGCACGCTCAACAGGCGGCGGATGTCGGGCGCGCGCGACAGCAGCCCGATCGGCGCGACCACCATCATGCTGACGGCGTCGAGGAGGTACCAATCGAGACTGGTCCGCGCGAAATCGGCGCCCCGCGTCAGGGCAAGGCCGGCGCCGGCGAGGAGCGCGCCCGCCGCCGGCGCGATCAGGCAGGCCGCAGCAAGGCGCGCCAAAGCGCGCGGCGCGGAGAGTTGGCGCGCACCCAGGCTGGCGGCGCGCACGAAGGCCAGCGCGCTAGCGACGGTGATGGCGTTGGCGATCGTGAACAGCACTGTGGCGCCCAGCGCCATGCCGCCGGCGAGATTGGCCGCGGCGCACGCGGCGGCGGCGGCGGCGGCGAGGTCCCAGCGCACGCCGTTCGGCTGGCGCGCGCGCAGCAATATGACCAGCGCCAGCGCGTTCGCCGGCCAGATCATCGCGAACAGGCCGTTCGCGCGGGCGCACGCCACCGGCAGATAGCAGGCGAGGAACAGCGCCAGGAAAACGGTCGCGGGCCCGCGCCAGCGCGCGCGCAGCAGCGCGTGCGCCGCGCGCCCCGCTTCAGATATAGAGCGCGTCGCCATGCCGGCGTTCTGGTCCGGGATAGTCGCCGTTTTCGCCCACGCGCCGATCGGGGCCGCAGAAATCCGGCGCATCGATGAAGGCGCGGCGGCGGCGCGTGGCCGCTTCGATCTTATCGGTGAGGGCGCGCGCCGTGATCGGCTTTAACAGGAAGCCGTCGGCGCCTGCATCGCGCGCACGCTGGATGACGGCCGGATTGCCCCAGCCCGAAATCACCACGACCGGGATGCGCCAATTGCGGCTGACGCGGTCCCTGCGCAGCGCGCGCACCATGTCGAGCCCGTCGTCGCCCTGCAGGTCGACATCGACCAGCGCCACCGCGAAGCGCTCCACTCCGCCCAACGCGGCTGTGGCCTCCGCCGCCGTCGACACGGCGACGCTGTCTACGCCGTCCTGGCGCAGCAGCACGCCGAGAAGCATGCGCATGTGAGCGTCGTCGTCCAAGACGAGCGCACGGGATACCGCCATCGCCGCCCCCTCCAGACGGAGAGCATCGCAGCGTCATATTAAGGCCGGGTGTAGGGAGAGCCCTGCCGCAACCTTAATTTCTGCGGATCAGATGGCGTTCTTCCGGGCGGTGACGGCGGCGTAATCGGCGATCAGCGCCTCGGTGACCCCGCCGGGCTTGAACCGCATGCCGGCGATCTCCGACACCGGGGTGATCTCGGCGGCGCTGCCGGTCAGGAAGATTTCCTCGAACGTCGCCAGCTCGTTCGGCCAGATCGCCCGCTCCACCACCTCGAGCCCGCGCCGGCCGGCCAGCTGGATGACCGTCTGCCGCGTCAGCCCGTTGAGGAAGCAATCCGGCGTCGGCGTATGAAGCACGCCGTCGCGCACGAGGAAGATGTTCGCGCCGGTCGCCTCGGCGATCTGGCCGCGCCAATCCAGCATCAGCGCATCCTGGAAGCCCTGCGCCTCGGCGCCGTGCTTGGAGAGGGTGCAGATCATGTAGAGACCGGCGGCCTTGGCCTGGCAGGGCGCGGTGGCCGGCGACGGGCGCTGCCAAGGCGCGATCGTCAGCCGGATGCCCTTCATCTTGTCGGGGAAGTAATCACCCCAATGCCAGACCGCGATGGCGACGTTGATGCGGTTTTCCTGCGCTGAAACGCCCATCTTCTCCGAGCCGCGCCAGGCGATGCAGCGGACATAAGCCGAGGACAGCCCGGATTTCTGCACCGCTTCGGCCTTGGCCCGCTCCAACTCGTCCACCGAATAGGGAATCTCGAAACCGAGCAGGCGGGCGGAATTGTGCAGACGCTGGGTGTGCTCGCGCGAGCGGAAGATCGCCCCGTCATAGGCGCGCTCGCCCTCGAACACGGCCGACGCGTAATGCAGCGCATGGGTGAGCACATGCACGTTCGCCTGCCGCCACGGCACGAATTCGCCGTTCAGCCAGATGTGCCCGTCCCGATCGTGATAGGCGGCTTCCGCCATTTTTCTCTCCTGACCGCTGCAGGACGCCTTGTCCGCCGGCCGTTGGCAGACCATTCTCGCCACGCAGAATGGCTGTCAACCTGACACGATCTCCGCCGGAGCCCGTCGGGGCCGAAGCGCGGCTTTATCTCAAGGAAGATGAACTCGACCGCGCGGTCGAAATGGTCTTCGCCGCGACCCGGCGGTTTTGGCGCGCGGCGCAAGGGCCGCTGGCGGCGCGCAACCTGGGCCCCGCCCACTACCGGGCCATGGCGGCCATCCGCCGCGCCGAGGGCGTCACCGTCTCCGCCCTGCGCCAAAACCTCGACATCACCAAGCAAAGCCTCGCCCGCGTGCTGGGCGAGCTGGAAGAGGAAGGCTTCATCGAGCGCACGCCCGGCGCGGCCGACCGCCGCCAGCGCCAGCTGCGCCTCACCGAGGCTGGCCGCAGCGCGGAGCGCGAGGCCACCGCCGCCCTGCGCGAGCGGCTGGCGCAGGTGTTCCGCCTTGTCGGGGCCGACGCCGTCGTCGGCGCGCGCGCGGTGCTGGCCGCCCTCTCCGCGGGAACCGACGAGCCGTGAACGACGCCGGTCCCGCGATCGACGCGCTGACGCGCCCCGCGCATATCCTGATCGTCGACGACGACGACCGCATCCGCGAGCTGCTGAAACGCTATCTGGCCGGGCGCGGCGCGCGCTGCACCGGCGCGGGCGACGCCGAATCCGCCCGTAAACTGATGGAAGCCTTCGATTTCGATCTGCTGATCATCGACGTCATGATGCCGAAGGAAGACGGCTTCTCGCTCGCCGAAAGCGTGCGGCGCGCCTCCAACGTGCCGATCGTGCTGTTGACTGCGCGCGGCCAGCCGGAAGATCGCATCCGAGGCCTGATCGCCGGGGCCGACGATTACGTGCCGAAGCCGTTCGAGCCGGCCGAATTGGCCCTCCGCGTGAACGCAATCCTGCGCCGCACGCGCGAGCGCAAAAGCGAAACCCCGGCCGATGTCGCGTTCGGCCCCAATCTTTTCAACCTCGCCCGCGGCGAGCTTACGCGCGGAGGCAAGCCCGTGCGGCTCACCGAGGCGGAAGCCGCGCTGCTCAAATTCCTCGCCGCGCGCGGGGGCGAGCCGATCGCACGCGACGAGCTTGCCCGGCGCACCTCCGCGGGCATGGAGCGCAGCGTCGACGTGCAGGTCACGCGGCTGCGCCGCAAGATCGAAGAAGATCCCCACGCGCCGGTTTTCCTGCAGACGGTGCGCGGCGTCGGTTACCGGCTGGCGGTCGACTGAAGCGGCGAAACGAAAGGAGGCCTCGATGCCCCGTCAAACCTACCAGGGCGGCTGCCATTGCGGCGCGGTGCGCTACGAAGCAGCGCTCGATCTCAGCGAAACGATCACCTGCAATTGCTCCTACTGCAGCAAGCGCGCCTCGGTGCTGGCGTTCACCGCGCGCGACCAATTCACCCTGCTTTCCGGCGAAGGCGCGCTGCGCGAGTACCGCTTCAACAAGAACGTGATCCAGCATCTCTTTTGCGAGAAATGCGGCGTGGAATCTTACGCGCTGGGCGTCGGCCCCGACGGCGTGGCGATGGCCGCCGTCAATGTGCGCTGCCTTGATGGAGTCGACGCCGAGGGCCTGCCTTCGATGCGCTACAATGGCAAGGACGCCTAAGCGCGCCTTCGCGCGCGGCATGCCAGAAGGTCAGCAAGAACGGCTCCGGCCGGCGCGTGGACGCCGGCCGGATGCGCGACTCAATAATAGATCACGCCCTTCGGACCGCCGCCCGTGGCGACCGCGTCGCCGGTGATCGAGATGCTCTTCGGCGAAGCGAGGAAGGCCACGACATCGGCCACCTCTTCCGCGGTGATCATGCGGCCGACGGCGGTGCCGGCGCCGACCCGCTTCTCCCAATCCTCCATCGACATGCCCATGCCCTTGGCGCGGCCTTCGGAGGCTTCCGTCTTGGTGCCGCCGGGATGGACGACGGTGACGTTGATCCCCTGCGGGCCCAATTCGTCGGCGAGATTCTTCGTCAGCGCCGCGACCGCCACGTTGCGCACCGAGCCGATGATCGAGCCCGCCTGGCGGGCGCCCAGGCCGCTGATATTGATGATCCGGCCCCAACCGTTCTTGGCCATGTGAGGCGCCGCCTCGCGCGCCATGCGCAGATAGCCCATCACTTTCACGTTCACGTCGTCGTAGAAATTCTTGTCGTTCATCTGAGCCAGCTTCGGCGCCGGGCCGCCTGCCACGACAGCGGCGGAGTTCACCAGGATGTCGAGCCCGCCGAGGAAGGCGACCGCCTTATCGACCGCAGCTTTCACCTGATCGTCGAACGCGGTGTCGACGGTCGCCGTGCCGATCTTGGCGCCGGTTTCGGCCTTCAGCTCTTTCGCCGTAGCCTCGAGCGCCTCGACGTTGCGCGCCGCGATCACGACATCGCAGCCTTCCTGCGCCAGCACGCGCGCCACGGCCTTGCCGATGCCGCGGTTGCCGCCGGTCACCAGCGCCCGTTTGCCTTTGAGCAGCAGATCCATGCGTTCTTCCTCCTGCCAACCAACCCTATGGGTGTTCTGGAAGGGACTAAGTACAGCAAGCGCGCGGCGGCGCCAGGGGCGGCGCGCTTGACGGGCGGCGAGTTTCAAACCTAGCGTCCGGCCAAACATCCAACAGCGAGGTGATCGGGATGAAGCTCGCCACTTTTGTCGCGGCCGGCCGGCCCGAGATCGGCGCCGTCGTCGGCGAGAAGATCGTGCCGGTGGGTCGCGCGCTTTCCAATCCGCCGGCCGACATGATGGACCTGAACGCCCGCTGGGACGCCCTGAATGACGAGGTCCGCAGGCTCG
>JBFWWB010000083.1:0-12852 GCA_050246435.1 Hyphomonadaceae bacterium
TGGCGCAGCGCATCTTCGATCACTTCCGGAAATAGGGCGCTTCATCTCTCCTGCACGCGCCAGGCGGCGCCGCCGCCGATTTTCAGCCGCGCGCACAGCCACGCCAGCGCCGCTTCCGCGCGCGCGGCGAGGCCGAACGGCGGGTTGACGATCAGCACACTCGAGGCCGCGAGCGCGCCGTCCTTCTGCGGCGTGGCGACGGCGAGATCGGCGCGCAGCGCGGGCCGGGTGAAATACTGCCGCGCTTCGGCGTCCGCCGCGTCGAGCGCGCGCGCATCCTTGAGCGGGCGCCACCAC
The DNA here is from genome assembly GCA_050246435.1 of Hyphomonadaceae bacterium. Lineage (GTDB taxonomy): Bacteria > Pseudomonadota > Alphaproteobacteria > Caulobacterales > Aquidulcibacteraceae > JAKFWI01. The sequence continues at coordinate 298 of JBFWWB010000083.1, forward strand.
AGGAACGTCGCTGTTTCGAACCGCGCCACGGCTTCTCCCAGTGCGCGCGCCGCCTTCTTCACTTCGCCTTCTTCCTCGTAGGGCGGATCGATCAGCACGAGGCCGCGGCGCGGCTGCAGCGGCAGCAGCGCGCGCAGCGCCTCCCAACCGTCGCGCGGCGCGTGGATCTGCGCCTGCGCATCGCCGCGAAAGCGCGCCTTGAGGGCGGCGCCGTCTTCGGGATGCATTTCACACGCGATCAGGTGGTCTCCTTCGCGCAGCGCCGCGCGGATCAACAGCGGAGAACCTGGATAGAAATGCAGCGCGCCATCGGGATTGGCGGCGGCGAGCGCGGCGCGATACGTCGCGACAAGCTCCGGCGCGTCCGCGCTGTCCCAGATGCGCCCCGCCGCCTCGCGCCATTCGTTCGCGCGGCGCGCCTCCGCGCTCTCCAGATCGTAGCCGCCGCGCCCAGCATGCGTATCGAGCACGGCGAACGCTGCGGGCTTGCGCGCCAGATGCGCGAGGCAGGCGAGCAGCAGCACATGTTTCAAAACCTCGGCATGGTTGCCGGCATGGAAGGCATGGCGGTAATTCATCGCTAACGATGTTCGGCGCGCCCGGCGGCGCGCGCAAGCGGCGTTCAGAACATCTTCAACTCCCTGCGGTATGGAAACGGCATGTTCGCCGCCATTCGAAACTCCGCGCTGCCCGTGGCGGCGCTCGCGGTGCTGGCCGCATGCCAACGCGCCACTCCGCCCGAAGGGGTGCCGCAAGCACACGCCGCCGCGACGATGAGCGCAGCGCCCGTGCCCGCCGCGCCCCCGATTGCGGCGCCCTCGATCGCGGCGCCTTCGGTTGCGCCTTCGGCTGCCGTCGCCTCCGCGCTTCCCCCGCCGTCCTTCGCGCCAGCGCTGCAGCCGCCGCGCGCCGCCGCGCCGGCACGCCCGGCGCTGTCGGACGCTGCTCTCGCGCAACGCTTCGTCGGCACCGTTTGGCGCGTCGAGCAGTTCGGCCAGATCATCGACGACCGCATCGAACTGAAGCAGGGCGGCGACATCAGCGGCTACCCGGAAGGCCAGGGCGCCCATTGGGCGGTGACCAACGGCGCGCTGGTGTTCGTGCGCGGCGGCGCGCTGGTCGCCCGTTTCGATCGCAATCTGGTTTCCGCCGCGGGCGAGCAAATTGCCGGCGGCGTGCCCGGCGACCTCGAACTGGTGTTGACCCTGACGCGGCTTGACCGCGGCGCGGCGGTGCAGGATTTCGCGGACTCGATCTGCGACGCGCGGCTGCCGCCGGCGGGCCAGATCCGCGTCAAGGCGCACGGGCCGAAACCCGGATTCGTGGATTACCGCATGCCGGGCGATGCGTTTCCGCGCCCGCGCTATGCTGCGCTACGGAACGGCATGATGATGCAACTTTCCTTGCGTGAGGCGAGCGGCGTGAACGCCGCCGAAGGCACCGGCGTCGACGTGTTGTATGACGATGGCGGCGTAGCCCAGGTTGAGCCCGGCAGGTCGATGAGCCCTGGCGCGCGCACCGCGCGGGCGGAGCTCTGCCCCGCGTCCTGAGCGCTGAGCGCCTGCGTCAGCGTGCGCGACGGCGCGAAGGAAATTCACGCCGTCCGTATTCACTCCAGAGGATGAACCCCGCGAGCGACAGCAGCTGCGCCGACAGCAGCACCGCGGCGCCCAGCCAGAAAGAGGCGGCGTCGATCATGCGCGCTTAGGAAAGGCGCGCGCGTCCCACAGATTCCATCTCGCGCGCGCCATGTGCCCCTCATGGCGAATCTACAGCGCAGGCGCACGCCGTGCTGTGATTGGAATCACAAGCCTCCTGTTTTTTTTACATGCGCTTCTTGCGGGATGCGCGCGGGCGTCCTTTGCTGTGCGGGAGGGGGACCGTGATGGCTCAACGGCAGGCGCGCGCGCCGCACCCGGAAACGGCCGAAGAGATGCGCCTGTTTCCGCTGCTCCGCAGCCTCGGCGACGCTGAGCTCGATTTCATCCGCGAGCGCGCCTTTGTCGACACGTTCGCGAAGGGCGAAACGCGCCACGCCAAGCCGGGCTTCGGGCCACATCTCTATCTCCTTTGGCGCGGGCGGCTGCGCATCACCTCCGCGGCGCCGGGCGGCGCGCATGTGACGCTGCTGTCGGCGACGCCGGGCGATCATTTCGGGGAGCTATCGCTGTTCGCGGCGCCGCCGCCCTCGCATTTCGACATGCTGGCCGATCTGCCCAGCGCGGTGCTGCGGGTGGCCGCTGGCGACGTGCGCGATCTGATGGCGCGCAACGAGGCGCTGACGGCGGCGCTGCTGAAGGGCTTGGCCCAGCGCGCCGTGGTGCTGCAGGACCGCCTGTTCGAGGTCGTCACCTTGAGCGCGCGGGGACGGCTGCTGGCGGAGATGCTGCGTCTGGCTGGACGCGGCCGGCGCGTGGGCGCCGCCGCGATCGTCGTTTCGCCGCCCACGCACGACGCGTTGGCGACGCATGTGGGGCTGACGCGCGAGGCTGTTTCCCGCCATCTGAAGGCGCTGCGCGAGCAGGGCTTGCTGGCGGGAGACCGCAGCCAGATCATCGTGCCCGACGTGGCGCGCCTGCGCGATGCGGTGCACGCCGAGGCCGGCGCGCGCGCCAGCTACGAGATCGACGGCTGAGAACAGCGCTCGACAGGCGCCGTCCATGGGCTAGCTTCGCGCCATGAACCGCCGCTTCTTCACGCTCGACGTCTTCACGCATCGCCCGTTCTCCGGCAATCCGCTGGCCGTGGTGCTGGACAGCGAAGGGCTCGACGCCGCTGCGATGCAGGCCATCGCGCGCGAATTCAATCTTTCCGAGACGGTGTTCGTGCTGCCGGCGGCCGAAGCGCGCCATCGCGCGCGGCTGCGCATCTTCACGCCGCAGCGGGAAATGCCGTTCGCCGGCCATCCCACGGTCGGCGCGGCGGCGCTGCTGGCGCTGCGCCAGAGCGGCGGCGATCAGGTGTTCGGCCTGGAGGAAGAGGCCGGCATCGTCTCCTGCGTGGTCGAAATCCGTGGGGAGGATCGCGCGATGGCGCGCTTCCGCGCGCCGCAGACGCCGCACAAGCTGGATCGCAAGGTCGATCCCGCCGCGGCCGCCGCCGCGTTGGGACTGGACGTAGACGATATCGGCGAAACCGCGTGCTGGAGCGCGGGCACGCCCTTCGATCTCGTGGAGATCGCCTCGCTCGAAGCACTCGGCCGCGCGCGGCCCACGGGCAGCTTCGCCGAAACGTTTTCCGCGCATCCGGGGGCGTTCCTGTTCGTGCGCGTCGCGGATTGGACGCAGTGGCGCGCGCGCATGTTCGCGCCGAACGCAGGCGTGCCGGAAGATCCCGCCACCGGCAGTGCGGCGGCGGCCTTCGCCGGCTTGGTGCATGCGCGCGTGCTGCCGGGCGAAGGCGATCATGATTTCGCAATCGCGCAGGGCGTGGAGATGGGTCGGCCCTCGCGCATCGCGGTGCAGCTCATCTGTAGGGCCATGCATCTGGAAGGCGTGGAGATCGGCGGCGAAGCCGTGATCGTCAGCGAGGGGCTGCTGCGGGCTTAAACATCCAGCCCGATATCGAGCGCGGGGGCGCTGTGCGTCAACGCGCCGACGCTGATCACGTCCACGCCCGTCTCCGCGATTGCGCGCACCGTATCGAAGCGCACGCCGCCGGAAGCCTCCAGCATCACGGCGCCGTCGGTGATCGCCACGGCGCGCCCCAGATCGGCGAGGCTGAAATTGTCGAGTAGGATGGCGTGCGGGCGGAAGGGCAATGCTTCTTCGAGCTGCGCCAGTGAATCCACCTCCACCTCGATCGCCAACATATGGCCCGCCGCATCGCGCGCGCGGCGCAGCGCTTCACCCACCGAACCCGCCGCCGCGATATGGTTGTCCTTGATCAGGATCGCATCGTTGAGGCCGTAGCGGTGCGGCCAGGCGCCGCCGAGGATCAAAGCCTGCTTCTGCAGCGCGCGCAGGCCCGGCAGAGTTTTGCGCGTGCCGGCGATCTTCGCCTTCGTGTGCGCCACCGCATCCACAAAACGCGCGGTGAGCGTCGCCACGCCGGAAAGATGCGTCATGAAATTGAGCGCGGTGCGCTCCGCCGCCAGCACGGAAGCGGCAGGGCCTTCGATCTCCGCGAGCGTCGCGCCCGGCGCAATGCGCGCGCCGTCTTCGCAGTGCGGCGCGAAGGCGAGCGTCGCATCGACATAGGTGATCGCCAGCCGCGCCGGCTGCAGCCCGGCGGCGACGCCTTCCGCCCGCGACACGAAGCGCGCGCGCAGCCGCTCGCCCGGCAGCGTGGTGGCGCGGGCCGTGGCGTCTCCCGCGATGCCGAAATCCTCCAGGAGCGCTGCGCGCACGATCGGTTCGACGAGGATGTCAGGCAGGATCATGCCGTTTCCTTCGCGCGCGCCGGCAGATCAAGCTGCGCCAAAGTGAGGAAAGTGCGTTGCGGCGGCGCGCACGTATCCGGAAAATCGCTGCGGTAGTGCGCGCCGATGCTGCAGCGCCGCGCCGCCGCCGCCTGCGCGATCAACGCCGCCGCAAGCGTTTCGTTGCAGAGGCCATATTCTTCGGTCCATTCGGCGATGCGCGCCTGCGCCTCCGCGAGGCCAGCGGCTTCGCGCGCAACGCCAAGCTTTGCGTCCATCAGCACGCGCAGCTCGCGGCGCGTTTCCGCCGGCAGCTCGGGCGGCGTTTCGGCATGACCTTGCGTTGCGGGCGCCGCGGTCTGACCCAGCAGACGCTCCGCCGCGCGCGCGGCGAACACTACGGATTCCAGCAGCGAATTGGAGGCAAGCCGGTTGGCCCCGTGTTCTCCGGTAGAGGCGCACTCGCCCACTGCGCTCAGATGCGCGAGGCTCGTCTGCGCCCACAAATCGGTGACGATGCCGCCCATGTGATAATGCGCCGCCGGCGCCACCGGGATCGCCTGCACGCGCGGATCGATGCCGGCGCTCATGCAGGCCGCGAACACGGTCGGGAAGTGATCCGGGAAATCCGCGCCCACCGCGTCGCGCGCATCGAGAAAGGCGCCTTCGCCGGCGGCCAGCTGCGCGTGGATCGCGCGGGCGACGATGTCGCGCGGGGCGAGCTCGCCGCGTGGGTCATAGGCCTGCATGAAGGGCGCGCCCTGCACATCGACCAGGCGCGCGCCTTCCCCGCGCAGCGCTTCGGTGGCGAGCGGGGCGGGATCGCGGCCGATGTCGATCGCGGTCGGATGGAATTGCACGAATTCCGGATCGGCGATCGCGCCGCCGGCGCGCGCGGCCATCGCCATGCCGTCGGCCAGCGAACTCGGCGGATTGGTGGTGACGCGGAAGAGGCCGCCGGCGCCGCCGCTGGCCAGCACAGTCTCGCCCGCTTCCAGCAGCACCACGTCGCCGCCTGCGTCGCGCGCCAGCACGCCGCGCACACGGCCCTCGCCGTCCTGCAGCAGCGCACGCGCGTTGAGCCCCTCCAGCACCTGGATGTGATCGGCCGCCTGGGTCGCGGTAATCAGCGCGTCCATGATCGCTTTGCCGGCGAGATCGCCTGAAACGCGCACGACGCGCGGGCGCGAATGCGCGGCCTCGAGGCTTTGGCGCAGCGCGCCGTCCGGGCTTTGATCGAACGGCACGCCGAGCGCCAGAAGATCACGCACGCGATCGGGACCCGCTTCGGCCACCAGCAGCGCCACCGCGGGATCGACGAGCCCGCCGCCCGCAGCCACCGTGTCGGCGGCGTGCAGGGCGGGGCTGTCTTCCGGGGCGAGGGCTGCGGCGAGCCCGCCCTGCGCCCACGCCGAGGCCGCGCCCTTGCCGAGCGGCGCGGAGGAAACAACCACGACCTTCCGTCCACGGAGCTTCTGCGCGAGGAACAGCCCCGCCAGCCCGGCGCCGACGATCAGGACGACGTCCGATCCTAGGGAAAGGCGCGTCGCCACGCGCGCGCCTTCAGGAAATCGGCGCGTCGCCGCGGCGGAAAATCACCGGGGCGGAATGGAACGAACGCATCATGCCGGTCATGCGCGAGCCGCTTTCGATCTTGAGATCGAAATCGTCTGGATCGTAGCCGACCTGCGGCTTCACGGCGTGCACCGCGCTCTTGATCGTCAGCACATCGCCCTGGCGCTGCGCGAGGCAGCTTTCCTGCGCGACGACGGAGATGTCCGGGCATTGCTCGCGCGATTCGAACACGCACGCATGGCGGCCCGCGGCGTCGGGCTTGATCGTCATCAATCCGGTCATCTTGCAACCGTTGGCGTAGACATCCGTCTCGTACGCCCATTGCCCGGCGATGCTGGGGCCGGCGGCTTTCGGCTTCGGCTGCGCGCCAGCGGCGTCCGCGGCGGCCAGCGCCGCGAGGCACGCGAAAAGCGCCAGCCGCTTCACCGCCTCACACCAGCTCGACGGCGGCGGGCGCGCGCCCGGTTTCGAAATCGAGCGGCTTGGCCGGCTTCGGCAACGCCAGCATCGCATCGATCGCGGCCTTCGCGCGCACGCGCACGTCTTCCGGCACTTCCACTTCGTGCTGCATAGTCACTAGCGCATCGTAGATCGCTTCCAGCGTGATGCGCTTCATATGCGGGCAGAGATTGCAGGGGCGCACGAAATCCGTATTCGGGCTCGCCGCGGCGACATTGTCGCTCATCGAGCATTCCGTCAGCAGCACGACCTTCTTCGGCTGGTTCTTCTCCACATAATGCGCGAGCGCGGCAGTGGAGCCGGCGAAATCCGCCGCCGCCATCACCTCGGGCGGGCATTCCGGATGCGCCAGCACGACGAGGCCCGGATGTGCTGCGCGCAGTTCGGCGATATCTTCCGCGGTGAAGCGCTCATGCACCTCGCAGCGGCCATGCCAGGCGATGATCTTGATCCCGGTTTGCGCGGCGACATTCTTCGCCAGATATTCGTCCGGAATCATGATGACGCTGTCGACGCCCCAGGCGCGCGCCACATGCTCCACCACCTGCACGGCGTTGGACGAAGTACAGGTGATGTCGCTCTCGGCCTTCACGTCGGCCGAGGTGTTCACATAGGTGACGACTGGCAGACCCGGATATTTCTGCTTGATGAGGCGCACGTCCGCGCCGGTAATCGAGGCCGCGAGCGAGCAGCCCGCCGCCATGTCCGGGATCAGCACGGTCTTTTCAGGCGAGAGTATTTTCGACGTCTCAGCCATGAAATGCACGCCTGCCTGCACGATCACCATCGCGTCGGTGCTGGCGGCTTCGCGCGCGAGCTGTAGGCTGTCGCCGCGGAAATCGCCGACGCAGTAGAAGATCTCGCTCGTCATGTAATTGTGCGCGAGGATGACGGCGTTCTTCTGGCGCTTCAGCCGGTTGATGCCGGCGATCAGCGGTGCATAGGCCGGCCATTCGAATTCCGGCACGACATGGGCCACTTGGGCGTAGAGCGCGTCGGTTTCGGCTTTCACGGCGGCGTCGTAGGTCAGCCCGCGGCGGGCGGCCGCGTCCAGCCGGCCCCAGCGTCCGAACTTGGCGGGCCCGAATTTGTTCTCGACGGGATCGCAAGCGCCGCCTGCGGGAGCATCGATGATGCGGGCCATGAAAAGCCCTCCTTCGCGTCGCGCCCGGGAATATCGCGGGCATTTATGCTCAGATTGAGCATATATAGGGCGAGAAGAAAGCCGGACAAGCCCCGGTCCCCTCCCGACTTATGCTTATATTGAGCATAAGTGTCGTCACTATACGCCTGCGAAGCAGAGGCGCAACGAAAAATCGTCACATCCGCGGGCCAGGAGGGGCAGCGCTGGGGTGCGCATGCGCACGGCGAGCGGCTCGCCGCGCACGACGGTTCCCGCCGGCTTGCCGCTGCGATTGCTGGCTTGGGGTGGAAAATCAGCGTGCTAAGCACGCAATGAGGCGGCGCCGATCGGAGGTAAACGCATGACGCGGACGAAACGATGGAGCGGCCTCGGCGGGCTTGGCCTGGCGGCGTTGGTGAGTGCTTGCGCCGGGACGCCGCGCCCGGCGCCGACAGTGGCGCAGCCTTCGGCGTCTTTCCTTGCGCCCGCGCGCTTCACCGATCTGCCCGGCTGGGCCAACGCCGATCTACGCCCCGCCGTCAGCGCGCTGCGCCAGCAATGCGCGCGCTGGGCCAATCTCACGCCAGATCAGCCGATCGCCGCGGGCGCGCGCTATGGCGGGGCGGTGCGCGACTGGGGGCCGGCCTGCGCCGCCGCGCAAACTTTGGCGCCGGGCCAGGAGCGCCGCTTCTTCGAATATTATTTCACGCCCTCGCTCGTGGCCCCGTCCGGCGAGACGAAGCTGACCGGCTATTACGAGCCGGTGATCACCGCCAGCCGCACGCCCGCGCCGGGATTGACCGAGCCGCTGCTGCGCCGGCCGAACGACATGATCACGATCGAGCTTTCCGCGTTCGCAGACGCGACGCAGAACACCGCACTGGCGCAGGGCCCGCGCACCTTGATCGGCAAGTTAAGCGGCGATCGCGTGCGGCCCTATCCCCAGCGCGCGGAAATCGCGCCGGTGCCGGATCAGGTGATCGGCTACGCCCATCCCGCCGATGTCTACAATCTGCAGGTTCAGGGGTCGGGCCGGCTGGGCTTCCTCGACGGGCAGCAGGCGCGCGCGGCTTATGCGGCGCAGAACGGCTACAAGTGGAATTCCGCGCTGCAATCGGCGCCGCAGGGCAACCGCACCTGGGCGGGCTTCCGCGCTTGGCTCGATTCCACAGGTGCGCAGGCGCACGCCATGCTGAATGCCGATCCCTCCTACATATTCTTCGCCGAAGAACCGATCGCCGATCCCGCGCTGGGCCCGCGCGGGGCCGCCGGCGTGAATCTAACGGCGTTGGGCTCGATGGCGGTCGATCCGGCCTATCACCCCTATGGCGCGCTTTTGTACGTGGACGGAACGTTTGACGGCGCGCCGTTCGAACGCCTGCTGGTGGCGCAGGACACTGGCGGCGCGATCCGGCGCGGGCCGTTGCGCGGCGACGTGTTCTTCGGCTCCGGGCCCGACGCCGGCGCGATGGCCGAGCGCATGAACGGCCCCGCGCGCTTCTGGACGTTGCTGCCGCGCACGGCGACGCCGGTGGCGATGCTGCCCGGCGCGCCGCGCAGCTAAAGCGCGATAGGAAATGCGTGAAGCGGCTTTCCGTCAAAACGCGCGTTGAATCGCAATATCTGGAGCACGATACCTGGCTCTAGAGCAGGCGGATTTCCGCGCGCCGTGCGCAACGGCGCGGTTGGATCGTTTCGAGCGCGGGCGCAGCCGCCGCCGCGATATTCTGGCCCGGCGCGATGCGCGCCAATTCGCCGGCGACGGCGGCGGCGCGCTGGCACGCGAGCAGCGCCTTCGGCGAGGCCGCCGCATCGGCGCACGCCGGGGCCGCGGGCTCGCCGCCGGCCACGTCCGCCGCGCCGCGGATTTCCAGCGCGCGTCCTTGCGCGTTCTGCATCGCGGCGCGCAGCGCGGCCACGTCCACCGCATCGTGGCGCACGCTGCCGGCTTCGAAATACACCACGCCGATAACGTTCGCGTCCGCCGTCGCCGGGCAATCGGTGGCGGGCAGCGCCGCAGATGTCGGCGCTGCGGCGGCGGGCGTAACGCGCGCTTGTGCTTGCGCGCGCGCCTGCGCTTGAACCTGCATCGCCAGGATATGCACGCCTTCCGCCAGAGTCGGCGCTTGAACGCCGGCGGCGCGCAGCACAGCCCAGGCGTTGTCGATTTCCTGGCGCAGTGCGGGATCGTTCGCCGATCCGCCATAGGGCGCGGCGAAGGTTTGCGCTTCGGGCGCGGGTTGTTCTTCCGGCGCGGGCGTTGCGTGCTGCACGGCTTGCGGCGCGAGCGCCGCTACGCGCGCGGCGGCGCGCTCCTGGTTACGCCACGCCACAAAGCCGACAGCGCCGCCAATCGCGATCACCGCAACCAGGGCTGCCGCCAGCGCGCGCCCCACAGCGCTGGGCCGGCGCGCTTCGACGAGAATGGCGTTGTCGTCGTCCAGGCCGGGATGGATGTTGCGCAAACCGCCGTCGCCCTGGATGTGCGAAGGGGCGGGCGCGGCCTGCAGCACCGCGATGTCCGGCGTCGGCTGCGGCGCATTGTGCCCCGCGCCCAAGGCGGCGGGATCTGGAGTTTCCTCCGGCGTCGGTTTCTCATCGGGCATCGCCTGCGTCCCTTCCGGCCACGCCCCCCGGGCGCCAAAGGCCCCGCCCCGGCGTTCAGGTAAAGGGAATTTCGCACACTGCGATGACGCTGCTCGCCGGGCGCCTAAGGGGCGGTCTAGCCGCGCGGCGCCGGCACGTTAACGCCGCCAACGGTGCGCCCGCGCAGGCCCTCGCGGCGGAAGCGGAAAAGCTGCGCCGGCCGCCCGCCCGTCTGGGATTCGAAACGCCCCGCGCCCTCCACGAGGCCGCCGCGCTCGAGCAGGCGGCGGAAATTCTGCTTGTGCAGTTCGAGGCCGGAGATCGCCTCCACCACGCGCTGCAGCTGCAGCAGGGTGAACGTCTCTGGCATCAGCTCGAACACGACGGGGCGGTATTTGATCTTCGCGCGCAGCCGGCCGATGGCGGTCGCCAGAATGCGGCGGTGATCGGACAGCATCGGCTCGCCCGGACCGGCCCCGAGCAGCGCCTGCCCGCCGGTGCGCCCTTCCAGCCGCGCCAGGTCGCGCGCGGCTTCCGGCGCCAGACCCGCCTCATACAGCAGCTCGTAGCGGTCGAGCGCGCGTTCCTCGTTCCAGGGTGCGCCGCCTTGCGCGAACGCTTGGCGCGCGCGGTCGCGCCGGTCTTCGCGCTGCGCGGGGCTGCCGGCCGTCTCCGCCCACGCCGCCAGCGCCGGGGCGATCTGCGCATCGATGCAACGCGGGCGGCCGCCGCGCCAATCCTCCCACGGGAAGAAGCGGTACCAATCGCGCCAATCGCCGGCGCCGAGTGCGGAAGGATCGGGCGTCAGCGCGAGATAGCCGACGGAGATCACCCGGTCCGATCCGCCCGCGTCGGGTAGCGGCGATTCCCGGCCGCGGTCTCCGAACGTGTAAAGCTGCTCGACATAGCCGATCTCGAAGCCGGTCTGCTCGCTCACCCACTGGCGCAGCGAAAGCTCGAGCGTACGGTCGGCGTTGGGATCGAAGGCGCCGAAGGGCAGGCCGGCCACGCCGTCGGCCCCGCCCGTCACCAGAACGTGCGGGCTTTCCTCCGTCACCGCGACGACGACGGCGGAAAGGCCGATGACGATGCGCGTACTCATTGCGCCGGCGCGGCGGAATTCGTTTCTATACGGATCAAGCGCCCCTCCGGGCCCTCTGCATAGCCCAGCGGTCCGGCGGTCCAAAGCGCGCTCATCGGAAACGCGATGGGATCGCGAACGGCTCGGCTGCTTCGATCTGCGGCCAGGCGGGCGATCCTCGCCCGATGGCGTCGATCGCGGCCGTCATCCGGCCTTTGCGCGCGAGCGCCGCATCCGCGAGGGAGACGATGCGGCGGTTCGGCGTGGCCGTGGGCGAGGCGGAGCGCAGGGCAGCCGCGATCTCGCGCTCGGAAGCTTGGGGATTGTGCAGGCAGGCCGCGACGAACGCCGTCGCGGTCGAGCGCGAAATGCCGGCGTAGCAATGCACCAGCAGCGGCGCTTCCGGCTCCCATTCGCGCAGGAAATGCAGCAGCGTTTCGATGTGGCCTTCGCCGGGCGCGATCCAGCCTTCCTCGACGCGGGTGATGTCGTGCATGCTGACGCGCAGGTGCCGGCCGTCATAGGCGGCGCCCGTCTCTGGGAACGGCGTGTCGGGGTCCAAGAGGCTGATGACGCGCGCCGGCGCATGCGCGGCGATCGTTTCGCTCACGCGCGAGAGCGGGCACACGACGATCGTCATGGTCCGCCTCCTTTCGCGGCGGCGTCGCAGAGCGCGGCGAAGCGCGCCAAGAATTCCGCCTGCGCCGCCTTCGGGGCGCGCGGCGCCAGGGTGAGTTTCAGCCGCGCCGGCGGCGTCCCGAAGAAACGGCGCTCCTCCTAGTCGGAAAAGCCGGCGAGCTGCACGGCTTCGAAATAGGCGCAGATTTCGTCGGCGCGCTTGATCAGCGCCTTGATCGGCGTGGGCAGCGTCGCGGGCAGGCCGAAGCGGATATGGATCGCCGCCGCGAGGCGCGCCTCGAACGCGCGGTAATCGAGGCCGAGGGCGGCTTTGAACGGGCTGATCATGTCGCCGATCACATATTCCGGCGCATCGTGCAGCAGTGCGGCCAGCCGCCAGCGCCGGCCGACGCCCGGATCGAGATCGGCGACGAGGCGTTCCACGATGATCGAATGTTCGGCCACCGAAAAGGCGTTCTCGGCGCGCGTCTGTCCGTTCCAGCGCGCAACGCGGGCGAGCCCGTGGGCGATGTCCTCGATCTCGATGTCGAGCGGGCTCGGGTCCAACAGATCGAGCCGTCGGCCCGACAGCATGCGCTGCCAGGCGCGTGGCGGATCGGCGGCGGCCGGTTTCGCCTTGGCCTTCGGCTTGGATTGCGCTTTGGGGGCGGCGGCGGGCATGGCGTGTAGGTGACGCGCGACTGCGGCGGCGGCAAGGCCCGCGCGTTATTCCCGCGCGGCGGCGCGGCGCAG
>JBFWWB010000084.1:0-12827 GCA_050246435.1 Hyphomonadaceae bacterium
CATCCAGCGGATAGGCCGCCGCGCTCGCCGCCGCGGTCAGCGCCACGCTCTCCGCCGCGCGCGCCGGCGTCAGCCGCGGCGCTGCGATGAGATCGCCCAAGGGGCGCTTCTTCGCGCCGGCGCCCTCCTCAGGCACGATGTGGATCGCGATGGTTTCCGCACCATCGATCAGCGCGCGCACGACGGAGCCGAACAGCGCCTCGAACAGCGGCGGGCGCTTGGCCTTGCCGACGACGATCTGTGTCACGTTTTGCTCGCGCGCATAGGCGAGCACGGTTTCGGCCACGCGATCGCCTGGGATGGTCGCGGTTTCAGCGCCGAGACGCGCCGCCAGGCGCAGCGTCTCCGCAATGCGCCCGCGTTCGCCTTCCGAGAGCCGCGCGTCGCGCGCGGTCTGCACATGCAGCGCGATCCACGGCGCCTTGGCGCGGTCGGCCAGGCGCTTGGCGTGGCGCACGACCTCCGCAGCGTCGCCGCGATCGTCCACGCACACCAGGGTGCGCTCGGCCGCGGCCCACGGGCCGCTTTCGCCTTGCGCCTGGCGCAGCCCCCGCACTTGCTGATCGATCCGGTCCGCCGCGCGGCGCATCGCCAGTTCGCGCAGCGCCGAGAGATTTCCCGGCGCGAAATAATTGCGAAGGGCGTGTTGGGCCTGATCGGGCGCGTAAACCTTGCCCTCCTTCAGCCGCTCGATCAGCTCCTCGGGCGTCAGGTCGATCAGTTCGATGTCGTCGGCGCGCTCGATCAGAACGTCCGGCACGGTTTCGCGCACGCGCACGCGCGTGATGCGCGCCACCACGTCGTTCAGGCTTTCCAGGTGCTGGATGTTCAGCGTCGTCCACACGTCGATGCCGGCGGCCAGAACCTCCTCGACGTCCATCCACCGTTTCGGATGGCGCGAGCCGTCGGCATTGGTGTGCGCCAGTTCGTCCACCAGCGCGATCTGCGGCCGGCGCGCGATCAGCCCGTCGAGATCCATCTCCTCCAATTGCTGGCCGCGATAGCCCAGCTTGCGTTTGGGCAGGATCTCCAGGTTCTCGCACAGCGCCAGCGTTTCCTTGCGGCCGTGCGTCTCCACCACGGCGGCGACGATATCGACGCCATCCAGGCGTTTCTTGCGCGCATCGGAGAGCATCTCGAACGTCTTGCCCACGCCTGGCGCCGCGCCGAGGTAGATTTTGAGCTTGCCGCGTCCCTCCGCCTGCGCCTGCGCGAGCAGCGCATCGGGCGAAGGGCGGCGTTCGAGGGGGTCCGTCATCAGCCGCCGCCTTGCCGCAGCGCATCCAGCGCCAGATTGAGCCGCAGCACGTTCACCCGCGGCTCGCCCAGGATACCGCCGAGCGGGCGTTGCGTATGCGCTTCGATCAAACGCAGCACGCGATCTTCGGGCAGACCGCGCGCCCGCGCCACGCGTGCGGCCTGGAAACGCGCCGCGGCAGGCGAAATGTCGGGATCGAGGCCCGAGCCCGACGCCGTCAGCAGGTCCACTGGAATGCGCGACGCCGGCGCGCCATAGCGCTTGGCTTCCGCCGCCGCCCGGCCGGCGAGGCTCTGCGCGTTCGGCCCCAGATTGGAGCCGCCGGAGGCGCGCGCGTCATACCCCTTGCCCGCCGCCGATGGCCTCCCCCAGAAATACCGCGCCTGCGTGAAGCTTTGCCCGATCAGCGCCGATCCCACGACCCTGCCATCGCGCACGATCGGCGATCCGTTCGCCGCGTTGTGGAACAGCGTCTGGCCCAGCGCCGTCATGCCCAAAGGATAGATCACCCCGAGCAGCAGCGTGAACAGCGCAAACAAGACGAAGGCAGGGCGGAACAGCGCCATGGCGAAACCTCAGATGAGATGCAGCGCGGAAACGGCGAGATCGATCAGCTTGATGCCGATGAACGGCGCAATCACGCCGCCGATTCCGTAGATGGAGAGATTGCGCGCCAGCAATTGGCCCGCCGGCGCCGCGCGCCACGTCACGCCGCGCAGCGCCAGCGGGATCAGCAGCGGAATGATCAGCGCGTTGAAGATGATCGCGGAGAGGATGGCGCTTTGCGGGCTTGCAAGACCCATCACGTTCAACGCCGCCAGGCCCGGATAGAAAGTGAGAAACAAGGCCGGGATGATGGCGAAATATTTCGCCACGTCGTTGGCGATGGAAAAGGTCGTCAGCGCGCCGCGGGTCATTAGCAATTGCTTGCCGATGGAGACGATCTCGATGAGCTTGGTGGGATCGCTGTCGAGATCGACCATGTTGCCGGCCTCGCGCGCGGCGGGCGTGCCGGTTTGCATCGCCACGCCGACATCGGCCTGCGCCAACGCTGGGGCGTCGTTCGTGCCGTCGCCGCACATGGCCACGAGTTTGCCGCCGGCCTGCTCCTTTCGGATCAGCGCGAGCTTGTCCTCCGGCTTGGCTTCGGCGAGGAAATCGTCCACCCCCGCTTCCGCCGCAATGGCCGCCGCCGTCAAAGCGTTGTCGCCTGTGATCATCACCGTGCGGATGCCCATCCTCCGCAATTCCGCGAACCGCTCCCTCACGCCGCCCTTCACGACATCCTTCAGATGCACCACGCCGAGCACGCGCTCACCCCGCGCCACGGCCAGCGGCGTGCCGCCTTCGCGCGCGATGGCTTCCGCCGCGCGGCGCACCTCCGCGGGCGCGCCGGCCCCGCTGCGCGTCTTCACGAACGCAAGCACTGCATCGACGGCGCCCTTGCGGATGGAAACTCCGTCGAGATCGACGCCGCTCATCCGCGTCTGCGCGGTGAACGCCACGAAATGGGCGTGGCTCGGGGCGATGTCGCGGCCACGCATGCCGAAACGTTCTTTCGCCAGCACCACGATCGAGCGGCCCTCCGGCGTTTCATCGGAAAGCGAGGCGAGCTGGGCGGCGTCCGCCAGATCGCGCTCGCTGACGCCAGGGGCGGGAAGGAAGGCGACCGCCTGGCGGTCGCCCAGAGTGATGGTGCCCGTCTTGTCGAGAAGCAGCACGTCGACATCGCCCGCCGCCTCCACCGCGCGGCCCGAGGTGGCGAGCACGTTGAAGCGCACCAGCCGGTCCATGCCGGCGATGCCGATGGCCGAAAGCAACCCGCCGATGGTGGTCGGGATCAGTGCGATAAAGAGCGCCGCCAGCGCGATCACGCTGACATGGCCGTGCGCATAGGAAGCGAGCGGCGGGATCGTCGCCACCGCCAGCACGAAAATCAGCGAGAGGCCCGCGAGCAGCACCGAGAGCGCGATCTCGTTCGGCGTTTTGCGGCGCGCCGCGCCCTCCACCAGCGCGATCATGCGATCGAGAAACGTGGCGCCTTGCGCCGCCGTCACCCGCACGGCGATGCGGTCGGAAAGCACGCGCGTGCCGGCGGTGACGGCCGAACGGTCGCCGCCCGCTTCGCGGATGACGGGCGCGCTTTCGCCGGTGATGGCGCTTTCATCCACCGTCGCTACGCCCTCGATCACCTCGCCATCCGCGGGGATGAGCTCGCCGGCCACGACCTCCACGACGTCGCCGATAATGAGATCGCTCGCCGCAATCGCGGCTTGCGGCGCGCCTTCCACCAGGCGGCGGGCCGTCAGTTCTGAGCGCGCGCGGCGCAAGCTGGCGGCCTGCGCCTTGCCGCGCCCTTCCGCCACCGCTTCTGCGAATGCAGCGAACCAAACCGTCGCCCATAGCCACAGCGCGATCTGCCCCGCGAAGAACGCCTCGCCGCCGCCGCATGCGATGTCGCGCACGAAAAGGATCGCCACATAGACCGCGACCAACTCGGTGGCGAACATCACCGGGTTGCGCCACATTTTCAGCGGGCTCAGCTTGGCGAACGCCTCGAGCGCGGCCCGGCGCAGGATCGCAGGATCGAAAAGCGACGCGGGTTTGTTCTTGTCTGGCATCGCGTGTCCTCAGAAGAGCGCGCCGGCGGTCGCTTCCGCGATCGGACCCAGCGCCAGCGCGGGGAAGAAGGTCAACGCGCCGACGATCAGGATCACGAACGCCAGCAAGCCCACGAACAACGGCCCCTTCGTCGGAAACGATCCGATCGAAGCCGGCGCCGTGCCCTTCGCGGCAAGGCCGCCGGCGATGGCGAGCGCGGGAAGGATCACCAGGAAGCGCCCGACGAACATCGCGGCTGCCTGCGCGTAGGTGTAGAAATCGCTCGTCGCGGTGAGTCCGGCGAACGCCGAACCGTTGTTGCCGGCGGCGGAAGCGAACGCATAGAAAATCTCGCTGAAGCCGTGCGGGCCGGCGTTGAGCACGCCGGCGCGGCCCATCTCCGTGCCGGCCGCGAGCGCAGAGCCGGCGAGCATCGCCAGCGGCGAGGCG
Source organism: Hyphomonadaceae bacterium (assembly GCA_050246435.1). Taxonomy (GTDB): domain Bacteria; phylum Pseudomonadota; class Alphaproteobacteria; order Caulobacterales; family Aquidulcibacteraceae; genus JAKFWI01. Next base: position 4,310 of record JBFWWB010000084.1, read on the forward strand.
AGGATCGCCAGCACGGCGAGCTTCACCTCGCGCGCCTCGATGCGCTTGCCGAGATAGGCCGGCGTGCGCCCTACCATCAGCCCCGCAACGAAAATCGTCAGGATAGCGAACGCGAGCACGCCGTAGAGGCCCGCGCCGACGCCGCCGACGATCACTTCGCCCGCCAGAATGTTGACCAGCGGAACCATGCCGCCCAGCGCCGAGAAGCTATCATGCATCGCGTTGACGGCGCCGCACGAAGCCGCCGTCGTCACCGCCGCGAACAGCGCCGAGGCGGCGATGCCGAAGCGCACCTCCTTGCCTTCCAGGTTAGGCGCGCTCGGCGACACGCCGGCATGCACGAGCGCCGGCGTCGCCTGCGCTTCGGCCCAGTAGGCAGCACTCGCGCCGACCAGGAACAACACCCCCATGGCCGCAAGCAGCGCCCAACCCTGGCGTTCGTCACCGACGATGCGGCCGAACATCACCGCCAACCCAGCGCCGATGGCGAAGATCGCCAGCATCTGCGCCAGATTGACGAAAGCGCCGGTGTTCTCGAACGGGTGCGCAGCATTGGCGTTCAGGAAACCACCGCCGTTCGTGCCCAGCATCTTGATCGCGATCTGGCTGGCGATGGGGCCTATGGCGATGTCCTGCGGCTGGCCCTCGAGCGTCGTCGCCGGCAAGGCGCCCGCCAAGGTCTGCGGCATGCCCAGCGCCATGAACAGGATCGCCAGCGCAATCGCGCCCGGCAGCAGCACGTAAAGGGTCGCCCGGGTCATATCGACCCAGAAATTGCCGATGGTGGCGGCGCCGCGGCGCGCAAAACCGCGCGCGAACGCAACGGCCACGGCCATGCCCGCCGCGGCGGACAGAAAATTCTGCACCGCCAGCGCCGCCATCTGGGAGAAATGGCTCATGGCGCTTTCACCGGAATAGGCTTGCCAATTGGTGTTGGTGACGAAGCTTACCGCGGTGCTCAGCGCGATATTGGGGGCCACGCCCGCGAAGCCTTGTGGATTGAGCGGCAACACATTCTGAATGCGCAAAACCACGTACACAAAGAGCGTGCAGATCAGGCTGAACGCGATGATCGACCCTGCATAACTTTTCCAATCCTGCTCGGCGCGCTCATCCAATCCCGCCAGGCGGTAGAGCGCGCGCTCCACGGGGCGCAGCGCCGGCCGCAGCCAGGTGCGCCGATCCGCAAAAACCGCGTCCAGGTAGAGCCCGATCGGACGCGCAATCAGCGCGACGAGAACGACAAATCCGAGAATGAGCAGCCAGCCGGAAACCGTCATCGGGCCGCCCTCAAAAACGTTCCGGCCGCAGCAGCGCGGCCAGGAAAAGAACAAGCAGCGCCACGCCGAGAAAGGCGCCCAGCCCGAGATCGAGGCTCATCGCTCAATCCGCGCGAGGCCGCGCAGCGCGGCGAATAGAAGGCCGAACGCGATCAGAACCGTGCCTACCGCGATGACATCTGGCATTGGGTCGCCCTTGCGTGACTGCGCGGAAGGTGCCGCCGTCGGCATGAAGGCGCGAGACGTCGCCGGGCGCAGCTGCGTTAAGCGCGCATTAAATTCAGCGCCTGCGCACCCTGTTTACAGCGCGCCATAGGCCGCCAAGGCGCGCGTGCGCGCCATGGCGTGATCGACGATGCGCGCGGGATAGGTTTTTCCGATCGCCACGCTGGCGCTGCGCAGCGTCGCCGCGTCCGCTTCCCACGGCTTGTGCAGGAAGCGGTCCGGCAGGGCGGCGAGTTCGGGAACCCAGCGGCGCACATAGGTCCCGTCCGGGTCGTAACGCTCGCCCTGGGTCACGGGATTGAAGATGCGAAAATAGGGCGCGGCATCCGCGCCACACCCGGCCACCCATTGCCAGGAGGCCGCATTGTTCGCGAGATCGGCGTCGACCAGCGTATCCCAGAACCACGCCTCGCCCGCGCGCCAATCGATCAACAAATGCTTGGTGAGAAACGATGCGGCGATCATCCGTGCGCGATTGTGCATGTAGCCCGTGCGCCATAGTTCGCGCATTGCGGCGTCCACGACGGGGTAGCCGGTCATGCCGCGCCGCCACGCCGCCAATCCTGCTGCGTCGTCACGCCAAGGGAAACGGTCGAACGTTTCCTTCCAATTCACGTCCGGCAGGTCGCGCCAGTGGTACAGCAGGTTCGCGGAGAATTCGCGCCAGCCGATCTCTTGCATGAACTTGTCCGCGCCCGGTGCGTCGCCTGCGGCGGCGCGGATTTGCACCGGCGAGAGTTCGCCAAAGTGCAGGTGCGGCGACAGGCGCGACGCGCCCTGCGCACCCAGTTGGTCGCGCGCCTGCGGATAGGCGCGCATGCGCTCCTCGGCGAAAGCGGCCAACGCGCGCCGCGCAGATGCTTCGCCGGGGGTCCACGGAAACGCCGCCGCCCAATTCGGCTGCTTCGGTGTGAGCGACCAGCTTTCCAGCGCCTCGCTCGCCGGCGGGCGCGCCAGCGCGCGCAGCCGCTTCGGCGCCGCCAGCGGATCGCGCACAGGCAGCGCCAAACATGCGCGCCAGAACGGAGTAAACACCTTGAAGGGGCCGCCCGTTTGCGTTCGCACCGTCCACGGCTCATGCAGCAGCGCGCCGCTGAAACTTTTCGCCTCGATGCCTTGGCGCGCCAGCGCTTCTTTCAGCATCGTGTCGTGGTCGATCAGGAATGGCTCGTAGCACCGGTTCCAATACACGGCGCGCGCGCCGGTTTCCGCCGCGATCGCGGCGATGACCTCGGCGGCGATCCCTCGGCGCAAAACAAGCGCCGCGCCACGTCGCGCCAGCGCATCGCCGAGCACCGCCAGGCTGTGATGCAGCCACCAGCGTGCGGCGCTGCCCATGCGCCAGCGCCCCGGTGTTGCGTCATCCAGCACATAGAGCACGATCAATGGGCGGCCCGTTTCCGCCGCCGCATGCAGCGCCGGGTTATCGCCCAGGCGCAAATCCTGCCGCAGCCAGACGATGCAGGCCGGCGCATCGGCCACGGGTCGCCGCGCCATGATGCGCGGCTATCGCGTGAACCAGGAAGCGGCGAGATGGCCCATGCTCGCCGCCGCCGCCGTCGCTGCGGCGCCCCACGCCATATCGATCGCCGACAATCCCCATGACCACGTCCTCAGCGTCGCCATGTTGCTCAAATCGTACGTGCCGTAGGCGAGGAGACCGAGCAGCGCGCCCAGCATCGCCGCATGCAGCACGCCGTGGCGCAGCGCCGGAGACACCGCGAAGAGCACGACGCCGGAGACGTAGAGAAGATAAAACAGCGCCGCCGCCAGGAAGTTGACCCGTTCCGCCATGATCGCGCCGATCACGGGCTGATAAATGCGCGGCGCCATCTGGCTGAGCCAGATGGCATCGAGCGCTAGAAACGTCACGCCAACGGCGATCCATGCCGCGCCATAACTCGCCATCGCATCACTCCTGGGGTTTCGGGGGAAGCGGAAAGAAGGCGCTGACGCGCGCCTGATACTGGCGGAACGCCGCCCCGCGGCTAGCGAGCATCGAGGCTTCCAGCATGGGCACGCCGGTGCCGTAGCGCAGGATGACGAACATGAGCGCCGGTGCGAGCCAGGTAAGCGCCGTGACCGGCGCCGCCGGATCGAAGGCGATCGTCGGCCACGCCAACCAGGCCAGCCATTCGAAAAAATAGTTGGGATGGCGCGACCACGCCCACAGCCCGGCCTGCATGATCTGGCCGTGTTCGCTGCGCGCCTTGAAGCGGCGCATCTGCTCGTCCGCCAGGCCTTCGCCGGCGATGGCCGCCAGCAGGATGACTGCGCCCGCCGCGTCGCGAAAGCCCAGCTCAGGTCCGCCGGCGTGCGCCGCGACAAAGACCGAGATCGACAGCAGGCCGGTCGCCGGCGCTTGCTTCAGTGCGAAGGCAAGCAGCCGGCGCTGGAAATCGCCCGCCCATGTCTGACGCAGCCGGCGATAGCGCGCATCTTCCGGCGAGCGCGCCACGCGCACCGCGAGCGCCGCCCCGAGCCGCAGCGCCCACGCCACGGCCAGCGCCGCCGCCAAAATCTGGCGTGCGGGGTTCGCCGCCTCAGCGGTCCAAAGCGCTGTCAGCGCGAGCGCGGCCCCCGAACCGAACGTCCAGAAAACGTCCGTCCAGCCGGCGTTGCCGGCAGCGCGTTGCGTGAGCCACGCGCCTGTCATCACCGCCAGCATCCCAACCGTTGCGGCGAGGCACGCCGGCGCCAGGTCAGACATCGGCGATCGCGAACGCGATGCGCCCGATCCAATCCTTCGCCAGCAGCCGCCCTTCGGTCGCGAACAGGCATAGGCACGGCGTGCGCCCCAGCACGCGCGGACGGTGCGTCACGGAAGGATCGCGCTCGCAGAAATCGCCGGCCGCGAACACGCCGCCATCGTCTTCGAGGGCGCCTGAAAGCACTTGCGTCAATTCGGCGCCCTGATGGGTGTGCAGCGCCGCCGCGACGCCGGGATCGACGCTCAGCAGATATACCCGGTCCGTCGCCGCGTGCGGCGTGTCGATCTTCGCGGTCCACACGCCAGGCGCGACCCAGCGCCGCCGCGCACGCGCCATCACGTCCTCGAGGCTCACCGCGGCCGGCGCGGCCTCGCGTGCATCCAGCCGCGCCAGCACCGCCTCCAGCGCATCCGAGTCCACCGCCGCCGGCGCATCCAGCAACGCGCCGCCCACCGCCTCCAGGCGCGCAAGCTCGGCGGCGCATGTTGCGCAGCCGCGCACATGTACGGCCGTGACGAAATCGAAGCCGGCGCGCATCTGGCCGGCGGCGAATGCGGCCAACGTTTCCGGGGAGGGATGCCGCACGGGGGACGCGCTCACGATAACTCCTCCAGCCGGGCCCGCAGCTTCGCAAAGGCCAGACGAATACGCGATTTGACGGTGCCGAGCGGCAAGCCGAGCGCCGTGGCGATCGCCACGTGCGGCTCTTCTTCGAAGAATGCGCGGCGGATCACCTCGCGCTGGTCGGCCGGCAGATCGGCAAGCGCGGCGGCGACGCGGGCTTCGCGGTCCGCCGCGATCGCGCCGGCGTCGGGCGTCGGGGACGGATCAATTTCAGTTTGGTCGCCGCCATAGAGGGTCGCCGCTTTTTCCCGGCGCAGGGAATCGATGCGCCGGTTGCGCGCGATGACGAACAGCCACGTCATCGGCCCGGCCCGCGCGGGATCGTATTGCGCCGCACGCCGCCAAACCGTGACCATCACGTCTTGAGTCAGCTCTTCCGCGGCCGCAGGCGTGCAGCCCAAGCGCAGGAGATAGCCCTTCACCTTCGGCGCCGCGCGCTCGAACAGCATCGCAAACGCCGTGCGGTCGCCACGGGCGACGCGGGCGATCAGCGCCGCTTCGGGTTGCGCCGCCGCTGATGCAGGAACTGGATCGGGCATGCCCCCTCGAAGCCAACCACCCGGTCCACCAAGGCCGATCGCGGACGCGATGACAAGCAACATGGCGGAGGTACGCCCGATGCGGCGCGCCGGATCACCGCGATCCGCAGCGTGGCCGGCGAGTGATCCGCCGCCGCCGCGCGGCCGTATTCCCCGCGCATGCCTTTCGATCCATCACCCGGCGCCCGCCGCCCCACCGTCGCGGTCATCGGCGCCGGCATCAGCGGGCTGGGGGCGGCGCATGCCTTGGCCGATCGCTTCGACGTGACGGTGTTCGAGGCGGAGCCTCGCCTCGGCGGCCATGCGCGCACCGTATTCGCCGGGCGCGGGGGCCGCGTCGCGGTGGACACCGGATTTATCGTCTACAACACCGTCACCTATCCGCGTTTCTCGCGCCTGCTCGAAGATTTGGGGGTCGAAACGCAGGAAAGCGACATGAGCTTCAGCGCCGTCGTGGACGACGGGCGCATCGAATATGGCGTGCACAGCCTTGCCACGCTGTTCGCGCAGAAGCGCAACCTGCTGAGTCCGGCTTATCTGGCTTTCGCACGCGACCTGCTGCGCTTCGGCGCGATCGCCGCCGATCCGAAGCACGACCGCGCCACGCCGCTTGGCGCATGGCTTGCGGCGCATCGCTTCGGCGCCGCCTTCCGCGACTATTACATCACGCCTCTGGCGGGCGCGATCTGGAGCGCTTCACCGGCGCAGATGCTGGACTTTCCGGCCGAGACGCTGCTCGCTTTTTTCCGCAACCATCATTTGCTGTGCGCCGACGACCGGATTGCCTGGCGCACGATCGTTGGCGGCAGCCGGGAATATGTGAGTCGGCTCGCCCACGCGCTGACCGCGCGCGGCGTCACGATCCGCACTGGCGCGCCGGTCCGCCAGGTGGCGCGCGCGGAGGATGTGATCGTGTTGAGCGACGCCGGCGCCGAGCGCTTCGACGCCGTGGCGCTCGCCTGCCATGCGCCGCAAAGCCTGGCGCTGCTCGCCGATCCGTCGCAGGAAGAACACGCCGTGCTGAGCGCGCTGCGCTATCAGGGCGGGCGCATTGTGCTGCACGATGACGCGCGCCACATGCCGAAGCGCAAGGCGGTCTGGTCTGCGTGGAATACGCGTCAGCGCGGGCGGAACAGAGCCTCCGTCACTTATTGGATGAACCGCCTGCAAAACCTGCCTGCGGAAACGCCGCTGTTCGCCACGCTCAATCCGCTCGATCCCATCCCGGAGGAACGGATTTTCGACGCCGTCGATTTCGAGCATCCGCTATTCGACCGTACGGCCATCGAAGCGCAGCGCCGGCTTCCCGCGTTGCAGGGCGCGCGGCGCACCTATTTCTGCGGCGCCTACACCCGCTACGGTTTCCACGAAGACGGGCTCATGAGTGGGCTCGCCATCGCGCAGCGCCTCAAGGCCGCGACATGGACGTGACCGAATTGGTGCATGCGCGCATCCATCACGCCCGCCAAGGCGGCGCGCGCAATGCCTTTGCCTACGGCGCGGATTTCGTGCTGGCGGCGATGCCCGGCGGAGATGCCGGCGGCCGCCTTTACAGGCGCAATGCGCCGGCCCTGTTCGCGCTGCTCGATCGCGACCACGGCGAGGGCCACGGCAGCGCGTTGGCGTGGGCGCGTCGCTTCGCGCCGTTCACGCCGGCGAAGCCTGGCTGCTGACGCAGCCGCGCTTTCTCGGTTTCGTGTTCAATCCCGTTAGCTTCTGGTTCTTTCTGGACGACAAGCGCGTGCTGCGCGCCGTGCTCGCCGAGGTGAACAATACAGCAGGCGGCCGCCACGCCTATCTGTGCGCGCACGACGATAATGCGCCGATCGGGCCGCACGATACGTTGACGGCGCGCAAGGCGATGTGGGTTTCGCCGTTCCAGCGCGCGTCCGGCGCCTACGCGTTCCGCTTCACATGGCGCGATGACCGCGTCGCCGTGCGCATCGTCTACCACGACGACGCGGGCGGCGGCATGACCGCCTCCATCGAAGGTGCGCGCGAACCGCTGAACGACCGCGCCTTGCTCGCCACGGCGCTCCGCCGCCCGCTCGGCTCGCTCGGCGTGGCGACGCTGATTTTCTGGCAGGCGTTCAAACTGATGCTCAAAGGCGAGCGCTATCGCCCGCGCGCCGGCGCGCATTTCCATGAGGGGGCAGGATGAACCTTTCGCTTGCGGCGCGTTATGGCGTGTTCGACGCGCTGGAGCGCGCCGACGCCGGCTCGTTGCGCATCATCGCACCGGACGGCGCGCACCTGCGCTTCGGCGCCGGCGGCCCGGAGGCGGAGATCGCCATCCGCGATTGGCGCACATTGCCGGCGCTGCTGGCGCGCGGCGACATCGGCTTCGGCGAAGCCTACGCCGAAGGCTGGTGGGAAAGCCCAGATCTCGAAACGCTGTTCGCGTTCGGCCTCAACAATCAGCACGCCCTCGGCGCGATGCTGCGCGGTTCGCCCTGGTCGCGCTGGCGCTATGCCCTGCAGGACGCGCTTCTGCGCGACAATTCCCATCGCGGCGCCCAGCGCAACATCCACGCCCATTACGATCTGGGCAATGCGTTCTACACGCTGTGGCTGGACGAGAGCATGACCTATTCCAGCGCCCTCTATCACGCGCCCAACGAGGACCTCTCGGCAGCGCAACAGCGGAAATACGATCGCCTGCTCGCCGCCGCCCCCGGCGCGCGCGTTCTGGAGATCGGTTGCGGCTGGGGCGGCTTCGCCGCACGCGCCGCCGAGCGCGGGCGCGACGTCACGGCGATCACAATATCTCCCGCCCAACAGGAATACGCAGCCCGCCGCCTCGGCGCGCGCGCCGAGATTCGCCTGCTGGATTATCGCGACGTCGCCGGGCGTTTCGACGCCATCGTTTCCATCGAAATGATAGAGGCGGTGGGCGAGCGGCGCTGGCCGGTCTATTTCCGCGCCTTGAAGCGCGCGCTGGCGGAGAACGGTCGCGCTGCCTTGCAGGCGATCGTCGTGCGCGACGAAACCTTTCATGCCTACAAGACCCGCTCCGATTTCATCCGCCGGAACATCTTTCCCGGCGGCATGCTGCTGACGCCCGGGCGTATCCGCAGCGAGGCGGCGCGGGCGGGGCTCGCGGCGGAGAACGCCTTCCATTTAGATCGGAAGAGCGTCG
>JBFWWB010000085.1:0-12759 GCA_050246435.1 Hyphomonadaceae bacterium
TTCTGGTGGTGGAGGACGAGCAGGGCGTGCGGGAATTCCTCGTCGAAGCGCTGGATCAGCTTGGCTACAGCGTTATTGACGCCGCGAACGCCGCCGATGCGCTGACGGTGCTGTCCGGCGGCGCGCAAGTGGATGCGTTACTGACCGATGTGGTGATGCCGGGCATGAACGGGCGCCAGCTGGCCGAACAGGCCGCGCGCACCCGGCCCGATCTGAAAGTGCTCTACATGACGGGCTACACCCGCAACGCCATCGTCCATAATGGCGTGCTGGATGCGGGCATGCGGTTGCTGACGAAGCCGTTCACGCTGACGGAATTGAGCGAGGAATTGCGCCGCGCTTTGGACGAGGGAAAGCCGCGCTAGCCGGCGGCTGCGCGCAGCTGCGCATCGCTCTCGGTCTCGACCTCCCAGGCCCAGGCCTGCGGATCGGCGAGCAGCTTGCGCACCAGCGCGGCGTTCATCGCGTGGCCTGGCTGATCGGCTACGTAGCGCGCCAGTATCGGCGCGCCGGCGAGCGCCAGATCACCCACGGCGTCAAGCATCTTGTGGCGAACGAATTCATCCGTGAAGCGCGCGCCTTCGGGGTTCACGATGCGGCCTTCCGAGACCACGAGCGTGTTGTCGAGCGAGGCGCCGCGCCCGCGGCCCGCAGCCCGCAGCCGGTCCACGTCCGAGAGGAAACCGAATGTGCGGGCGCCGGCGATTTCGTGCAGAAACACCTCCGGCGTAAGCGGGAATACCCGGCGCTGCACCCCGATGACGGGATCGTCGAACCGGATGGTCACGTCGAACTCGATCTCGCTTGCGGGCTCCAGAGCGGCGCGGCGCCCGCCTGCCTCTACCGATACAGTCTCGCGCACGCGGATGCGCCGGCGCGGCGCGGCCTGCTCCCGCACGCCCGCCTGCAGCAGGATATCGACGAAAGGCGACGACGAGCCGTCGAGGATCGGCACTTCCGGCCCATCGACGACGACTTGGAGATTGTCGATCTCGAGGCCGGCGCAGGCCGCCAGCACATGCTCAACCGTGGCGATCTCGCAGCCGGAGGCGTTGCGCAGGGTGGTGCCGAGCTCGGTAGTGAAGATGTTGTCCGCGTGGGCCTGGATGCGGGCGCTGGCGCCCTCGAAGTCGCTGCGGACGAAGACGATCCCGGCATTGGCGGCGCCCGGCGCAAAGCGAACGCGGGCCGGCGCGCCTGAATGGACGCCGACGCCCTCGCATATCGCCGCCGTGGCGATGGTCTGCTGCCTACGCACGCTAACCCCCTCGGGCCCCGCCGCGCCCCCCAGCGCTGCGCCGCACCATGGCGCGAGCTATCCACAAGACCAACGCACGTTCTGTTGCATTATATGACAAACTTACGGCCACATGAGTCGCAAGTATCTGACATTATTATGTAAAATTACACGATCCTCTGAAGCAGCCGGCATGGGGCGCCACATTCCGCGGCGCCCTTCCGCTTGCGCGGCGTCGCGCGCCTTCGCGCCTGCCGCATTGCAATCAGCCGCGAACCTCGCCAATTCCCCGCGGGCTGGCGCCGATGCGCAGAGCCAGGACCCAGGAAGGGCGCAGCCTACGTGTCGGCCATCATCACCATCGCCAATGTCAGCAAGACCTATCCCACCGGTCTGCGCGCGCTGAACAAGGTCAATCTGGACATCCGCCGCGGCGAGATATTCGCGCTGCTCGGGCCGAACGGCGCCGGCAAGACGACACTGATCGGCGCGGTGTGCGGCCTCGTCAAACTGAGCGAAGGCGCGATCACCGCCGCCGGCCACGACATCGAACGCGATTGGCGCGCCGCGCGCGCCAAGATTGGCCTGGTGCCGCAGGAATTGCTGACAGACGCGTTCGAGCGCGTGATCGACACCGTGGAATTCTCCCGCGGCCTGTTCGGGCTGCCGGCAAACCGCGCGCACGTCGAGAAAGTGCTGCGCGATTTGTCGCTCTGGGAGAAGCGCGACGAGAAGATCATGGCGCTTTCCGGCGGCATGAAACGGCGCGTGATGATCGCCAAGGCGCTATCCCACGAGCCGAACATCCTGTTCCTGGACGAGCCGACCGCCGGCGTCGATGTCGAGTTGCGGCGCGACATGTGGGAAATGGTGCGCGCGCTGCGGGCGGCGGGCGTCACCATCATCCTCACCACTCATTATATCGAAGAAGCCGAGGAGATGGCCGATCGCGTCGGCGTGATCAACAAGGGCGAGATCATCCTGGTGGAGGAAAAGGCGGCGCTCATGCGCAAGCTGGGCAAGAAAAGGCTGACGTTGGAACTGCGCCAGCCCTTGGCGCGCCTGCCGGACGGCCTCGACGGCTTCACGTTGGAACTGACCGAAGAAGGCCGCCACATCGTTTATTCGTTCGACGCGCAAGCCGATGAAACCGGCATTGCGGCCTTGATGCGCCGGCTTCACGAATTGGGCGTCGACTTCAAGGATCTCCATACCGAGCAATCCTCGCTGGAGGATATCTTCGTCAATCTCGTGCGGGGCCGCGCATGAACATCCATGGCATCGCCGCGATCTACCGCTTCGAAATGGCGCGCTGGATGCGCACGCTGGGGCAGAGCCTCGTTTCGCCGGTGCTGTCGACGTCGCTTTATTTCGTGGTATTCGGCTCGGCCATCGGCTCGCGCATGGGCGGCATCGAACGCGAGGTCGGCGTCACCTATGGCGCCTTCATCGTGCCGGGCCTCATCATGCTGTCGATCCTCACCGAGAGCATATCCAACGCCTCTTTCGGCATCTATTTCCCGAAATTCAGCGGCACGATCTACGAAATCCTCTCGGCGCCGCTCTCAGCTTTTGAAACGCTGGCGGGCTATGTCGGCGCGGCGGCGACGAAGTCCATTATCATCGGCCTGGTGATCGCGGCGACCGCGCGGCTGTTCGTGCCCTACGAGGTCGCGCATCCGCTGCTGGCGCTCGCCCTTCTCGCGCTCATTTCGGTGAGCTTTTGCTTATTCGGCTTCATCTTAGGCGTGTGGGCCGATGGGTTTGAGAAATTGCAAGTTGTGCCAATGCTGGTGATCACGCCGCTGACCTTTCTAGGCGGCACCTTTTACTCGCTGAAGATGCTGCCGGAATTCTGGCAGCACGTGACCCTGTTCAATCCGATCGTCTATCTCGTCAGCGCATTCCGCTGGGCCTTCTATGGCGTAACGGACGTGCGCATCGAGATCAGCGTGCTGATGATCGCCGCCTTCTTCGCGGCCTGCCTGCTCATCGCCTGGCGTCTGTTCACCACCGGCTATCACATGAAGGCCTGACGTTCGCGCGGAACCCGCCTCGCCGTCCGCCCGTTGCCGCAGGAAGAACGATGCGGAGGCTGAGCCATGGCGCGCCAGAACGAAGACGAGAAGCGCAAGCCCGATCCCGCAAGCCGCAGCGATCTGGACGAAAGCGGCGGCAGGCGGGGCGCGTTCCAGCGCGCGACGCGCCCGGACGGCGGCGTCGAAAACAGCCGCGGCGTCCCCGGCGGCGGCAAGAAAATCGAAACGCCGCGCGGTGAACATCGCCGCAAAGCGCCGGAATGACGGATTAGGCGCCGCTCAGCGCGTCGCGATATTTGTCACGCAGCACTTTCTTGTCGATCTTGCCGGTGGCGGTAAGCGGCACGGCGTCGAAATAGACGACGTCCGGCGTCCACCACTTGACGATCCGTGTGCTGAGGAATTCGAGCACCGCATCTTCCGTGACCTCCACGCCCTCATGGGTTTCGATCACCAGCACGGGGCGCTCCTCCCATTTCGGATGCGGCACACCGACGACGGCGGCGATGCGCACGCCGGGGCAGCCGGCGGCGATATTCTCCAGATCGATCGAGCTGATCCATTCCCCGCCAGACTTGATCACGTCCTTCTTACGGTCGGTGATGCGCATGAAGCCGTTTTCGTCAATGGTTGCGACGTCGCCTGTGTCGAACCAGCCATCGGCGTCGGCGGCGTCCGCCGCGGCCTTGAAATAACGCTGCACTACCCACGGCCCGCGAACCATGAGCGCGCCGGAGCTTTCCCCGTCCCACGGCAGATCGCCGCCCTCCTCATCGACGATCTTCAGCTCGATGCCGAATTGAACCCGGCCCTGGCGCGTCCAGATCGCCTCGTCCATCGCGTCTTCGCCGGCGGCGGCGAGCGCCGGCGTCGGTGTCGCGACGACGCCTAGCGGGCAGGTTTCCGTCATGCCCCAAAGCTGCAGCACGCGCACGCCATAGCGGCGCTTGAACGCCTCCGCCATCGAACGCGGCACAGCGGAGCCGCCGATCATCACGCGCTGCAGCGCGCCCGGCGTTTCGCCCGTCCGCGCCAGATGATCGAGGTACATGGTCCAGATCGTCGGCACGCCGCCGGTGAACGTCACGCCTTCGCCCGCAATCAATTCCTGCAGGCTGGCGCCATCCATCTTCTCGCACGGCAGCACGAGCTTGCAGCCGTTGATCGGCGCGGCGAAAGGCAGACCCCACGCCGTCGCGTGATAGAGCGAAGAACACGGCATCACCACGTCGAACGCGCTGAATCCGAAAGCGCCGGCAAGGCCAGAGGCCATCGCATGCAGCACCACCGCGCGATGCGAATAGAGCACGCCCTTGGGATCGCCCGTCGTGCCCGAGGTATAGCAAAGAAACGCGCCGGCGTTTTCATCGAACAGCGGCCAATCGAGTTCCTCCGCTTCGCCCGCGATCAGCGTTTCATAGGATTGCGCGCCGTTTCCCGCGGCGTTGGCCTCGTCCGACAGCATCACATAAGCGCGCACGCCCGGTAGGCGCGAAGCTAGGCGCGCTACCAGCGGCGCGAACGTCTTATCGAAGAACAGCGTCTGACTTTCGGCATGATTGATCGTGAACACGATCTGATCGTCGGAGAGGCGCGGGTTCACCGTATGCAGCACCGCGCCGATCCCCGGCGCCGCATAAAACAGTTCGAGGTGGCGGTGCGTGTTCCAGGCGAGGCTCGCCACCCGGTCGCCGCTTTTGACGCCAAGGCGCTGCAGCGCGTGGGCGCACTGGCTCGCCCGGCGCATCAGGCCCGCATAGTCGTAGCGCCAGATCGGCTCGTCCACGAGGCGCGAAACGATCTCGCGCCCGCCATGCGCGGCTGCGGCGAAGCGCAGGATGTCAATGATCCGCAGGCTGCGCGTCTGCATAAGACCGGGCGTCACGGCCTTCCTCCCCTTATCGTTCGGCCGCGATGCTTGCCGCGCGCTCAACGCCCGTCAAGCGCCCCGCGCCGGTCTTGGAAATTTCGCATTCGCGGAAGAGCGTTCGCGCCATGCATAGAGCGCCTCGGCGGATCGTTTGGCTTCTGGCGTACGTCCTGCTGGCGTTGGCGGCGAGCCCGGCGCATCCGCAGACGCCCGAGCGCTTTTCGCAGGCCGCGTTCGAGCGTTGGCTGGCTCAGGATGCAGACCGCGCGCCGGCCTTCGCCGCATTCGAGGCATTCCTCGCGGAGGAAGGCGTGGGCGGCGTCGCACCCACCTTCCAGCTCTGGCGCACCGCCACCTCTTCCGCGGCCTGCCAGGCGGACGCCTTCGTCGCGCCGCCGCGGGAAGCGTGGCCGCATATCGTGGGCGCCCTCGCGTTCGTGCGCGATGCGGTGATCCCCGCGATCGGCCCTGTGGAAGTCGTCTCGGGCTATCGCGACGACGCCCTCAACGCCTGCGCCGGCGGCGCGCGGCGCAGCGCACACCGCGCTTTCTACGCGGCGGATCTGATCCCTGTGCAGACGATCGAGAAGGCGACTCTGGCACGCGCGCTGTGCGCAGCGCATGCGCGCCTCGGCGCAGCCGGCGGCATCGGCCTCGGCTTTTATTCCGGCATGCGCTTCCATGTCGATGCGAAGGGCTTGCGCACCTGGGGCGTGGATGGGCGAAGCGCAAGTTCGCCATGCCGCGCGCAGCGCTAGGTCTTGGGCGCTGCTTCTTCCTTGGCGATGCGCCGGCGCAGCTCGCCCAGGGCCTTGTCGATCAGATCGGTGCGCGCGACCTGCCGGGCGATCTCGCGCAAGCGGTAATCGCCCGGCTCGACGCCGGAACAGATGAACTCGAAGCTCGCCGCGTCCGGCGTCTGCGCCATCTTGGCCATGTAGGCGCGCTTCAACTTGTCCAGCGCGGCCTTGTTGTCCGACAAGGTGGCCGCCACCGCCGCGCGCAGCACGACCGCGCGATCCCCTTCCGATAGCGCTTCATCCGGCCGCCGCTGCAGCACCGCGAGCAGCAGCGCCGTCGCCTGCGCCCAATCCTTCTGCCGCCACGCGATTTCGGCGCGGATATTGCCGGCCTCCGGAGAGGAGTCCTTCTCCAGCAGTTCCATGGCGTGATCGAACCGGCTGAGATCGACCAACGCTTTGGATTCCACCAGACGCCGTTCGGCGGCCACCATCGTCGGCACGCCGGGCTGGCGCGTGGATTCGATGGCCATCACCGCCTTTTCAGGTTGACGGTTCGCCAGATAAATCGTGGCCAGATCGACGGCGACTTGCGCCTGCCCGACGCCGTCCAGGCGGTTGTCCACCTGGTATTGCAGCAGCTCGGCGGCCTTTTCGAGCAGATCGACGCGCACGAGGCGTGCGCTCAGCAAACGGATCATGCGATCGCCGTTCGGTCCGATCGGCGTCAGATCCTTGAATTCGTAAAACAAGCCGAGCGCCTGGATCGGCGCGAGCTTATCGGCTTCGCCATCGAGATAGAGGCGCTCGAACATCGAGGCCATGTCGATGCGCAAACGGCGCGCGGCGGGCAAATCGGGAAAACGCGCTGAGGCCGCATGCATCACCGAAAGCGCCTCGCGCCAACGGCTCATGTCTTCATACACGTGGCCGAGGGCCTGGATGATTTCGAGCTCCGTAGCGTCGCCGCGCCAACGGAAGCGCAGCGCCTCTAACATCTCGGCGGCGTCCGCCGGCGACATCAGATTCTGCTCCCGGCGCAGGCGCACGCCGGCGAGGATGGCCTTCACCGCCGGCTCCTCCTCGCGGCTTTGCGCCACCTCGTCGAACAGCGCCAGCGCGGTTTTTTCATCGCCGCGCGCATACGCCAGGCGGCCAGCGAGCAGCTTGGCGTTAGCGCGGGATTCCTCGCTCTGCGCTTCGCCCGTCGCCGCCGCGATCGCGGATTCGGCCGCGGCGAAATCGTTGAGTTCGAGAGCGGATTCTCCGAGCGCCAAATTGAACCGCACGCGCCAGGCCGGCGGCTGCGAGTAGAGCGCCGAACGCCCCAGCTCGAAGCCGCGGCGCGCCTCTTGCCAGTTTTCCTGCAGCGCCGCCGCGTAACCGCGCCAGAGCGAGGCGCTCGCGTCATCGGCCAGTTTGCCGGACGCCAAATCGCCCTGCGCGTCGCGCACGCGCCGCAGCATCAGGTTCGCCGCCCCGCGCATCAGGCGGAAGCTCGCGTCCTCCTCCAGCTGCGGCTGGTTGATCGCCGCGATGCGCAACGCGCCCAGCGTTTCCGCGGCCAGTTCGTGCGCCAGCAGGAAGCGCGCGAGCGCCATGCGCGCATCGGCCTTGGCCGCGGCGTCGAAGCCTTCGTTCGCCGCGGTGCTTTGCAGGCGCGCCAGCACGTCGACCGCGCGCGACTTGGACGAGCCGCCCCATTCCGCCAGATCCAGCAGGACGGGCGCTGCAGGATCAAAATTCATTTCGGCGTCCGTCGGCCCGCCCTGGGCGGACGCGATGAGCCCCACCCCCCGCGTGACGATCAGTTTGCCGTCCTGGAATTCCGCGCCGACGCCATCGGCGCGCGGCTCAACCGCCGCGCCTTGCGCGGCCGGCAGTATCGCCGCCTCCATCGTGGCGCGGCGCACGTCCACGCCCTCGATCGGGCCAGGCAGCAAGGCCGCGGCGAACCGATCGCCGATCTCCGGATCGTTGATCCAGCGCACCGCGCCGTCCCGCCCGAAATCGACGACGAGCTTAGCGCCGCCGCCCTTCGCATCAGCTTCGCGCGTGACGGCGGCGGTCGCAGTCAAGCCGGGCGCGCGCTCGGACAGCAGGAATGTCCACGCATCGCCATCGGCGCGCGCGGTGACGAGGATTTCCGGGGGCGCAGCGATACGCAACGCAACGACGTGATCGCCCGCGACCTGCTGCAGATTAGTGTGCCGGCGACCGACGAGCGGGATACCCGAAATATCGAGCCGCGCCTGCGCATCGAACACCAGCCAGATCGCCTCACCGCGGCGGAAGGCGGCGGCGCGGGCGGGATTGGCCCAGCGCACGGTGAACGTGGTCGCTTGCGCGCCTTCGGCCGCCTGCACGCGCACGACGCCGGATTTCGGCGTCGGATCGGCCAGCGCGGCTTGCGGCTCTGGCGCCGCGGGCGCGGCCTTCGCGATCATCGGCGGCGCCAAAGCGGAGGGCGCTGGCGGCGGCTTCGTTTCCACGGGCGGCAGCAGATCGACGACAACGCGCGGGCCATCGACGAAATGACGCTGGCGCACGCCGGGGGCGAGCGTCAGCAGCAATTGCAGCGGCGCGCCCGGCTTCGAAACCTTGCGTGCGTCGACCAGGTATTTCGGCGGTTCGATCCGCAGATCGGAAATATCGATATCGGCAGCCTTGGAGAATTTGAGCTGCAGCTGATCGCCTGTCAGCAGGGGCACCAGCGTGGCCCCGCGCGGAAACAGGAAAGAGAGGCGCGTGAAATCCGGGCGCTCGCCGACGTCGAGGATCGCTGTGCTGCTAGTCAGCGGGTCGTCGACCGGGCGTTCGGGCACGATGTTGAGAACACGGCCCGGATCGTCCGGCTTGGCTGCGGCTTGCGCGGCCTGCGGCTTCGGCGCAGGCGCAAGCGCGATGATGCGGCTGGCGCCGGACGCGGAAACACTCACGCTCGATGCGTTGCGCAGCGCCACGCGCAGAGTGCGGCCATCCGCATCGCGCCGGGCGAACGCGATGGACTTCGGCGCGCCCGCGGCCAGGGAAGCGAGATCGGCTTCGAACGCTTCATCGAATGTGACGATCAGCACGCCGCCTTCCACGCGCGTGCGCGCGGCGGGCGCAGGCCGGCCGTCCAGCCAATGCGCTTCGATGCGGGCGCCGCCGCCGGCCTGATCGCTGGCTGACAGCGCCAGGGGCGCGGCGAACGCCGCCGCCGGCGCCGCAAGCGTGATTCCCGCCGCCCAGAAGGTGAAAGTCCGGCTCGCCAAACGTCCTGATCCGCGTTTGCGGAACCTGATTCCGCATACGCCGGATTAGGGCGAGCGCCGGGTTAACGGAGCATTAGTAAAGCCGTGCGGGCTCAGCCTGCGAGCACCGGCGCATCGACGCGCACTACCGCGCCGCCGCCGGGCGCGTCGTCAAAGCCCAGCACGCCGCTATGCAGCGCGGCGAACGCGCGCACCAGCGACAAGCCCAATCCATAGCCTTCCTCGCCAGCGGCCTGTGCGCCGCGCTCAAATGCGCCGACGAGACGCTCGCGGTCCTCCGCGGCGATGCCTGGCCCAGTATCGGACACTTCGATCCGCAGCAGCCCGTTATGGCGGCTCAGCGCGACCGTCACCACGCCGCCTTCCGGCGTAAATTTGATCGCGTTGGCGACGAGATTGAGGAGGATTTGGCGCATCGCGCCGACATCCGCATCGACCGGGATCGGCTCTTCGGCATCGAGTTTGAGCGCGATGGCCTTGCGCGCCGCGGAATCCGCAGAGAGGCGCACCACTTCTTCAGCGATCAGCGTGACGTCGAAGCGCTCCTTCTCGAGGGCGTAGCGCCCCGCCTGCAGGCGCGAAAGATCCAAAAGGCGGTTGGCGAACACCAGCAAATTGTTAGCGCTGGCGTGGATCAGCTCGGCGTATTCGCCGTATTTGTCGTGCATCGGCCCGAACAGGCGCTGCCGCATGACGTCAGCGAAGCCGATGATGTGGGTCAGCGGTGTGCGCAATTCATGGCTCAAAGCGGCGATGCGCTCGCGCTCGGCAGCCTCGGAACGCCGCATGGACGCTGCGGCGCGCTCGCTTTTTCCATTCTTGACGACGATAACCGGCGCCGCCCGCATGCGCCGGCGCACTGCCATAAGTGCGCCCACGGCGGCGAGACTGAGCGCCGCGCCCATGGCAGGCAGCACGCCCTGCGCCAGCGGCGCGCGGCCGGCGGCCAGAAGGCCCGCGGCGGCGTAGCCCAGAGCGGCGAAGAAAGCCGCTTCCGCAACCGCGCGCGGAGTGCGGGCGAAGGCGGGCCCCAGCAGAAAAGCCGCGGCCATGGGCGAGGCGAACCCCCCGCTCGCGGCCGCTGCAGCGGTGGCGAAGCCGACCCAGGCGAAGTTCGTCCAGGGGCCCGACCAGCCGTGAAAACGCCGCACAAGGAGCGTAGCGGCGGCGGGAGCGATGGCGAACGCCACGGCGCTCAGCACCACCGGCTGCGGAACGCCCGCGCGCAGCGCGACGAATCCGAGCAAGATGCTTGCAAGAGCCCAGAGACTGGACACTGCCGCTAAAGGAGTATCGGCGAACATCGCGCGCATTTGATGTGCTGAACCGCCCATGCTGAAGCGCTGCTTTTCCTGGTGCTAAAACTTCTTAACTTCGAGGTCGTGTTGTCCGACAACGAATTCACTGCTTCCCCGAAGACCGGGACACTTAACAGGCGAATCCACGAGGAGGCGATTTGATGAAGGCTTTGACCGCCGCTCTGGCGGCCTTTTTGATCGTCGGCGCGGCGCCCGCCGCCCTGGCGGCCGGCAAGACGGCGAAGGCCGCGCCCGCCGCCAAGGCCGAACCGGCGGCGCCGTCCGCGCCGCTGCCGATCGAACCGCTCGCCGCGGCCTTGCAATCCTACGCCGCCTTCCAGGCCGACATCGATCTCGTCAATGGCGGCTCCATCCAGGGGCCAAAAGACATAGAACGTGCGCTCGATAAGGCCGCGGCGCTCGATCGCGATTCGCTGACGCGCGGCTTCATCGCCTATGGCGCGCTGACCGCGGCGCGCAACCAGCAATTCGTCGATGAAGTGCGCAAGGTGGCCGCGGCTTACGGCAAGGATCGCGTGCTGAATGCGCTCATCAAGAACGGCAATTATGCCGGCACCATCACCGGCGGCTCAACAGCTACGGAATATGTGATCCGCGCCGCCGCTGCGGACGCTGCGCGCGTCGCGGAAGCGGGCGACCGCGTGAAGTCGCGTGCGCGCGAAGCGCAGAACCTCAAATGGGGCAAGGCTCTCTCCGGCGCCGCGGCGCCGCGCATGACGCGCCTCAAGCAGATGGCCGCGGCTTCCGCCGGCCCAGGCCGCGCGCTGCCGCCGGAGCAGGCCGAACGGCTGAAAATCGTGCCCGGCGATCCGAGCAGCGACCCTGCGAGCTTCGGCGGCGCCGCGTTCTGGAGGACGTTCGCCAACAACGCCTCCACCGCGACGCTGACGTCGCTGCCGACGCAGACGCAGAATTTCGCCTGGGCGGACAATTCGGGCGGCGCCTCGATCCGCTCCTCGATGCTGACATTGGCTGCCATGTACGCGCTCGACGCGACGCAAGATCGCCCTGCCGCCACCGATGCGGCGCTGAACGATCGCGCCACCAATGGCTGCCTGCGCGGGGCGCAACTGCAATTCTACCAATGCGTCGCCACCGCCCATTTCAATTACGAGAATATGGCGTGCATCGGCGAAGCCGGTTTCAACACCGTGGCCGGTTGCTTCAGCGACGCCGCGAAATAACGGGCAAAGGCAGGAAACGCCTTCGAAGAGGCCGGCTCCGGGCGCCTGGGGCCGGCCTTCTCTTTTGTCGCCTCCTCCGCCCGGGGCCTTGCGGCGCGGACGCGCTCCCCGCATGTGAGAGCCATGACCGGATCGCCGATCGAGCACACCGCAGAAGAGATCGCCGAAGACTTCGCGCTTCTCTCGGACTGGGAGGAGCGCTACCAGCACATCCTTGCGCTGGGCAAAGGGCTGGCGGCGCTGAGCGAAGCCGAGCACGTCGAACGCAACAAGGTGCGTGGCTGCGCGAGCCAGGTATGGCTGGTGACGGAAGCCGGGGCGGCGCCTGGGCGGCTCGCGTTCCGCGGCGATTCCGATGCGCATATCGTGCGCGGGCTGATCGCCATTCTGCTCCAGTTATTCTCCGACCGGACGCCCGAAGAAATCCTCGCGGCGGACCCGAAGGCGCTGTTCACGCGGCTGGGCCTCGCAGACGCGCTCTCGCCACAGCGGTCGAACGGCGTGTTCTCGATGATGGAGCGGATGCGCGCGGACGCGCGCACCGCCCTAGCCGCTCACGCGCCGCGGTAATAAAGCGCGAGTTGCGCCAGGCCGAGTTTCAACGCCACCTTGGCGGAGCGCGCGGGCCAATGCGTTTCCCGTTCGATGCTTTCCAGACCGCGCTCGCCGAAGCAGGCGGCGCGCACAATGGCGGCGGCTGGCGCCGCCAGGGCGGCTAGCGCCGCTTCCACCCGCCGGCGCGCGTCTACAGCCGCGGCGCGGGCCGCTTCGATCCCGCCGCCCGCACCGCGCGGAGAGCCCCCGCGCGGCGGCGCGCTCCAATCCGAACCACGCAGCAAGCCAACCTGTCCCGCCGCCCAATCCGCACAGAGGCGCGCGCCGGCGGCGATCTCTTCAGCGGCGAAGAAGGCGCTCCCCCGCGCGTCCGCCAGCCTCGCGAGCCGCGCCATCGCCCCGCCAGGCGCGAGCCCGCGGGCGGCGCGCAGCGCGCCTTGAGAATCCATCACGGCGCGCGGGCCGAGTTCGTCATGCTGGGCGCGCCAGCTTTCATCCCCCGCCGCCTGCGCCCGGCGCACACGCGCCCGACCGGCGTCGCTCAGCGCAGAACCGCCG
>JBFWWB010000086.1:0-12472 GCA_050246435.1 Hyphomonadaceae bacterium
CTTCGCCAAAACCATCGTGATCGCCGCCGTCAACGTCGTCTTGCCGTGGTCCACGTGGCCAATCGTGCCAATGTTGCAGTGCGGCTTCGTCCGCTCGAACTTTTCCTTCGCCATGTCCGGCTCTCGTCAAAGCGCGCGGAAACGCCCCCGCGCGGGGTGAAATCAAGCCGGCGCTCGTAGCATCTCGACGCGCAGCGTCAAGCCCGGCGGGAGCGCCGGCCTAGCCCTGCCCAGCCTGGTTCCCGCCCGTCAGGGGCGCACTTTCTTGTCGAGCGCGGCGGCCTCCGCCGTCGTCAGCTTCCGGATCGTCTCCACCGTGCAGGAGGTGGACGAACCCGGCGGCAGCGACACGCGCAGATCGAGATCCATCGGCGAGCAGATTTGCGTCGAACCGCGCACCTGCGTGATCAGCTTCGCCTCCGGCCAGGTCAGCTGCGAGCAGGCCTGCTTCATCTCGAGTGCGAACACCTCGTTCGCGCTGGTGCGCAGATAGACGCGCTTGGCCCCGTCGGCCTTCCAGGAATTCCATTGCGCGGAGTTGAAGCACGGCGTGCTGGGCGGCGCAGCCTGCGCCGGGGCGGCCGCCGCAGCGGCGGCCAGCGCTGCGCCCGCGATCATCGCCCGCATTATGATAGAGCTCTGCATGGAAGCTCCTCCGGTGTCTGTTTCCTCGCCCTCGCGGCGCCTGCTTTACCACGAAACCCCGCCCGCGCCCAAGCGCCGCCCCCGTTCACGCCTGCGTTGACAGCGCCGGCCGGGCGCGGCCCTAGTTCGCCACGGAATACGAGGGAGCGCTGCGATGTTGAGCTTCGAGGAAACTGCCCGCACCGCCGATCTGCCGACGGGCCCGGTGCATTATAACGAAGCGGGCCAGGGCCCCGCGCTGTTTTGCTTCCATGGCGGCGGCCCCGGCGCCAACGGCTGGGACAACACCAAACACAATCTGGAATTCCTCGCGCAGCGCTTCCGCGTCTTCCTGGTCGATCTGCCGGGCTATGGCCGCTCCCCGCCGGTGGAGGCGCTCGAGGGCGAGGACTCGCCCAGCCTCTATGCGCGCGTCATGGGCCTGCTGCTCGACCATTTGAGACTCGAAAAGGCGAACCTCTACGGCACGTCGATGAGCACGATGATGGCGATGCAATTCGCCTATGACCATCCCGAGCGCGTGGCCAAACTTGTTCTGAAAACGCCCGTCACCGGGCCGACGCTGCTGACGCCCTCCCCGCCGGACGGGATCATCGCGCTCAACGCGTTTCCGGAAAATCCGACACGCGAAGCGATGGCGCGGATCATGGAATGCTTCTTCCCTAATCCGAAATTCCGCACCGAGGCGATGATCGATGCGCGCTACGCCTCCGCGATGTTGGCGCGCAGCTATCCCAAGCCCAAGCGCGCGCCCGCAGTAAGCGCGTGGAAGGGCATGTATCAGGTGCTCGCCGGCCTCAAGGTTCCGGTGCTGGCGCTGTGGGGCAACCAGGACCGCATGGTCCCAATGGACGGCGCGCTGATGGCGCTGGCGCTGATCCCCAACGTGCAGGTGCACATCTGGGGCGGCGGCACGGGCCATTTCATCGAATACGAGCATCCCGAAGAATGGCAGGATATCGTCACCGCATTCCTGCTGAAACCCTGAGACGGCGCGCGCACTGGCGCGGGCGCACGGCTTGCGCCATAAGGCGCGGCTTGGTCCGGGGCGTAGCTCAGCCTGGTAGAGCACCTGCTTTGGGAGCAGGGGGCCGCGAGTTCAAATCCCGCCGCCCCGACCATGTGCGCCAGCCATGAAAACGCTGCTGATCGTGTTCCACTCGCGCACCGGGGCTGCGCGCCAGATGGCGGAGGCCGCGGCTGTGGGCGCCCGACGGGCCGAAGGCGTGCGCGTGCGCCTGCTGCCCGCAGCGGAAGCCAGCGGCGAAGACGTGCTCGCCGCCGACGGCTACATTTTCGCCGCACCGGAAAATCTCGGCGCGCTCTCCGGCGCGATGAAGGACTTCTTCGACCGCGCCTATTACGCAGCGCTCGATCGCGTCGCCGCCCGCCCCTACGCGTTGCTCGTCAGCGCCGGCAGCGACGGCGAAGGCGCCGTTCGCCAGGCGGCGCGGATCGCTGCGGGCTGGCGGCTGAAGGCGGTCGCCGAGCCGTTCATCGTCAATCTCCACGCGCAGACGCCGGAAGCGATACGTGCGGAAAAGATCGTGCCGGAGGATCGCTTGCGCGCCTGCGCCGAGATCGCCCAGGCGCTCGCCGAAGGCTTGGCGCTTGGCGTTTTCTGAACTGCGCTATTTTGCCTTGCGCCACCAGCGCACTTCGCCAGGCATCGGTGGATTGACGTTGTCGTACGAGCCCACGATCACCGCGCCGGGCGCGCCGAACGCGATATTTGTTTCATATTGCGCGGGGGACTTGATTTCGCCGATCAGTCTGCCGTCCCGCGCGATGCGCAGAAGGCGGCCCTCGCCATAGATCGCCACGATCATTTCGCCTTCCGGCGAACGCTCGAGCCCATCCGGTCCCGCCTCGCGATAATAGTAGCGCGCCTTCGGCGCGATCGCATCGATATCGGCGAACAGCGTCTTCTGCGTCAGCGATCCGTCCGCGGCGATCGCATAGCGCCACACCTTGCGCGCGAACGTCTCGCTCACATAGACCGCGCCTTCGCCCGCATCGATGTAAACGCCGTTGGGATACCAAAGCCGATCGGAGACGCGCTGCAGCTCACCCTCCGGCGTCAGCCGGTACACATAGCCTTCGGCCGGGATGTCTTTCGAGAATTCGCCGGGATCGCTGAAATACACGCCGCCGCGGCCATCGGCGTACCCATCGTTGGGATCGCGCAGCACGCCCTTGCCGATGAATTGGATCAGATTGCCCTGCGCATCGATCACTGCGAGTTCGCCGGCCAGATGGCAGAGCACGACGAAGCCGTCGTGATAGGGCGCAAGCGCGGTGGGCCCGCAGCCGTTGGCGGAGAAGAAGGTGCGCTTCTTCTTGCCCGGCTCGTACACGGAGACGCGGTTGGCCCCCATCTCCGCCACATAGAGCGCGTCGCCGACGAACAGCGGGCCTTCGGGATACGATGCGTGCGCATCGAGCAATTGGCGATCGGCTGCGCACGCCTGCGCCGCCGGGGCCAACAGCAGCGCGAGCGCCGCCGCCGCGCGCTTCCATGCCTCACGCATCGGGTTTTTCCCCTTCCGCCCCGCGCGCGCGCAGCGCGATCAGCGCCAGCCCGCACGCCGCGATCACGCCGGCGATCGCAAAGGTGATCGCGCGGCTGCCCATGATCGGGATGAGCGAAAGTGAAACGCCCAGCGTGCCCGCGACGTTGCCGATCGTGTTGATCGAATAGATCGCGCCCGAAATCGTGCCCGCTTTTCGCGGATCGCGCAGCACCAGGCGCACCGCGAACGGCGAAAAAAAGCTCAACAGGGTCAGCGGCAGGAACAAAAGCGCGATGCAGGCGCACAGCATGCTGCCCACGCCGTCTCCCGCCGTGCGCAGCATGAAATCGAGCAGCGGATCGGCCAGCGGCGGGATGATCGCCAACAGCCCTGCCGCGATCAGCACTGCTGCGCCCAGCACCTCGCTTTTCGGGTGGCTGTCGGCCAGCCGGCCGCCGATGAAATAGCCCGCCATCAGCGCCAGCAGCACGGTGGAGATTAACGCCGCCCACACCTCGATGCCGCTGCCGTAATAGGGATAGAGATAGCGGCTCGCCACCATCTCGAAACCCATGAGGCCCGCGCCCAGCACGAAGCCGATAACGAGGATCGCCGGGGCGCGCAGCGCCTCCATCAGAAATCTCTCTTGCGGTTGTATTTCGTTTCCGCCTTCAGCGCTTCGACGGGGGCGAAATCGTCCGTCAGTGGCTTGGCGCGCGCGCCCGTCACGATGCGCCGCGCGCCCAGCATTTCCGGCAGCGGATGGCGGAAGCCGTATTGCGCTTGCAGCGCCTGCGCGCGCGCGGCGAGCTGGGCATGGGGCTTGCGCGGACCGTCATAGGCGATGGCCACCACGTTGCCGCCCGCCTCGTACAGCTCCACCGTGTCGAACACATCCGCGATGGTGGCGATCGCGGCGTCGAACAGCATCGTCGAGGGTTCGATATTCTGCGCCACCGCGCCGCCAGGATTGAGCCGCGCCTTCACGAGCGTGAAGAATTCTTTCGTCAGCAGGTGGAACGGCACGAACGTGCCGCGATAGGCGTCCACCATGATCAGATCGTATTTCGCGGCGTTCTCGCGCAGATACATCCGCCCGTCGCGCGCCACGATGCGCAAATGCGCCGTCTCCGTGACGCCGAAATATTTCTTCGCGAGGCGGATCACCTCGGGATCGAGTTCGACGCAGGTGACATCGAGCCCCGCACCCATGTGCTTATCGAGATAGGACGCGGTGCGCCCGCCGCCCAGGCCGATCTCCAGCGCCGTTTTCAGCGCATCGGGATAAGCCAGCGCCACGGTCATGTAGCGCGTGTATTCCACCGGCAGGAGCTTGGGGTCGGCGGGATCGTAGAGGCTCTCCTCGAAGATCCGCTGGTTCACGCCGAACATCATGCCGATCATGCCGCCCACGCGCTGGACGTAGATCGTGTTATATTTGGACTCCCGCTTCTCGATCACGTCGTCGAGTTGGGCTGCGGCCTGCGGGATCGGCAGCGCCGCGAGCCCTAGCCCGCCTGCGGCGAGAAGGGCGCTGCGGCGGTTGGGGCGGAAGATCATGGCCGAACCCTTGCCCTGCGCGCGCGGCGAAATCGCGGCGACTTCGGGCGCGGGTTGGGTTGAAGCGCGCGCGCAAGCGCTTGGCAATGCGCCGCACCGTCGCGAAGGCATGCATGAAAAGCTGAACCGCGTGGCACGCCCTAGGGGTGCCAGTCTAGCCAATTTGCTATCCTTTGCCGGCATGGGTGGCCGTTCGCCGCTGTCCGACAACGAACTGAAATTATAGAGTTTAATCCTCCAACCTTCGTTTGTCGCGGTTTGCCTGCGTGGCTTGACATTGCCGTCGCTCCCCACTCTATGGTCATAGCAATGGTCATAGGAAAAAAGGATGGCGGCGAGAGCGCAGAACAGAATTCGGACCGCCGACCTCAACCGTCTGGAAGTGGCGCTGAAAGCGAGCGGCGACGGCAGAGCGAACCGGATCGTAAAGGCGCTGACGCCAAAGGACCAGGACGCACCCCGGTTCGAATGGGGAGACGGCGGCGGTCTCCGGCTGAATATCGACCGCCGGAGCCTCAACGCCTCCTGGATATTCCGATACCGAGTGCCCGGCGGAAAAGCCCGCATGATGGGTCTGGGAAAATTTCCGGACGTTTCTCTCTCAACCGCCCGCAGCCTGGCGGGCGCACAGCGCAGTCTCAAGGCTACTGGTGTCGATCCGATCGACGCCAGACGCAGCGAGGCCATGGCCAAGCGCCTGGAAGCGGCTAGGGCGATCACGTTCGCCCAGGCGGCTAAAAACTACCTCGACGCCCAGGAAAAAAAATGGCGCAACCCCAAGACGCTTGCGAACTTCAACGGCTGGCTGACCAATTGGATCAAACCGCAGATCGGGTCGCTCCCGGTGGCCGATATCGACACGACGCTGGTTCTCAAAGTCCTTCGCCAACCAGTCCAGAAGGCGAATAACGAGATTCTGTGGATCGCTCGCCCAGTGGCCGCGCCTGGCATCCGCGAGTTCATGGACAACGTCTTGGTGAGCGCTGGCAAGGAGGGAATCCGGCCCGACCTACCGAGCCCCGCCCGGTGGAAGGATCACCTCGAACATATCCTCCCGGCGCCCTCCAAGATCCACAAGGTCAAAGGCTACAAACCCCTGCCCTACAAGGACGCTCCGGCTTTCGTGGCGGCGCTGCGTCAGCGCACCGGCAACACGGCGCGCGCACTTGAAATGACGTTGCTGTGCTGCACGCGAAAATCCGAGACGCTAGGCGGACGTAAGTCGGAAATTGACTGGGAGGCCGGTACCTGGACCATTCCGGAAGAGCGAACAAAGACCGGTGCCGCGCACGTCATTCCCCTTTCCACACGCGCTCTCGAAATCGCCAGGGACGCCGCGGCCGCCACGCCGGACAAGGCGGATGACGAGCTGTTGTTCCCCAGCCCCAAAAACGCGAAAGAGCGGCTTTCGACAGAGTCGATCAAGAATCTGCTGGTCCGCATGAAGATGGAGGATCAAACCACTACGCACGGCCTTCGAAAGACGTTTCGGACATGGGCCGCCGATCACCGCATCGATCGCGAGCACGCGGAACGCTGTCTGGCCCATAAGATCGGAAACGAGGTCGAGAATACATACCAGCTCTCCGATCTCCTGGCGCTGCGTGCGCCGATCATGCAGGAGTGGGCAGACTTTTGCGAAGGCAAGGCGAGCGGCGTTGCATCGGCCAGCGAGCCGGAACCGACTGAGCAAGCTGCCTAACTTCGAAAATTATCTTGAGCTGAGGCCGTCGACATAGGCGAGCAGATCACGCGCAAGCACGACGGAACGCCGACCAATCTTCGTGATCCGTAGGCCGCCCTCGCGCTTCGCTTCCTCGTAGAACAAATTCTTTTTTATGCCGAGCAGCGCGCAAGCGCGGTCGATTGAATACGCCACGGGCTCGCTCTGCGACGCAGCCGAGACCCGCGTCCCCTGGACGTCGCCGCGAACGTGACTTGGCTCAGCTATCCGGTCCGATGTTGGCTTCTCGGGCGCGAGAGCGTTGAAATGGGCGTCGGTCTTTTCTACGTCCACCAGGGTCTTTGCGCCGGCTTTCACGGCGCTTACACGTCCTTCCGCCAACAATTCGTAGAACTTCGTTCGCCCCACGCTGTAACGCTTCAGCGCCATCGACACAGAGATCAATTTGGGTCTGATGTCCGCGTCCATCGTTCTGCGGCGCGAAACGGCTTTTCGCGTCGGCGCGATGGGGGCCGCATTTCGATCAATCTTTGCATCCGGCGCGCGATGTTTGGGTAGGGGCGACGCCGGCGTGAGAGAAGGAGCATCTGAACGCGGCGAACGCAACGCGCCGCTCTGGGCACCATTTCTCGGCGGCGAAGGTTCCACCACGTCCGTCGCGCCATCAAATAGGGTTGGCTGCGCAAGGTCGGTACGCCGCGTTTTAAGACGACGCTTGTCTCCAACCCGTTCGGCCTCGGATAGCGTCTTCATTGTCGACACGCCGCATTGCAAGTCGAACAGAGAGAAGCCACCGTCTTTCATCGATCGGTGTGTCCGCGATAGGGCCGCAATTGAATGTCCCGCGTCACGAGCACGCGCACTGGCGCGCCCACGCGGACGCGCAGCGTTGGCCGCACTTGAAGATGGCGATCGACGATACGGCCACCCGTGCGCGCCGCCTCCTGCGCGGCGGCGTCGCCGACGGTCTGACCAAAGCTGCGGCCACGTCGATCGTCCTCCGAATTGCGGGCAATCACGCTGATGATAGCCGACAAGCCAACCGCACCAGCGAGCGGCCCGAGATGATTATCGGTCCTGTCTCGAAGACCCGCCGCGCCAGATGGATCTGCGGCCTCCATGCCTTGCAGATTGATCGACCAACCATTCGGAAAGACGATCCTGTTCCAGGCGAGGAGGATACGGTTGTCGCCATGCGTGGTCGCGCTATCGTAAGTGCCGAGGAGCCGCGCGCCTTGCGGGATCAGCAGATGAACGCCGGTCACGCTGTCATAGACCGGCGTCGTCACCTGCGCGATGACACGGCCAGGCAGATCGGAATTCAGCTCTGTCAGCAGGGACGCGGAAATGACGGCACCGGCCAGCACTTCGTAACGCGACCGCGGCGGATTCAGGACAGTCGGCAATTGATCGTCGCTCGCCTCGCGCTGGCTCGCGAGGAAGGCGCCGCGCTGACCACCGGCTCCCGTTTTAACCTCTCCGCCCTGCCCTAGTGCGCGCCCGTCGCGCCGCTCGGAGAATAAGATTGGCGCAGTTCGCGCGATGGCTTGCGGATCGGGCGGCGCCGGCGCCTGTGCTGCCGCCTTGGGCGCCGATTGCGCGGGTGGCGGATTCGCCCAGCCGGCGTTGGCGGGCGGCAGTAATTCGTCCGTCTCGCGCATGGCTGGCTTGTGATCGCCCCACAGCCGATCGCGCGGCGCTTGCAGGGCGGCTGGGTCATAATCCGACGACGCCTTCTGAATGGCGTCGGGCGGGCCTGCGGTCGCAGCCGCAACTTGCGGCTCGCTGGCTTTGCGCCCCTGCTGCTCGCTGAGGCCGCCGATCAGCGCCCAGGCGGTCACACCGGCCGCCGCCAAGGCGCCAGCCAGCAACACCTTGCGCGATAGCCGTTTTGGCGACGGCGGCCGCGTGCGGATGGACAGGTCCGGCGTGTCGCCAAACGCTGCTGACAAGGTCATGGGCGCGGTCCTCCACGTGGTGCCGTGGGCCGCGGCAGTGCATCGCGCCGTTCGATGCGCACGACGATCGGTTGCTTCACACCGAGCCGCAGTTCTGCGACATCAAACACACGGTCGACCATGTAACGTTGGCCCTGCACACGATAATTCACCAGTTCAGCGCCATCGGGCGTGATGACGAAAAGCGGCGGCAGATCGGCGGCGGCGACTTGGCCGCTGAACTCGATCCAGGTCCGCCGCCCGTCATCGCTCACGCCTGTCGGCGCCCAGACTGGGCGGCGGCCGCGAACGGTGCGGACGCGATAGTCGCGATAGGTTTGCGCCAACGGGACCGCTGGGAGGGCCGCGCTATGCGGATAAGACCAGGCGATCTGCGCGGAATAGGTCTCGCCTGCGTGCGCGATCGCCTCGATCAGATAGGTGCGCCGATCCGTGATGAGGACGATATTGGTGCGCAGGTCGGCGGCTTGCGGCTTCACCAGCACCACCGTCCGTCCCTCGCTGTCGGCTTCGGAGATCGATTGGGTGACCGTCCAGCGCGAGGTGTCGCCCGCGGCGATGTCGTTCAGCGTCTCGCCTGGCTCCAGTAGGATCGTCGAAATGAAGGTGGGACTGGCGTAAAGCTCGTAGAGGGCGCCAGGCGCATACGCATAGATTTGGCGGGCGGCTTGGAATCCTTGCCGCGTCGGCCGCTGACGGGCGGCGCTGTTGGCGCTCGCCAAGGTTTGCAACGGCGTCGCGGTCGGCGTGCGCGCTTTGTCGCTGATCTTGGCGGACAGCACCGGCCGCGGACGTGCGTAAGCCGCATCGTTCGAAGCCAAGCTGCCCAGCGCCAACGCGCACGCGCCAAGCAGCAATGACAATCGCATCCTCTTCATCGCACGCGGCTCCAGGAAAAGTCCGAAATCATCAGACCGAGCGGATTGCTGGCGATCTCGTCGGCCGTACCGGGCGGGCGCGTCGTCACGGTGAAGATTCCGCTATAGGCCAGCCCATCCGGCGTGCCGGTTGCATTGGTCTCGCGCTCGATCCAACTCACTTCGTAGGCATGATCCGAGCGCGCCATGATCGAGCGGATATGCACGACACGTCCCACCTTCCCTAAATTCAGGAACGGGTCCTCCTGGCGGGCGATCTCGGTGAGCTGGGCCGCCGCCCGCGGCGTGAGGAATTTATACGCCTCCATCCAATTCTCACGCAGAACGACGCCGTCGGTTGGCAGCGCGCGCACCAGACGAACGAAGCGACCAAGATGATAGGCGATCTGCGCCTGGCTCGGCGTCCAGCGCCCATCCGCGGCGCGCACCTTCATCACGGCGCCTTCCGGCGAGACCTCGACGACATGCACGAAGGTGCGTTTCTGCAGCGCCACAGCGGTAAGCGAGACGCCCAGCACGGCCGCCAGCGCCAGCGAGCCGAAGGCGATCGCCCGCCAACTTCGTGCGGAAAGAACCGCCGATCCCATGCGGGCGTCCCATTCTTGGCGCGCGCGACGATATGGGCTGTCGGCAGGCTCAGACGCGAAATTCTTCGCGGGCGACCGGAATGGAAAATTCATGGAATTCCTCCCGCTTTAGGCGGCGGCGCCGGCTTCGGATTCATGGCCCCGTAATTGATCGCTGGACGGCTTAACCCACCGCCGGAAGGGCCACCCCCGGAACCACCGCCGCGCGAGCCGCCATGCACGCCGCCGGCGAGCCTTCCGACGCCGCCCGCGATCGCGCCCCCGAGCTTCACGAGGTTCCTTGCGCCCTGATAGGCGACAAAGCCGCCCCCGATCGTCGTGAACCCAGCGCCGACGCCTGTACGCCAAGCATCGCTCCCCGACAGGTGCGGCTGGCCTTGGACGACCTCGCTGGCGAGCATTGGCGCAAACCAGGCCAGCGCCAGAACCGTGAGGCCGAACAGCAAGACATTGAGCGCGCCGCCCGCATCGAGCGTCAGCGTCGCTGGCAGGCTGGCCACGAACGCCATCGACACGGACGCGACCAGCGCCAGCACGAACAGACGCATCGCCGAGCCGGCCACCCAGCCCAGCGGACGCTCCGCCACCCAGGCCGTGCCGTTGAAGACGCCCCAGGGCAGCGCGACGAAGGCCGCCAGGCTTCCGAGCTTGAAGGCGATCAGCGCCACGAAGAGCTGGAGCGCCAACACGAAGAAGCCCAGCATCACGAAAATCGCGGCGATGAAGATGAGCATCAACGTGATGAAATCGGTGAGGATGTTCATGCCCTGGCCAAGCGCTGCCGTGCGCCCGAACATCTCCACGCCGATCTGGGCGATGCGGCCAGGATTATGCAGATCGGCCATTGTCATGGCGCCGCCGCCGGCCTTGAGCCCCAGCGCCGCGCCGGATTGATTGATCAGAGTCGCCAGATGGTCCCAATTGTTCACGAAAAACGCGAACAGCCCGACGAACAAGACTTTCCGGAAGAACGGCGCCATCGGCGCCTCGCCGGCCAGCGCCCATTGCACGCCTGCC
This sequence comes from Hyphomonadaceae bacterium, assembly GCA_050246435.1. GTDB lineage: Bacteria > Pseudomonadota > Alphaproteobacteria > Caulobacterales > Aquidulcibacteraceae > JAKFWI01. The sequence goes on from JBFWWB010000086.1 coordinate 10,843, forward strand.
AACGCGATCGAGATGATTATCAGCGCATTCAAGACAAAGCGCACATCGCCCTGGATCAGACCGAAGCCGGTATCGGCGACCGCCAGAAATCGCTCCAGGAAGGTGTTAATCGCCGCCGGGTCCATCTCTCAGCTTCCGAACGCCGAACGCGCCGGTGCCAGCACGCCGGAAGTCGTCGTCGGAAACGCACGGCGCTGGATTTCCTGCGCCCGCTGCTCGCGCGCGACCCGCTCCAGCCGCTCCGTCGCCAAAGCGCGGCTCTCGGTGACCAGAAGCGCGTGGATCTGCATCAGCTCCGCAGCGTTCACGCCCAGCAATTGATTGCCCGCCTGCACGGCGCCTGTCTGCCCTTCTGAGGAAGCAGAGGCCAGTAAGGCGCGGTCCACACGGCCCTGCATCGTCTCGATCGCTTGCACCGCCTGCGCCTGGGCGCGCACCGCGCGTTCAAGGGCGGCGCGATCCTCCGTCAGCCACCGATCGGTGCGTTGTCCAATCGACGCCAGATCGAAATTCTCGAATGTGTCGGGGTAAAGCGTCTTCAGATCGTCGCTGATCTGGTCGACCTGAAACGCCAAGCCTTGCGCCGCTTGAAAGAGAGATCGGGCCTGATTGATGGCGCCGTTGAGTTCGCCGGACAATTGCAGCGGATTCTTCGTCAGCATCCGCGCCTGCTGTTCAATCTGCTGAATCTGATTGTGGATCTGTTCCAACGTGTTCGCCGCCGTCTTGACGTTCTGTGCGAGATTCGTGGGGTCGAACACGGTGAGCGCGTAGGCCGGTTGCACCCAAAGCACGCCTGCTAACGCGATCGCTGTGATCTTGAGCCTTGCCGACGGTTTCATGCGTTTCTCCCTATTCTGCAGCGACGAGTTCTGGCCGCTCTGTGACCGTCAGCGCCTGGAATCGGCGCACGGCGGTGGCGGCCTCGTTCATCCCCCGTGTTTCGAGCCAGGCGGATGCAAAGCCCTCGGCGCCTGCGCTGGCGAAGACGTGATCAATGAGCGCATGATCCTCTGGCCGCGACGCGCCGACGAAGGCGAGCGCGGCAGGCCCAAGACCCAGCTCAAGCATCCGGCATCCCTTTCGCGAGACGAGATAGTAGTCCCGCTTCGGCGTCGCCGACGCGATCAGGCCGATCTGGCGGGCGTTGAGGCCGAGACGTTCGTAGAAGGCTTGGCTGCGCGGTTCGCGGGCGCGGTCATTCGGCAAGAAGATGCGCGTCAGGCACGCTTCGATAATGGTGGAGGCTATGGCGCTCGCTTCGACGTCGGCCAGTTCTTGGCTGGCGAAGATGACGGCGACGTTCTTCTTGCGTAGCGTCTTCAGCCAATCCTGAATCTGCGCGGCGAAGAAGGCATGGCGGAGGAACAGCCAGGCCTCGTCCAACACAAGCAAAGTGGGCTTGCCATCGAACCGATCCTCCAAGACATGGAAAAGGACGGCCAACACGGCGCTGGCTGCTTCGGGGCGGCGCATGACATCGTCCATCTCGAACGCCTGAACGCGGCCATATCCCAAAGATGAGCGGTCGTGATCGATCAGCCGGCCGGGCGGTCCAGCTTGCGTGAACGGCAGAAGCGCGGCGCGGACCTCTGCGTGTTGTACGAGCGCCGTATATAAAGTGAGCGTG
>JBFWWB010000087.1:0-12353 GCA_050246435.1 Hyphomonadaceae bacterium
AGCCGGCCTCCGCTTCGAGCGCGGGGGCGCGACCCGCCAGCGCCGCATCGAGCCGGCGGGCGCCGCCACCCTCCCCCACCCCGCGCCCACCCCCGCCGCCCGCCTCCGGCGGCGGCGCGGCCGCGCGCAGCCCGATGCTGCTTTCACCACGATCGCGCGCGGCGAACGCCGCTGCGGCGCCGCGCGGACCGAACGGCACGCTCAGCGAAACGCCGGCGGCCAGCGCGCGGCGCGGCCGCTCCACCGCAGAGAAGGAAAAGCTGAGGCGCGCGCGGCCGCCCACATCGGGCGCGAAATCGGCGCTCCAAAGCCGCGCTTCGCCGCCATCGCGATCGACCGATTGGATGAACCCGAGCGAGACAGCGGCGCCGGCGAAGCCGCTCCAGCCGAACGTCGCGGTTTCGCGCCGCAAAGGCGCCGGCGCGCCGATGCGCGAGAAATCCCGGTCGGCGCGCTCGACGGCGAAGGCCATGCTCCACCAGCGATCGGCGCGCCGCCAGCCCAGCCGTGTGAACTGCGCGCCGCCGGCGTTGAACGCCACGGCGCCCTCCATTTCACCGAAGAAGGTCGCACCCGCCAGCGCCAAGCCGGCGGCCTCAGCGCCTGAACCGGCCTCCGCGCGTGCCTCGCCCGTGAGGCCGCTTAACAAGCCGCGGCGATAGGTGATCGCAGCGGCGCCGTCGCGATAGTCCGCGCTGCGCGCGCCAAAACTCCACCGCAGGAATCCCGCGTCGATCGAGAAATCCGCCACCCCAGGCTTCAGCAAAGATGGCGCGACATAGAAGGCGCGCGTGGCGATCTCTTCGCGGCCAAGCGCATCGGTGATCACCAAGCGGGCGATCCCGGCGCCGGCGACGACTGGGGGATCGGCGATGGTGAACGGCCCCGCCGCGGCGCGGCGCGTCTCGCGCAATGCGCCGTCGACAAAAACATCCACCGTCGCCGGCATGGCCGCAGCTCCGGAAAGCGAGGGTGTCGGGAAGCTGACGAAGCGCGGATCGAGCGTGAAATCCGTGGCGATCTTGACGCCGCCGAAACGCGCCGCCCCGCCCCAAGCCCCTGGCGCAGTGATCGCATCACCGATCCGTGCGCCGAAACGACGATCCGGAAAATCGAAGCGCAGCGCGGAATCGAGGCGCACCATCGCGCGGTCGCTGTCGGCAAGGAACCCCGCCTCGACGGAAGGGCCGATGGGAAGACTTGCGCCTAAATCGAAAAGCCCGCCGACGCGCGTTCGCCCGCTCAGCTGCGTGACCGCGAGATCGTAATTCATCATCACGCCGGTAATCGCCGTCGCGCGCGGCGCGTTTTCGCCGGCGCCGCCAGCGCGCAGAGCATGAGCGGGAAAACATGCCGCCGTGCAGGCGATGCGCACGGCGCCGGCTGCCGCGTCGAGGCGATAGGAAAGTCCGGCGATAGCGCGCAGCGCATAGGGCGCCGCTCCCGCCGGCGCGCGCAGACCAAGCGCCGCGAGCGTTTCGGCATCGACCAACACCTCGTCGCCATCAAGCCAGACGAGCGCGTCCGTCTCCGCGCCGCCTTCGAGCGCGAGGCGAAGCGGCGCGCGCTCGCGCGCCTCCGCCACGCCGCAGGAAAGGGCGAGCACCACCAGCGCGGCGCTAGCGGGCGCGCCCATCGCCCGGCCAGGCGAGCGGGCGCATGTCGCCGCCGGCGGCCGCAAAGCGCGCGCTGCGCGGCGGCGCTGCGGCTTCGCCTTCCACCGTGCTCCCCGCCAACAGATAGCGCGGCAGGCTGGGATTTTCCGCAATGTCGAGCGTGATCCTGCGGTTGCCGGGGTTGGTGACCCGCAGCCGGCGCGGCGCGCCTTCGACCATGAACATCTCGGGCGCGCGATCCATCGCGTGCGCGGGCGCTACAAACACCGGCAGCGACAGCTGCAGCCGCAAGCGCAAGCCCTCCGCCGCTTCGACTCCAAGCGGTTGCTGAGAAAACACGACGCGATAAGCGCGCTCCACCGCCGGCGCACTTGCGGTTTGCGCCGCCACGCGCACGATCTGCGCGCCGCCAGAGGGGGCGACAAAGGCCGGCGGCCACACCGCGAGATCGCCGCTTTCGCGCAGCACGTCGCGGCCGGCATCGTCTTGCGACCAGGCGTACACGCGCGCTTCGAACGCAACGGGCGCATCGGTGACGTTCCGTATACGGATCGAAGCGATGGCCTTGCCGGCCGGCAGTTCGACGACGACCGGCGCCACCTCCACCTGCGGCGCTGCGCGCGCCGAACATTGCAGCACGAAGAACGCCAGCGCGCCGATCAGAAACGCCGCCCAGCGCATCAGAACGTCACCGTCACGGTGATCGTGTCGGCATACGAACCGGCGGGCGCGGGCTGCTGCGCACCGATGCGGCCGTGGACCGTCAAAATCTGCTGCGCGCCCGAGCCGACCCCAGCGACTGTATTGGCGCCGATCGTGTCGCCCCAAACGGTGGCATACCCGCCATCGGAATAGAGCGCGTAGGTGAGCGTGGCGGCGCCATCGGCCATCTTCCGCGCGCCGACTGCGGCGCCGGCCCCGGCGCCGGCGTCAAGGCCGACGTTGTAGGCCACGCCGCTGGTGCAGGTGATGCGCACGTCCGTCGACCCCACAGTCGGCGCGGCGCTGGTGGGATTGTAATCTGGAAATTCGAGGTCGAGCGCGGTGACGGCGCAGGCGGGGACCACGGTGGCGGTGACTTGAAACGTAGTCTGCGCCGTGGCGGCGCACGCTTGCTCAGCCGTTCCCGCCAGAATCGCGATCACGGCGGCGGCGATCGATGCGCGCCCCTGCCCAGCCATGTTGATCGCTCCCGTGCTGACGGGCGCGACTATGGCGAACCAATCTTAACGTTTAGCTACCTAAGGTTGTGTATTGCCGCTCAGGGTTGGACGAGGCATCACGCCCATCGCCTGCAGCAACGCATAGGACGAGGTGACCAAGTCGCGCTGCGCCTGCGCAAGCGCCAGGGCGGCGTCGCGCTCGTTCTGCAGCTGGCTCAGCACGTCGAGTTGGGTGCGCAGGCCTTCGCGCCGTTCCAACTCCGCGCCGCGCGCGGCGAAGGAAGCAGCCTCCAACTGGCTGCGATTGGATTCCACCACGAGCTTGGCGGCCTCGAGCCGGTTCCAGGCCTGCGTCGTCGCCTCTTCGGCGGCGCGGACGGAATCGTCGAGCGAATAGCGCGCGCCGCGCTCGTTCGCCTTGGCGGCGGAAACCGCAGCCCCGTCGCGCCCGAAGGTGAACAGCGGGATCGACAGCCGCGCCGACACGCTGGAGCTATCGTTATCGAAATTATCGAACCCGTCGTCGCCGCGGCGGGTGCCAGCGGCGGAAACCGTGAGCGAAGGCAGGAAGCCGGCATAGGCTGAGCGCGTGCGCGCCTTTGCGGCGTTCACGCCCGCGGCGGAAGCTTGGATCACGGTGGCGTTCGCCTGCGCGAGGGTCAGGGCCTGATCGAGCGACGCCGGCACTACCGGCGCCTTGGCCGCCTCGAGCGTGCCGGGCGGCGCGCCGACGCGGCGGGCGTAGGTGGCGCGCGAGGCCGCCAGATCGGCCTGCGCGGAGGAAAGGGCGGCGCGCGCCGCGTCAAGCTGAGCCTGCGCCTGGTAGACGTCCGTGCGGGTGGCGGCGCCCGCCTCGAAGCGAGCGTTCGCCGCGTCCACCTCGCCGAGGAAGCGCTCCACGGTTTCCCGGCGGATGCGGACGGCCTCCTCCCCGTAGGCGACGCCAGTATAGGCGGCGACAACGGCGACGATGAGCGCATCCTCCTGGCCGCGGACGGAGGCCGCGGTCTGGGCGGCTTGCGCCTTGGCCTGGGCGATGCCCGCCCCGATCCGGCCGCCGGCGAACAGCGTTTCGCTGACATTAACCCCGGCAGTTCCGGCATTCGTCGTGCCCCCGCCGCCACCCGTGTTCGTGACTGAACCATCGGGATTGACGACGACGCCGCCGCCGCCGCTTTCCGACCAGTTCGAGCTGTAGCCGACCGACGCCGAAAGAGTGGGCCAGCGCTCGGCCTGGGCGGCGTGCACGTTGGCGCGGGCGGCGTCGAGATTGGTGCGGACGCTGGCGATGGAGGGATCGCCGGCGAGGGCGCGGGCGATGGCCTCCTCGAGCGTATCGCTCCAGGCGGCGGACGGCGCGAGGATGAATAGGGCGCCGAACCCGGCGGCAAGGCTCGATTTCAAGCGACGGCTCCTTCGTCCCGCCGCCCGGCATGACCGGGCGCGCGTAGGGGTTCAAGCGTTCGCGCCCCGCAGGCGAGCACCTGCAGGCGCGGGCTTTGCTTCCGCATGGCGCGCGTGCTGCGCCATGTGTCGGGATATTTCAGCCCTGAATTTGTCAGGCAATTTTCGCGGCGTATCGTTTAAGCTATGATTGACGCGATGTCGGCTGCGGCGACGCAACAGAGCATACTGATCGTCGATGACGATCCCGAATTGCGCCGCCTGATCGGCGAATTCCTCACCCGGCACGGCTACGAGGTCGCCCTCGCCTCCGACGGCGCGGAGATGGATGCGGTGCTGGCGCGCAGCGGCGTCGACCTCATCGTGTTGGATTTGATGTTGCCGGGCGAGGATGGGCTCGCCATTTGCCGGCGGCTGGCGGCGGAGGGCAAGATCCCTGTCGTCATGCTCAGCGCCGCCGGCGAGGAGACGGACCGCATCGTCGGCCTCGAGGTCGGCGCCGACGATTACCTGCCCAAGCCGTGCAGCCCGCGCGAACTGCTGGCTCGCATCCGCGCCGTGCTGCGCCGCGCCGACGCCCGCGGCGAACCGGAGGAGCGCTCCGAGCGGGAGAATTTCGAATTCGCCGGCTGGCGGCTGGACATGCTGCGCCGGGAGTTGCGCTCGCCGGACGGCGTGCTGGTTAATCTTTCGAGCGGCGAGTTCGCGTTGCTGCGCGCGTTCATCGAACGCCCGCAGCGGGTGCTGACCCGCGATCAGCTGCTGGATTTTGCGCGCGGACGGGACGCCTTCGCTTATGACCGCGCGATCGACGTGCAGGTGAGTCGACTGCGCCGCAAGCTCGAAGCCGCCACCGGCGGCGGCGATCTTATCAAGACGGTGCGCAACGAAGGCTATGTGTTCGCAGCACCCGTGCGCCGCAGCGCGTGAACGCGTTCAAGCTTCTCTCCGGGCAGTCCATCGCACGCCAGATGGTGGCGCTCATCATCGTGGCGCTGCTCGTGGCGATGGCGATCAATATCGTGATCGTCGCCAGCCTGCCGCCGCCGCCGCGCCTGGTGACGCGCCTCGATCAGGTCATCCCGCGGCTTGAGGCGCTGGTGCAGGAAATCGCACGCACGCCCGAAAAGGGCTACGCTGCGGCAGCAACCCGCGCCAGCGATCGCGCTATCCGCTTCGCGCTGAGCGAAAGGCCGCCTGCGCAGGCGAACGATCCCATTTCGCAGGCGGTGACGCGCCGCCTCGCCGAACGCCTCGCCATGCCCGCCGCGAACATCCGCGCTGCCGCTACGACGCGCGATTTCGTGCGCATCGTCGCGGAAGACGCCGAGCCCTTAAGCGCGCGCGCGATCGACGGCTTTCCGATTTTCGGCTCGACGCAGATCGCGGTGCGCGCCGGGCGTTTTTGGATCACGGCGAGCGCGCCGCGCCGCCCGGAAGACCGCGCCTGGCTGCGTTACGTGGGCCTGTGGTTTATCGGCTCCACACTGCTGCTGACGCCGCTTGCGCTGTTGTTCGCCCAGCGCCTGGCGGCGCCGATAGGCAAATTCGCGGACGGCGCCGAGCGCCTCGGCCGCGATCCGGAATCTCCACTGCTGACGGAAGCCGGCCCGCGCGAGCTGCGCGCCGCAGTGCGCGCGTTCAACACCATGCAGGAACGGCTGCGCCGCTTTGTTGCCGGGCGCACCTTGATGCTGGCGGCCATCAGCCATGATCTGCGCACGCCGCTGCAGCGGCTGCGCTTCCGCATCGACGCCCTACCCGACGACACGCGCCGCGCATTGCTGGCCGATATCGAGGAGATGGAGGCGATGGTGGCGTCCACGCTGGCGTTCGCGCGCGAAGACGCCGACCGCGCGCCGCGAGAGCCGCTCGATTTAGGCGCCCTCGTCAGCAGCGTGTGCGACGACGCGGTGGACGCCGGCGGCAAGGCGCAGTGCGACGCCGAAGGGCGCATCGTGGTGAACGGCGATCCCATGCGCCTGAAACGCGCCATCGCCAATCTCGTGTCCAATGCGGTGAAGTACGCTGGCGCGGCGGACGTGCGCGTGCGCCGCCAAGGCGGAGCGGCGGTCGTGGAGGTGGAGGATCGCGGCCCCGGCATCCCGGAAGAACGCATCGAGGAGATGTTCCAGCCCTTCCGCCGGCTCGAGCCATCGCGCAGCCGCGCCACCGGGGGCGCTGGCCTGGGCCTCGCGATCGCGCGCACGATTGCGCGCGCGCACGGCGGCGACGTGACCCTCGCGCCCCGCCCCGGCGGCGGGCTGACGGCGCGGCTGGCGCTGCCGGCGTGACGACAACCTGATACAACGCGACACCGCGCCGACATAACCGGGAAACCGTTTTCCGGCACAAAAGCCCCTGCAAGGAAACGGAGAAACGGGTCGACGCCTGCCTGCGGGTTCGCGCGTTAATTCCCGATCACCCGCTTGAGGATCATGCTGGATGTCGAACGCCGCAGACGCAAACGCCCCCAAGAAGCCATGGCTGACGCCATCGCGGCGGCGCGCGGCGCTGACGGCGGGCGGCGTGATCGCCGTGCTGGCGTTGGGCTTGTTCTTCTTCAAGCCGGACAAAACCGCCGCTTACCGCACGGAGGCGGCGCGTCGCGCCGACGTCACCCGCACGGTTTCGGTTTCCGGCTCGCTTGAGGCGCTGGACACCGTGACGATCGGCTCGCAACTCTCCGGCCAGGTGATCGAGGTGCCGGTCGATTTCAATTCGCAGGTGAAAAAAGGCCAGGTTCTGGCGATCATCGACACGCAGACCTATGCGAGCCGCGTGCAGCAAAACCAGGCGGCGTTGGATTCCGCCCGCGCCGATCTGAAAACCGCGGCCGCCGACCTTCAGCGTCAAAACACGCTGCGCGCCGCGGACCTCGTTTCACAGCAGGCGCTGGAAGCCGCGGTCGCCACGCGCGACAAGGCGGCAGCCCAGGTGAAACAGGCGAGCGCAACGCTGGCGAGCAGCCAAACCGATCTCGGCCGTGCGCGGATCACAGCGCCGATCGACGGAGTGATCATCAACCGCACGGTCGATCCCGGGCAAACCGTGGCGGCGAGCCTTTCGGCGCCGGAATTGTTCGTCATGGCGAAGGACCTCTCGCAACTGGAGATCAACCTGCAGGTGGACGAGGCCGACGTCGGCGAAGTGCGCGAAGGCCAGATCGTGCGCTTCACCGTGGACGCGTTCCCGGACGAATCGTTCGAGGGCCGCGTCACACAGGTGCGCAAGCAGCCCACGAAAGTGAACAACGTCGTGACCTATTCTGTGATGGCGCAGGCCGACAATCCACAGCGCAAGCTGTTTCCCGGCATGACGGCGAACGCCGACATCGTGATCGACGAACACCCAGACGTGCTGGTCGTATCGAACACGGCGCTGCGCTGGCGGCCTGCGTCCGAAAGCCAGCAGAACCGCGGCGGCCAGCAGCAACAGCGCCCGCAAAGCGGCGGCGGCGCGATCGCGCAGCAGCCGGAAGGCGTAGGCGGCGCGCGCGGAAACGGTGGCGGCGGGCGCATGAACCCGGAGCGCATCGCCGCCGCCCTCAGCCTCGACGCGACGCAGAAGAAGCAGGCGGAGGCCATCTTTTCCGGCTCACGCGACAAGATGCGCGCCGCGATGGCCGAAGCGAACGGCGACCGCGACGCCGCGCGCGCCGCCATGCGCAAGATCAGCGCGCAGAATTTCGATGCGCTCGAGAAGATTTTGCGGGCAGATCAGAAGACAAAGCTCGCGGCGCTGCGCGCCGAGCAAGGCGGGCGCGCGCGCCTGAGCCCGCCGCGCGCGATCTATTTGCTCGTGAACAACAAGCCGAAAGCCGTGCAGGTTCGCACCGGCGCGACCGACGGCTCCATCACGGAAGTGAGCGGCGAGATCAAAGAAGGCGATCTGGTGATCACGGGCGGCGGCCCGCAGCCCAAGGCGCAGCAGAACAACCGGAACAATCCGATGGGCGTACCCGGCATGGGCGGCCCCGCGGTGCGACGCTTCTGATGGCCGACGACGCGCCCCGTAAGCCGGATGCGCGCGCGTTGATCGAGGCGCGCGATCTGCGCAAGACGTATGTCATGGGCGACAATGAAGTGCGCGCGCTCGACGGCGTGAGCTTCATCATCGCGCCGGGCGAGCATGTGGCGGTGATCGGCCCTTCAGGCTCGGGCAAGTCCACCTTGATGAACGTGCTGGGCGGGCTCGACCGGCCCGACGCCGGCGCCTACCGCTTCGAAGGCGAAGAGGTGGCGCAGATGGACGACGACGCCCTCGCCGCCTTCCGCAATCGCAAGATCGGCTTCGTGTTCCAATCCTTCCAACTGCTGCCGCGTCTGGATGCGCGCGCGAATGTGGAGCTGCCGCTCATCTATGCCGGCATGCCGCGCGCGGAGCGCCTGGCGCGCGCCTCCGACATGCTGGCCCGCGTCGGCCTGGCCGAACGCGCTGATCACCGCCCGACGCAGCTTTCCGGCGGCCAGCAGCAGCGCGTGGCGATCGCGCGCGCGCTCGCAGGCGATCCGCATATGCTGCTGGCGGACGAACCCACCGGCGCGCTCGATACCGCCACGGGAGACGATGTGCTGAACCTGTTCGACGCGCTGAACCGCCAGGGCGTAACGATCGTGGTGGTGACGCACGATCAGGACGTGGCCGCGCGCGCCAAGCGCGTGATCGAGATGCGCGACGGCAGGATCGTGCGCGACGGAGCGCCGAAATGACCCAGACCGAAGAGATCGAGCGCCCTATAGCGGCGCCGACGCCGCCCACGCCGCTGCGCGCGCTGATCGGCGCCGGCACGATGCAATGGGAAGACCTGATGCGTACGGCGATGGGCGCCATCCGCGCGCATCCGCTGCGCAGCGCGCTGACGGCGCTGGGCGTCGTCATCGGCGTCGCTTCGGTGGTGGCGATGACCTCCGTCGGCCTGGGCGCGCAACAGCGCGTGACGCAGGCGATCCAGGGGCTGGGCTCCAATCTGCTGATGATCCAGCCCAGTTCCTTCCGCGGCGGCGGCGTCAATCTCGGCTCGGGCACGCGCGCCTCGCTGACCGACAAAGACCTGGAGGCGCTGCGGCAAGGCCTGCCGGATGCGCAAGTCGTCGCCGCCTCGGCGACGGCGCAGGCGCAGCTCATCTATGAAGGTCAAAACTGGCCGACGCGCATCGAAGGCGTCACCGCCGGCTATCTCGAAGCGCGCGATTGGCAGATCGCCGAAGGCCGCTTCTTCGACGAGCGCGAAATCCGCCAAGGCAAGAAGATCGCCATCATCGGCGAAACGGTGAAGCAGCAGCTGTTCGGCGGGGCCGATCCGATCGGCGCGCGCATCCGCATCCGCTCCACGCCGTTCGAGGTGGTGGGCGTGCTGGCGGCGAAGGGCCAAAGCGGTTTCTTCGATCAGGACGACATCGTGATGGCGCCGCTCGACGCCGTGCGTTCGCGCCTGAAAGGCCGCGGCGCCACGGTCGACTCGGTGGACAACATCTATGTGAAGGGCGCCAACCCCGATCAGCTCACGCAACTACAAGAGGACGCGACCACCATTCTGCGCGAGCGTCATCGCCGCGCCGACAACGAGGATGACGATTTTCGCATCCAGAACAGCGCCTCAATTCTTGAAGCGGGTCAATCCGCGACGCAGACGTTCACGGTGCTGCTGGGCGCGGTGGCGGCGGTCTCGCTCGTCGTCGGCGGCGTCGGCATCATGAACATCATGCTGGTGGCGGTGACGGAGCGCACGCGCGAGATCGGCTTGCGCATGGCCCTGGGCGCGCGCCGCGGCGACATCCTGCGCCAGTTCGCGCTGGAGTCGACGGCGCTTTCCGTGGCCGGGGGGCTTGCGGGCCTGGCGCTCGGCGTCGTCATCTCGATCATCATGGCGAAGGTGGGCGGCTGGCCGACGGCGATCGCCGCCTGGGCGCCGCCTGTGGCGATTGGCTTCTCCGCGCTGATCGGGATCGGCTTCGGCGCCTATCCGGCGTGGCGCGCGGCCCAACTCGATCCGATCGAGGCGCTGCGGCGGGATTAGGAGGCCAGGCCAGTCGCCGGCTCCTTACACCATCAGTCTGGATCAAATTCTTTTTTGAGCGCGACATAGTCCTCATATCGCATCTCTCGAAGCTCGTCCTCAGTGAACATCTCCTCCACTGCCCTGGGCTTACCGTCTGCTTCGTGCCGATTGTCCGGCGGCAAACATTCGGGCACCTCAACGGTCTCGACCAGAATTTTTGTGCCTATTTTTATCTTGGGCGGCACCCATCTGTAGTGATAGCTCTTTCCATCCCCATCATCTTTGGTCAGTCCCCCGATGTGGACACGATAATCATTGTCCCGTGATGATGGATGACCGCCCGGCGTTCCTCGACTCATTCCAAGAATGACGTTTTGCACTGCGAAATCATCAACCCCAAAGTCTCCGAAGTGCTGGCCATCACCGCTGACGCGGAATGCGCTCATGAGCTGTCTCCAACAGGTCGCGCACCAGTTACAGTTTCCCCTTGGGGCGATTTCTTGCCTAGCGTCTCGAAGCAAAGATCACGCTTCTCGCCTCTCACGCGACAGTGTTGCACAGCCGCCCGACGCGCTCGATCTCGACGACGATCTCATCGCCCGGCTTCATCCAGAGCGGCGGCGTGCGCCGCGCACCGACGCCGCCCGGCGTGCCGGTGACGATCACGTCTCCCGCCGCCAGCGGCGACCATTTGGAAATGAACGCGATCAGTTCCGGCGTCGGGAAGATCATGTGGCCCAGCGTGGAATCCTGCACCGTTTCGCCATTGAGCCGCGTGGTGATGCGCTGCGGCCCCAACGGGCCCACCTCGTCCGGCGTCACCAGGAACGGCCCGAACGGGCCGGTGCCGACGAAATTCTTCCCAGGCGTAAATTGCGACGTGAGATACTGGAAATCGCGGATCGATACGTCGTTGTAGCAGGAGAAACCGGCGACGTGATCGAGCGCGCGGGCCTCTGGAATGTCGCGCCCGCCCTCGCCGATGATCACCGCGAGCTCGCCCTCGAAATCGACGTGATCGGAATGCGCAGGCTTCGGGATCGCCGCGCCGTGGCCGATCTGCGTATCGGCGAAGCGCGTGAACACAGTCGGCGCAGACACTTTCGGCCGCCCGGTCTCGGTGCGATGCTCCTCGTAGTTCACGCCGATGCAGAAGATCTTTCCCGGATCGGGAATGACCGGCAGAAATTCCACCGCCGCCCAGGCATGATCGGCCGGCGCATCCGCCCACCGCGCGGCATTCTTGAGGCCACCCAGCGCGATCAGCGCCTTAAGCGACCCAGCGCCTGTACGCGCCGTCAGGTCGATGGCGCCGTCGGCGCCAGCCAGACCGAAACGCGCCACGCCGCCGGCGCGATAGCTGAGAAATTTCACGAAACGGTCCCGGAAAGCACGGTAGCCGCGGTTTTGAAGAAGGCGAAGCGCTCGTCGAACTTCAGTTCCGCGGAATTGATCTTCTTGGTGAGTGCGTGGAAGGCGTCCAGCCCGCTGGGCGTGTCGCTGCTTGCATCGGCGAGCGGGTTGAGCTTGCGCGAATTCCAGTACCAGCCCGCGCTCGCCACCGCCATGCCGGGATCGTGCGAGAGCAGATCGGGATTGTCGATCAGGGTCTCCTCATCCGGAATGAGTCCCAGTGCAAAGAGCCCTTTGCTGCATTGCGTGTAGTTGTAGCGCCCGGTCAGCTGCAGGATGCCGCGGCCGCGGAACTTGTAGCCGTCGCCCTTCTGGGTGTTGCCGAGATTTTGCGCGGTGCGTCCCTGGCCATAAACGCGATTGGCCTTCGCCTCATTGTCGGTCGCGATCGCCTGCGCTTCGGCCTGACTGAGGCCGAACAAGGTGACGAGCGTCTTGACGCTCCAATTGAGGTTTTCCTCCAGTACAGTGAATGCCGCACTTTCGTGGAACGTCTGCCCGAGGAATGCTGCGACCCGGTTCGGCGTGTTGATTTCGAACGCAGGCAGATATTCCTGCAGCTCGGCCACCCAGCTTTCGAGCGGGAATTTGGCGCCGCCGCCAGCCTGATAATAGCGGGCGAAGCCATGCTTTTGCATGATCGCCAGCACGCGGCTTTCAGAGACGAAAGCGAGCGCGGGTTGCGCCGGGGACGGCTCCGGCGGGGCCGGCGGCGAACCCGCGGCGGGCGGCGGAGGGGGCGGCGCGGGCGGCGGC
>JBFWWB010000088.1:0-12145 GCA_050246435.1 Hyphomonadaceae bacterium
TCAAGGTGGCGCTGACGAAGAAGTTCTAACGTCGGGAAGGCGGCCCACCCGCTCCGTCATGGAAGCGGCCCCTTCACCGGGGCCGCTTTCTTTTTGCGCGCGACTCGCCGCCGCGTATCGTCGGCTTTACCTCAACAGGGAAAGTCGACATAACGATCCGTCATGACCGCTATCCGATCCCCCTCCGCATGCTGACCAGCAAGGCGAAGTATGCGCTGCGCGCCGTCATTGAGCTGGCGGCACAGACTGGGGATGGGCCGCGGCGTCCCTTTTTCATCGGCGACATCGCAGAACGGCAGGATATCCCTCGCCGCTTCCTGGAGAACATCCTGCTGGAGCTGCGCAAGCACGGCCTGGTGGTGAGCCATCGCGGAAAAATGGGTGGCTATGCGCTCGCGAAGGCGCCTGATCTCATTACTTTTGCTGATGTTATTCGGGCGATCGACGGACCGCTCGCGCTCACGCCCTGCACCAGCCGCACGGCGTATCGGCGCTGCGACGACTGCATCGACGAGATCACCTGCTCGATCCGTAAGACGTTGATTCGCGTACGGGATGCGAGCGCGGCGATCCTGGAAGCCACGACCATCGCCGACGCCGCGCACAGCCCGGCCAAGCGCGACACGCTGCTCGAGACGTCGGGGGCAGGCGAAGCCACGTAAGAACGTCAGCAGGATGTGGCGTTAGCTCATCTAAAATATCTTACTTTCAATTCTACATTGACTCGGTAGAGTCACAAGAATTATCGCAATCCCTGGATGGCGACCGAACGGGCCGCTGAGGGAGAGCACATCATGACATTTCGCGCCGCCGCCTTCATCGGCGCCAGCTGGCTGGCCATGACCGGCGCCGCCGCCGCGCAGTCCACCGCGCAGGCCGCCGCGGACAGCCCGGACGCACGCGCTGCGCGCATCCAGGATCTGGAAACGCGGCTTCAGGCGCTCGAGGCCCAGTTGGCGGATCTCAAGGAATCCGCCGCCGCCGACGCCGCTGACATTCGCCGCGCGCAAGGGGAAGCGACGCAGGTGACCGTGGACAATGGGCGGCCGACCATACGCAGCGCCAATGGTGATTTCAGCTTCGCAGTGCGCGGCCTCGTTCAGTTCGACGCAGCCCGCTACGGCGAGGATGAGAGCGCCGCCGGGGCAGACCTGAATTCGGGCACGAATTTCCGCCGCGCCCGCCTGGGCATCGAGGGGACGGTGTTCACGGATTGGAACTGGAATCTGACCGGGGAATTCGGAGGCACTGGTGGGGAAAGCACGCAGCTCAACCAGGCCTGGATCGAATAT
This sequence comes from Hyphomonadaceae bacterium, assembly GCA_050246435.1. Classification (GTDB taxonomy): domain Bacteria; phylum Pseudomonadota; class Alphaproteobacteria; order Caulobacterales; family Aquidulcibacteraceae; genus JAKFWI01. The sequence goes on from JBFWWB010000088.1 coordinate 1,293, forward strand.
GCCGGCTGGAAGCCGTTCGGCGCGGAGATCCCGTTCCGCCTGCGCGCCGGCGCATGGGCGACGCCGGTCAACCTGGAGGACGCGACTTCCAACACCGAGGGGTTGTTTCTTGAGCGCCCGGCGCCCGCGGAACTCGTGCGCAGCATCGCGGGCGGCGACGGCCGCACGGGTTTCGGCGCATTCGTCAACGGTCAGCGCTGGACAGTCAACGCCGTGCTCACCGGCGCCGTGATCGGCGCGCCGGCGACGGCGGAGTTCGACGAACAAACGGGCTACCTTGCACGCATCGCGTTCCTGCCGCTAAGGGGCGAGAATTACAGCGTGCACTTCGGCCTGAACGCGTCGGGGATCCTCGATCCGGCTGACACCGGCGCGGGGCTTGCCACCACGAAGAGCGCGCGCCTGCGCGAACGGCCTGAGCTGCGCGTGGACGGGACGACGTTGGTCGACACCGCTGCAATCCCGGCGAGCGGCGTCACGCAATATGGCGTGGAGCTCGCCGGCGTTTGGAAGAGTCTCTATCTCGCGGGCGAGTGGATCGACATCGCGATCGACCGCTCGACGGCGGCTTTCGATCCGTCGTTCAGCGGCTGGTACGTGCAGGGCGCCTGGACGCTCACCGGCGAACGCCGGCAATGGAACGCCGCCAACGGCGGCTATCAAGGGATTCGTCCGGCCAGTCCGTTCAATCCGAAGAACGGCAAATGGGGCGCGTGGGAAATCGGCGCGCGCTACAGCGATCTCGATCTCAATGATCGTGCAGGTGTGGCGGGCGCCGCGACCCCGGCCGGCGGCATCCGCGGCGGGGAGCAGAAGATCTCCACCGTCGGCCTCAACTGGTATCCCAATCGCACCGTGCGCTTCCTGCTCGAATACCAGTGGGTCGACGTGGATCGGCTCAACGGCGCGGGCGCTAATCTTAGCGCCGACTTCCAAGTGCTTTCCTTCCGTTCGCAACTCGCGTTCTGAGCGCGAAAATCCAGGATTCTATGATATGACACAGGGATTCACGCGTCGCGCCGTGGCGGCAGGCTTAGGCCTCGGCGTCGCCGCGATCGCCACCGGCGCGCACGCGCAGGCCGCGAAGCCGGTTCAACTTCTCAATGTCTCCTACGATCCCACGCGGGAATTGTACGAGCAGTACAATCCACTGTTCGCGGCGGATTGGGCGCGCGGCCACGGGGGGCAGAAGGTGACCGTGCAGCAATCGCATGGCGGCTCGGGCCGGCAGGCGCGCGCAGTGATCGATGGGATCAAAGCGGACGTCGTCACCCTGGCGCTCGCCTACGACATCGATGCGATCGCGCAGCGCGGCTTCATCGCGAAAAACTGGCAATCGCGGTTGCCGAACAATAGCGCGCCCTACACCTCGACGATGGTGTTCCTCGTGCGCAAGGGCAATCCGTGGAAGATCAAGGACTGGGGCGATCTCGTGAAACCGGGAATCCGGGTGATCACGCCCAATCCGAAGACATCGGGCGGAGCGCGCTGGAATTATCTCGCCGCGTGGGCGTGGGAGCTGCGCCAGCCGGGCGCCACGCCAGCCAAGGCGCAGGCGTTCGTGCAGCAGCTCTACCGCAACGTGCCGGTGCTCGACACCGGGGCGCGCGGCTCGACGACGACATTCGCGCAGCGCCGCATCGGCGACGTGCTCATCACCTGGGAAAACGAGGCCCATCTGGCGCAGGCCGAATTCGCCGACGGTGGCTTCGAAATCGTGACGCCGCCGTTCAGCATCCTGGCTGAGCCCACGGTCTCGGTGGTGGATCGCGTCGTCGACAAGAAGGGGACGCGGGCCGTGGCAGAAGCGTATTTGCGGTTTCTGTACAGCGACGCCGGCCAAGACCTCGCGGCGAAGAATTACTATCGCCCGCGGAACCAGGCGGTGCAGGCGCGCTACGCTAGTCACTTCCCGAACATCCAGCTGACGACGGTGGACGAGGCATTCGGCGGCTGGACGAAGGCGCAGACGACGCATTTCAGCGACGGCGGCGTGTTCGACAAAATAACCGCGAAGAGCTGAAAGGGCGTCAACTCGATTGACATAATGCACGGCGCTGGGCTTGTTCTCCGCCTAGGAAGCGGCGGAGCACCCGGCCATGCAATTGACTGGAGGCTTGGCGTACGCCGCGCGCGTTGTGGCGTTCGCCGCGCTCTTGACGCTCGCCGCATGCGGGCGCCCGGGCGGCGCACCGCAAGAGCCTGCCCGTCTGCTCAACGTTTCCTACGATCCGACGCGAGAATTTTATCGTGAGATCAATCAGGCGTTTCAGCGCCAATGGGCGGCGGCGCATCCCGGCGCGCCCAAGATCGAGATCGAGTTGTCGCATGGCGGCTCGGGCCGGCAGGCCCGCGCGGTGATCGACGGATTGAAGGCGGACGTCGTCACCCTGGCCGTGCCCTACGACATCGACAATATCGCCCGCGCGGGTCTGATCTCGCCGGATTGGCGCGCGCGCCTGCCGCACAACAGCGCGCCCTACACGTCGACCATCGTTTTCATGGTGCGCGGGGGCAATCCGAAGAAGGTGCGCGATTGGGGCGATCTCGTCCGCCCGGATGTGGCGGTCGTCATGCCCAATCCGAAGACCTCAGGCGGGGCGCGCTGGAATTATCTGGCGGCCTGGGGCTATGCGCTGGCGTTGCCCGGCGGAAACGCCGCCACGGCGCAGGAATTCGTGCGCCGGCTCTACGCCAACGCGCCCGTGCTGGACACCGGCGCGCGCGCGGCGACCACCACCTTCGCGCAGCGCGGCATCGGCGACGTGCTGATCACCTGGGAAAACGAGGCTCATCTGGCGCAGGCGGAATTTCCCGGCGGCAAGCTTGAAATCGTCGCGCCCTCGCAGAGCATCCTGGCCGAGCCCGCCGTCGCCTGGGTCGACAAGGTCGTCGCGCGTGACGGCGCCGGCCCCTTGGCGCAGGCGTATCTGAACTTCCTCTACACGCCGGAGGCGCAGGAGATCGCCGCGCGCAACCATTTCCGGCCTTCTGACCCGGCGGTGTTGGCGCGGCACAAGAGCGAGTTTCCGGATATCCGGATGATCACAGTGGATGAGGTTTTCGGCGGCTGGGACGAAGCGCACCGCACGCATTTCGCCGAAGGCGGGATTTTCGACCAGATCACGGCGCGCCGGCAGTGAAATCCTCCGTCAGCCATCCCGCGGCGGCGGAAAATCCGCGCCCGCGCCCCTGGCGCTTCGTCGAGCCCAGCGCTTTGCCTGGCTTCTGGGCGAGCTTCGGCTTCACGTTGCTCTATTTGTCCTTCTTTCTGCTGCTGCCGCTGACGGCGCTGGCGTTGCGGCCGTGGGATCATGGACTGGAGCATGTCTGGAAGGTGCTCGCCAACGAGCGCACGATGGCCGCGCTGCGGCTGAGCTTCGGCGCATCGTTTGCGGCGGCGTGCATCAATGCGGTGTTCGGCACGATCGTGGCATGGGTGCTGGTGCGCTACGACTTTCCGGGCAAGCGCCTGTTCGACGCGTTCGTCGATCTTCCCTTCGCGCTGCCAACGGCGGTGGCGGGTATTTCGCTTGCGGCTATCTACGCGCCGAACGGCTGGGTGGGTTCGCTGTTCGCGCCGCTCGACATCCAGATCGCGTACACGCCGCTAGGCGTGATGATCGCGCTGGTGTTCGTGGGCTTTCCGTTCCTGGTGCGCTCGATTCAGCCGGTGCTCGAGGACCTTGAAACCGAGGTGGAGGAGGCGGCGGCTACTCTCGGCGCCGATCGCCTGCGCACGATCTTCACCGTCGTGGCGCCGGCGATCTTGCCGGCGCTGCTGGCGGGCTTCTCACTCGCGTTTGCCCGCGCGGTCGGCGAGTACGGTTCGGTGATCTTCATCGCCGGCAACATTCCGAGCGTTTCGGAAATCGCGCCGCTGCTGATCGTCATCCGCCTCGAGGAATTCGATTATGCCGGCGCCGCAGCGGTGGGGCTGTTGATGCTGCTCATCTCGCTGGTGTTGCTGTTCCTGCTTAACTTGGCGCAGGCGCGCGTGGCGCGGCGGAAGGCGATATGAGCGGGGCCGCGCGTTCTCCCGCCCGGCGCGATCCGCCCTGGATGGCCGCGGCGCTGGTGGCGATCGCCATCGCCTACATGCTGTTCGTGCTGCTGCTGCCGCTGCTGACCGTGTTCGTCGAGGCGCTTCGCCGCGGGATCGCGCCGTATTGGGAAGGGCTGCTCAGCGAGGATTCGATGGCCGCGATGCGGCTCACTCTGTTGATCGCCGCGATTGCCGTGCCGCTCAACACCATCTTCGGCGTGGCGGCGGCGTGGACCGTCACCAAGTTCGATTTTTGGGGCAAGAACCTGCTCATCACGATCATCGATCTGCCGTTCTCGATTTCGCCGGTGATCTCGGGCCTCGTCTATGGGTTGCTCTATGGCGCCAACGGCTGGTTCGGTCCGACGCTCGATGCGATGGGAATCCAGGTGATCTTCACGGTAACCGGGATCGTGCTCGCCACCGTGCTGGTGACCTTGCCGTTCGTGGCGCGCGAGCTGATCCCGCTGATGAGCGCGCAGGGCAGCGACGAGGAGGCCGCGGCCGCGACGCTCGGCGCGGGCCCGTGGCGCAGCTTCTTCTTCGTGACTTTGCCCAACATCAAATGGGCGCTGATGTACGGCGTGCTGCTGTGCACGGCGCGTTCGATGGGGGAGTTCGGCGCCGTCGCCGTCGTTTCCGGCCACATCCGGGGCGAGACCGCGACGATGCCGCTGCAGGTCGAGATTCTCTACAACGAATACAATTTTGTCGCCGCCTTCGCCGTCGCCTCGCTTCTGGCGTTGTTCGCGCTGGTGACGCTCGCCGTGAAGACGCTGCTCGAGGCGCGCTTCGCGGAGGAGCTGGCGGCGCAACGCTGGCGCTGAAATCCCATGGCTCTCGAAATCACCGACGTTAAAAAGTCCTACGGTCGCTTCCCGGCGCTCAAGGGCGTTTCGCTGCTGGCGGAGGAAGGGGAATTCTTGGCGCTGCTCGGGCCGTCGGGCTCCGGCAAGACGACGCTGTTGCGCGTAATCGCCGGCCTCGAGGAGCCGGACGAGGGCGTGGTCCAGTTCAATGGCGAGGATCTGCTGGCGAAGCCCGTACGCGAACGCGGCATCGGTTTCGTGTTTCAGCACTATGCGCTGTTCCGGCATATGACGGTGGCCGACAATGTAGCGTTCGGCATGCGCTCGAAGCGCGGGCGTGCGCGCCTCGGCGCGGCGGCGATCCGCGCGCGCGCCGAGGAATTGCTGAACCTCGTGCATCTCGGCGGCCTCGGCAAACGCTATCCGAGTCAGCTTTCCGGCGGCCAGCGCCAGCGCGTGGCGCTCGCGCGCGCGCTGGCGATCGAGCCGAAAATTCTGTTGCTGGACGAGCCGTTCGGCGCGCTCGATGCGAAGGTGCGGCGCGAGTTGCGCCGCTGGCTGCGCGAGCTGCATGAGCGCACCGGCCTCACAACCATTTTCGTCACGCACGATCAGGAAGAAGCGCTGGAGCTGGCCGACCGCGTCGTGCTGTTGAAGGACGGCGCGCTCGAGCAGGTGGGCACGCCCGAAGAATTGTATCACGAGCCGGCGAGCCCCTTCGTGTTCGACTTCCTGGGCGACGTGATCCATTTGCCGTGCACCGTGCGCGAGGGGGTGGCCCATATCGCGGGCGCGGAGGCGCCGATCCTCGGCGCGGCGTCCGGCATTTCCGGTGCGGCGACATGCTTCGCTCGGCCGGATAGCTTCCGCCTCACGCCCGGGGAAGCGGCGGGCCTGTTGGCGCGCGTGCGCAATGTGCTGTTGGCCGGACCTGATGCGCGCATCGATTGCGTGCTCGATTCCGGCGAGCCGGTGGAGGTGCGCGTGAGCCACGAGGAGGCCGCGCAATTCTCCCCAAAGGACCGGGTGACGTTGGCGCCGCGCGAGGTGCGCGTGTGGCCGGAGGGCGCAAGCGCTGCAGCGCCGGGTTAGGCGGCGACGATCAACCGAATTTGCGCGCCAACTCGGCAGCGCCGCGTTCGACCAGTTCGGCCTGCTTCGCGGGCGTGAGGTGCGCGCGCAGAATTTTCTCCGCCGCCGCCAGCGCCGCTTCGCTCGCCGCGGCGCGCACATCGGCCATCGCCTGCGCTTCAGCCTGGGTGATCTTCTCTTCCGCTTCCCGCTCGCGCCGCTTCAGCGCTTCGCTCATCTGCGCGCGCGTTTCGGCGGCCAAGGCGACAGCCTGCTCCTTCGCGTGCGCCACAATTTCCTCGGCCTGCTTGTCGGCCGCGGCCTTCTTCGCCTCGTAATCCGCCAGCAGGGCAGCGGCTTGTTCGCGCAGGCGGCGCGCCTCGGCCAATTCCTTGGCGATGGCGGCGCTGCGCTGATCGAGCATGCCAGCGAGCTGCTTCGGCACGCCCAAGAAGAAGAGCGCGGCGAAGAACAGGATGAACGCCACGAGGGCGATGAATGTCGCGTCGATCTCGATCATGCCGCAACGCCTTGGCTGAGCGAGCCGCCCGTCACCCGCGCGGCGATTTCCTGCGCGAGATCGGCGGAGATGGCGTTGACGTCGGCCATCGCCTTGGCCCGCATGTCGCCGATGCGCTGCTCGGCGGCGGCCGCGCGCTCGGCCAATTGCTTTTCGACCTTGGACTGCTCTTCCGCGAACTCGGCCTGCGCCTGGGCGCGCATCGCATCAATCGTGGCGCGCGCCTGGGCGCGCGCGGCGGCCGCGTTCCGCTCGGCCGCCTTCTTCGCTTCTTCTGCTGCAGCGCCCGCCGCCGCGGCCGCATCGAGATCGCTCTTAACCGCCGCCGCCCGCGCGGCCAGCACGCCGGCCACCGTCGGCAGGGCGTAGCGCGCCATGATGAAATAGAGCGCAATGAAGCTTAGCGCGAACCAGAACAGCTGGTGCGGAAACAGGGTCGGATCAAACGGCGGAAAGGATTTTTCCGCCGCGTGAGCAGCCCCGTGCGCGGCCTCGGCGGCGTAAGCGAGCAGCATCAGATGGCGTAAAGCAGCAGCAGCGCGATCAGCAGCGAGAAGATGCCGAGCGCTTCAGTCACGGCGAAGCCGAAGATCAGGTTGCCGAATTGCTTGGGCGCTTCGGCAGGATTGCGCAGCGCGCCTTGCAGAAAGCCCGAGAAGATCATGCCCACGCCGATGCCGGCGCCGCCCATGCCGATGCACGCGATGCCCGCGCCGATCAGTTTCGCCGCATCTGCTTCCATAATCGTCTACTCCGTCGTCCCGTTGAGTGAAGAAATCAGCCGTCAGTGGCCAGGGTGAAGCGCGTCGTTCAGGTAGAGCGTCGTCAGCATCGCGAAGACGTACGCCTGCAGGAACGCGACAAGGAATTCGAGCGCATAGAGCGCCGTGGTCATCGCCAGCGGCAGCAGCGAGCCCGCGATGCCCAGCGCGCCAGCGCCGGCCAGCATCGGCACAAAGCTGGCGAACACTTTCAACAGCACGTGGCCGGCGAAGATGTTCGCCCATAGACGCACGGAATGCGAAAGCGGCCGGCTGAAGAACGAGATGATCTCGATCAGCACGACGAACGGCAGGATGTACCAGGGCACGCCCGATGGCACGAACAGCTTGAAGAAATGCAGTCCGTTCTTGGCGAAACCGACGACGAGCACTGTCGCAAACACCATCAGCGCCATCGTGGCGGTGACGACGATCTGGCTAGTCGTCGCGAACCAATAGGGGAACATGCCCAGCATGTTCGACATGAAGATGAACATGAAGAGCGTGAATACGAACGGGAAGAAGCGCTTCACGCCTTCCTCGCCCGCATTGTCCTTCACCATCGAATGGATGAAGGAATAGGTGGTTTCCGCCGCGGTCTGCCAGCGGCCGGGCACCAGCGCTTTCCGCGATATCGCTTGCACCATGAAGGCGCTCGCGGCGGCGACGCCGGCGACCATGAACAGGCTCGCGTTGGAGAAGGAGACATCGTAGCCGGCGATGTGCAGCGGCGGCAGCCAGGACACCGGCTCGATGTGAAACTGGTGCATCGGGTCGTTCGACACTGGCCCTTCAACTCCTCGCTTCGCGCCTCAATCCTCGTCCTCGGGGATCGGCGGCGTGTTCGGGTCAACCGGATTTGCTCTGGAATAGGCTTGGGCCGTGCGCGCGACGTTCACGACGCCGGCGGCGAAACCCAGGATCAGCCCCACGACCAGGCCCCACGGATCCGTGGGGGCGAACTGGTCGATCCCAAAACCGATAGCAGCGCCCACCAGAACCGCCGCACCGAATTCTCCGCCGAATCGTAGCGCCAAACTGGCGGCGCTGTCGGGGGCCTTCGGTGTGGAGGAAACGCCCGGGCCTCGCGCCGCGGCGACCCGCTTGCGCAAATCCTTAAGAGCGTCGTCCTCCGGCGGTTGATCGGAATCAGCCATCGAACGGTCGTCGCACAAAAGCAGAGGCTCGTGAGCCCCCTTTTTGGCGCGCGCGGACCCTAGTGGCGGCCCTTAAGGCCGTCAAGCGAACCCTTTGGTCGCGCGAGCCCGCAAAATACGCGGAAAATCAGCTTGGTGACGGGATGTCGCGGGAAATTGACCGCCTCCCGCAGCGTCAGGCTGCGGCGAGTTCGGCGGCTCTCTGCAAATCGACGGAAACGAGCTGGGAAACCCCGCGCTCGGCCATGGTCACGCCGTAGAGGCGATCCATCCGCGCCATCGTCATCGGATTGTGCGTGATCACTAGGAAGCGCGTCTCGGTGCGTTTGCGCATGGCGTCCAGCATGGCGCAGAAACGCTCGACGTTCGCATCGTCCAGCGGGGCGTCGACCTCGTCCAGCACGCACAGCGGGGCGGGGTTCGCCAGAAACACCGCGAAGATGAGCGCCGCCGCCGTCAGCGCCTGTTCGCCGCCGCTCATCAGCGAAAGCACGCTCAACTTCTTGCCCGGTGGGCTGGCGAAGATTTCGAGGCCCGCGGCCAGCGGATCGCCTTCGCCGCTCTCCGGCTCGATCAGCTTCAGATGCGCTTCGCCGCCCTCGAACAGGGTCGCGAACAGCGCGCCGAAATGGCCGTTCACCACCTCGAACGCCGCGACCAGGCGCGCGCGGCCCTCGGCGTTGAGCTCACCGATCGCGCGGCGCAGCTTGGCGACGGCGGCGGCGACATCGGCCTTTTCCGCCTGCAGCGTTTCAAGGCGCGCCTGCGTTTCGGCCAACTCCTCTTCCGCGCGCAGATTGACCGGACCGGCGGCTTCGCGGTCGGCGCGGAGGCGATCGGCGCGGCGCTCGATATCCGCAAGCGGGCCTTGCGCCAGCGGCGTCGTCAGCAGATCGCCGGCGCGGCGCGGCAAATCCTCCACGGGCGCGCCGATGTGATCGCGCGCCTGCGCCAAAATGTCGGCCAGGCGCCGCTCGCCCGCTTCGAAGCGCGCCTCCGCGCTCGCGCGCGCTTCGCGCTCTTGTGCGTGCAAGGCTTCCGCGGTGCGCGCTGCGCGCGCGGTTTCGCGCGCCCGGTTTTCTGCGGCGGCCAGCGCTTCGCCGGCGGCGGCGAGGCGGCGCTCGGCGGCGGCGGCCTCCTCTGCGAGACGGGCGAGTTGCTCGCGCGCAACCGCCGGCGCGGCGGCGGCGGCGGCGCGCGCCGTGCGGGCTTGCGCTTGCGCTTGCGCGATTTCGCCGAGGCGGGCGGCGGCGCGCGCCCTGCGCAGGGCCCAGGCATCCAATTCGCCGCGCAGATAGGCGTTGCGCGCCGTGCGCGCCGCGCGTTCGCGCTCCAAAGCGGCCAACGCCGCGCGCGCTTCGGCAGCGGCGGCGCGGGCGGCCTCCGTTTCGGTGCGGAGCGCGGCGATCGCGCTTTCATCGTGTGCGCCGGCGGCCATGTTCTCTGCGCCGGCGGCGGCGCTAGCCTCTTCGATTTCCGCGCGCAGCGCAGCCTCTTGCGCCGCGCTCGCAGCCAGCAAGCTCGCCGCGCGTTCGACCTCGCCGGTGTGGCGCTCTTGCGCCGCGCGCGCCTGGAGCACGGCCGCCGCCGCTGCGGGCGCCGCAGCGCGCGCGACTTTGAGGCGCGCCTCGGCGCGTTCGCGCGCGGTGCGGGCGGTTTCCCAAGCGCGCTGCGCTGCGAGCATCAAGGCTTCGGCCGCTTCGCGGTCGGTCTTCGCCTGCTCCAGCCGGTTTTGCTGCTCCAGCCGCGCGGCGGCGGCGAGGGACGCTGCGTCCGCTTCGCGCACGAGCCCGTCCCAGCGCCAAAGATCGCCTTCGCGGGAAACGAGACGTGCGCTCGGCGGCAGATGCGCCATCAGCGTCAACCCCGCTGCGCGATCCACAATGGCGCAGCGCGCCAAACGCGCGGCGAGTTCCGGGGGCGCATCGACATAGGCCGCAAGCGGCTCAGCGCCGCTCGGCCAGGCGATCGCTTCGCTTACGCGGCGGCCAGCCCAGCGATGCGGCGCCGCAGCGTCCAGCGCGGCTCCCGCGTCGTCGCCCAATGCCGCGCCGACGGCGCGTTCATAGCCGCGCCGCGCCTTGATGCGCGCGAGCACCGCAGGAAATTTCTGGTTCGCCGTTTGCGCGGCCAATTTTTCGAGGGCGCGCACCTCGGCGGCGATCTCGCCGGCTTTCGCTTCGGCCTTGCGCATCGGATCGAACGCCGCGCGCTCGCCGCGCTCGGCTTCGCTGGCTTCCTTTTCCGCCGCCACGCGCTCAGCCTCGGTCTTTTCTGCAGCGGCGACGGTTTGCGCAAGCGCGCGTTCCAATGTTGCGGCTTTGGCGTCGTGATCGGCGGGAAGGGCGAAGCGCGCGCGTTCCGCGAGCAAGGCGGTTAGTCGCGCGTTGGCTTTGGCGACGCGCGCTTGCGCGTACGCGCGGGCGCGGGCGCGGGCTTCGCTTTCGGCTTTAGCGGCGGCGCGGGCCGCCGCCGCCGCTTCCAGGCGCG
>JBFWWB010000089.1:0-11996 GCA_050246435.1 Hyphomonadaceae bacterium
TAGGTGGCGACAGGGTTGAGATACAAGGGCTCGCTGCGGCCGTTGGAATATTGCGCCGTGAGCACACCGCCTTCGCTCACCGTCACGCCGATTAGATCGCCGGGAGGCGAGCCGTCCGCCGTCGCAGAATTGAGCGAGGAGGCCGAGGCGTATTGCGTAAGGTTCGAGGAGAGATCGAGCGCGATCGTTTGGTTCGCGGCGCCCGTCGAGGCCGCATAGGTGATGTTTAGAGTCTGCAGCGCCGCGCTGACGGCGGTGGGCACGCCGCTGGTGGAGAACGAGATATTGCCCGATGCGATCAGGCCGTTCGCGCCGGTCACGTCGCTCGCTGGGCGCATATAGATTTCCGTCGCCCAGGTGTTGGTGCCTGTTTTCAGGAAGCCCATCGTCAAAGTGCGCGCCGTGCCGAGGCTGTCATACACTTCGATCGAGCGCTCGATCTGGGGCGCAATAGAACCCGCGCCGCCGGGATAGGCCGCCATCGCGCCCGCCGCATAGGCGGGAACGCCGGAATAGATCGACTCACGGCTGTCGAGGTTGGCGTTGATCGAGGCGGTGGTGGAGGCTTCCGCGGTGGAGCCTACATTCGCCAGATTGATCGGCTGCAGCGAGGCAAGGCTCGACGGCGAGACGCTGGAGCCCGCCGTCGTGATCGGCGCGCCCATCAGATAATAGCCTTGGGCGTTCTTCAGCAGGCCGGAGGAATCAAGCGAGAAGCTGCCCGCGCGGGTGAACAGGCCGCCGCCGGCGCCGCCGGTGCCCGATGCGTCATCCGTGACGATGAAGAAGCCAGAGCCGTTGATCGCCAGATCGGTGGCGGAATTGGATTGCTCCATCGAACCCTGCAGATCGATCAGGCGGCGCGTGGAGGCGATGACGCCGCCTGCGTTGTAGCTGGTCTCGGCGTTCTGCGCGTTGAGGATCGCGCTGAAATCCGTTTGCCCGCGCTTGTAGCCCACGGTGTTGAGGTTCGCGATATTGTCGGAGATCACCGCCATCGCGCTCGAGTTCGCGTTGAGGCCGGTGACGCCGGCCCGCATCGCGGAATAGATGCTCATCTCACTGCTCCTGCTCGTTCTGCCGTTCGGTACATTTCGTAGGCGGAGCGGTTCTGCTCGGGGGAGAAGCGCCCGCTTTTGCGGGCGCGGATGCGATGGCCGGTCAAGCGCCCGGCTCCACGTTCATGATCGTATCCATGCCGCGCGCGCCGGCCTTGGTGGTGACCGTGGGCGTGGATCCGGAAAGATTGATCGCGCTGATCAGCTCGCGCACGACGACGGCGGTGTCGATCGCCTTGCCGGCCCCGTCGGAGGCGGATACTTTCAACGTGTAGACGCCGTTGGGCGCCTGCTCGCCATTGGTTTTCTTGCCGTCCCAGGCGAAATCGTGGGCGCCGGCGGTGGCGGCGCCGGGAGCGGTGTAGACGATCGCGCCGTTGGCGTCGGTGATGGTGAGCGTAGTGGCCGTGCTGTTGGCGCCCAAAGCATAGCGCCAGCTCGCGCCGTTGGAATCGAGGCCGGCGGCGCTGGAATTGAACGTCGTCAGCTTGCCGAGATAGGAGAGGGCGGCGCCGTTCGCGTTCGTTTTCATCTGCGCAGCGAGCGCGTCGAGCTTTTCGTTCGTGCCGATCTGCTGCTCGACCTGGCTGTATTGCACGAGCTGCTCGGTGAACTTCGCCGAATCCACCGGCGAGAGCGGATCCTGGTTCTGCAGCTGCGCGGTGAGCAGCTTGAGGAACGTGTCGAAATTATCCGACAGCGATTGCCGCGAATCCTGCGTCTTCGTCAGCGTTTGCGCGGCGGTGTTGGAGACGCCGGATACGTCGGTCATCGTTGGCTCCTCACGCCCAGACGTCGACGCGCGCGCTGGACCAGCGCGTCATGCCGAAGGGCTGCGCCGCCACGGGAAGGGCGGATGTGGTTTCAGAGGCGGCCTCGCCGCCAGGGTTGGCTTGGCGCTGGGGCGCTGCGCCGGCGAAATCCTGGCGTTGGCCAGAAAGATCGAAGCTCAGGCCGTTCTCCGCGAGATCGAGCCCGGAATCGCTGAGCGCGCGTTCGAGTTCGCGCGCATTGTGGCGCAGCTCGGCGAGCGTCTGGGGATTGTCGGCGGCGACGCTGGCGGAGACGCGTTTATCCTTGTCAACCGTGATGCGCACGTCGACGCGGCCGAGTTCTGCCGGATCGAGGCGCACCTCGAATTGCGTCGCGCCGCCGTCGAAGCGGCGCGCGATCTGCTGCGCCAGGCCGGCGGCGGCGGGATTGGCCACATGCGCGCCGCGCGGCAACGCATCTGCGGCGGCATGCGCCGGCGCTGCGGCGGCGGGCGCTGCCGGCGCGGCGAGCGCGCCGGGCTGCGCGGCGGAATCGCTGGAATGCGCCGTGGCGTCGCCGCCCACCGCATTGGCCGCCATTGCTGACTTGTCGTTCACGCCGGCCCCAGGCGTCGCGGTTTTGCCGGCGTTGGGCGCGCCGGCGGCGGGACCTGCGCCCTTCTTGCCGGCGCCGGGCGCGAAGACGATCGGATCGTTCTCGCCGTCCGCCGCGGCGGCTGCGGCGTGCGGCTGATGCATCGGCGTGGCAGGCGGCGGGGCGGTTTGCATCGCCACAAGCGCTGCGCCGGGCGTTGCGGGCGCATCGCCTTGCGCTTGCTGCTGTTGCGGCGCGGCGGCCTCCGCTGACGGCGAATCCTCTGTGGGCTGCGTTGGTGCGGCGGCGGCGCTCTGCGCGGCGTGCGCCGGGGCGTCGGCCTGCGCCTGCGGCGCGGCGGCCGGTGGCGGCGCGGCGACCGCGGGCTTCGCCGGCGCGTGCGCGGCGGGCGTATTTACAGCGGGGGTGGTCTGCGTATCGCCAATCGGGCCTTGGGCTGCTTCCTTCAGCAGCGGCGCGGGCGCGCCTTCCGCCGTGAGCGGCGCATCCGGGGTTTGCGTACCGGGTTGTTGCGTCGGCGCCGCGGCTTGCGCAGGCGCGGCGAAGCTTTGCAGCGCGAGCAGGCCGGGCGGCGCGTTTGCGTTCACGACGGCCGGCGCCGACGATGTGTTCGTTTGCGGCGCGGCGCCCTGATGCGCAAGCAGCATCGCGAACAGCGCGCCATCGCCCGCAGCAGGGGCGGCGGCTTGCGCCGGCGGCGTTGTGCTTTCCACAACAGATCTTGCCGCGTCGACGCTCATCGCAACGCATCATCCCCACGCCGACGCATGCCGGCGAATCAGCGTGAGCAATCGGCGCGCCACACGGTGCAATGTGCAAAACTCAAGCGCGCCAAGGGGTTCCTGAAACGCCGCATGCGCGCCGCGCTGCGGCGCCGTGGCGTTCTTGCCGGGCGAGCCGGCAGAAGCTGCCGCGTTGCGCGCATCGTTTCGCCAGGCCGCAAGGTTGGCCTCGCGCTTGCGAAGAAGGGAACGCGCAAGCGCGCGGCGGGGCATTCCGCGTCGCCGCGCGCTGCGAAGGAAATGCTTGTGCGACAAGGCTTTTGCACGCGTTTTGAGGCGCCGCGCGCGATGCGCGCAGGCCGTGCGCGCGCGGCAAATCTTGCCGCTTGCGCGGCGCCCTTTGCCGATGGAGCGCGCCCATGGCGCTGAACAACGTCTTCGGCGCGGGACTTTCAGCGTTGCAGGCGGCGCAAGCCGGCATGCGCGTCGCTTCGCAGAATATCGCGAACGTCAACACGCCCGGTTATGTGCGCACCGCCGTCGATCTCGAGGCGAACGCCGCCGTCGGCGGGGTGACGGTGGCGGGCGTGCGCCGCGCGGCCGATCAATTTCTTGCCGCCGCCGCGGTGAACGCGACGGCGAACCAGGGCTCCGCGGCGGCGCTCAGCGATCTGATGGATCGCGCGCAGGCCGCCTTCGGCGATCCCACGAGCGACGCTTCGATCTTCGCACAGCTCGACACCGTGTTCACGCGCTTCACCGAACTGGCGAGCGATCCTTCCAACGGCTTGCGCCGCTACAACGCTGTTTCCGCCACGCAAACCGCGCTGGGCGCGATCTCCACTTTGGGCCAGCAGCTGGGCGCGCTGCGCCTGGAGGCTGACCAGCGCATCGGCGAGCAGGTGGGCCGGGTGAACGATCTGATGAGCCGGATCGCCGCCTACAACGATCAGATCATCCGCCTGCGCGGCAACGGCGCGGACTCAAGCTCGGCGGAGAGCGCGCAGGCGCAGCTGATTGATCAGCTTTCCTCCTACATCGACGTGCGGGTGACTCAGAAGGACACCGGCGCCGCGGAAGTGCGCACGCCAGCCGGCGCGCTTCTGATCTCGGATGTGGCCGTCACCTTGAAGCACAACCCGATCGACGGGGCGTATGACGGCGGCGACGCGCTCGAATATATCGATCGCAACGGCGCCAGCCATTCGATGGCCGGCCTCATCCGTTCGGGATCGCTCGCAGGGTTGGTGATGGCGCGCGATCAGGAATTGCCGGCGCTGCAGGAAGCGCTGGGCCAATTGGCCTCCAGCACGGCCGATGCGCTGAACGCCGTGCACAACGACAACACCACCGTGCCGGCGCAGAACGTGCTGCAGGGGCGCCAAACCGGGTTGCTGGCGGGCGACCTGCTGAATTTCACCGGCAAGGCGACATTCGCGGTGACGAGCCAGGCTGGCGATCTCACGCGCACGGTGAGCGTCGATTTCGGCGCCGGAACCTACAGCGTGAACGGCGGCGCGGCCGTGGCCTATCCCGGCCCGGCGACGACGATGGCGCAATTCGCGACGGCGATGAACACCGCGCTTGGCGGCGATGCGACGATGGCGTTCGCGAACGGCGCGATGACGATGACCGGCGCGGGAACGAACGGCGTGTTCGTACAGCAGGATGCGACGACGCCCTCCAGCCGCGCAGGGCGGGGCTTCTCGCAATTCTTCGGGCTGAACGATCTCGTCGTCAGCAACACGCCGACCTTTTTCGACACGGGCCTGGCCGGCGCGGAAGCGCACGGCCTCGCCGGCGGCGGCGCGCTCAGCTTCCGCGTGCTGGATGCAAACGGCCGCGAAGTATTGGCGCGCAGCGTCGGCGTCGCGGGGACGACTTGGAACGACATGCTCACCGCGCTCAACGCTTCGGGCACGGGGCTGGGCGGCTATGGCGCGTTCAGCATGAACGCCAACGGCGCGCTGAACGCCACGATGGCGCAAGGCTACACCATCGAGGTGACTGGTGACACCACGATGCGCGGGTCAACCGGGCTTTCCATGTCCGATCTGTTCGGGCTGACGAACGGCGCGCGCATGGGCCGGGCCGCCGCGCTCAACGTGCGCGGCGATATCGCCGCCACGCCGGACAATCTGGCGATCGCGCGACCCGATCTCACCTTGGCGATCGGCGCGCGCGTGCTTGAGGCGGGCGACGCGCGCGGCGCTTCGGCGCTGGCCACGGCGCAGAATGTGACGCGCGGGTTTCCCGCGGCCGGCGCGATGGCCGCGCAAACGACGACGCTTTCGAACTATCTGACACGGCTGGGCGGGCAGGCGGGCGCGAAAGCGGAAGATGCGGCGAACGCGCAATCCACCGCTGCTTCCGTGCTGACCGCCGCGAACGAGCGGCGCTCCACCATCGAAGGCGTGAAGCTCGACGAGGAATTGGTGCGCATGACGCAATTCCAGCAATCCTACGCCGCGGCCTCGCGCCTCATCCAGGCCGCGCGCGACATGTACGATCTGCTCTTGAGCCTGAACGACCGCTGAGAATCGCCGGAAGGATCACGATGACCATATCCGCCGTCTCCACCTTGTTCCTCAGCACGCAATCGGGCGCCGATCTGCAGCGCGTGCAGGGCGAACTGGCCGACCTGCAGCGGCAAGTGGGCTCGCAGCACAAGGCCGACAGCCTCAAGGGCTACGCCGCGGCGACGACGCGCATTCTTTCCGCGCAAAGCCTGATGGCGAAGACCGACGCGCGCCAGGCTGCCGCCTCCAATCTGCTGCCGCGGCTTGATACCATCGATCTGTCGCTCGGCGGCGCGGCGGATGCGACGGAGACGCTGCGCCAAGCGGTTCTCTCGGCGGTGGCGAACGACGACGGACGCACCCTGAAGGATGCGCTGCAGACGGCATTCTCCAGCATCCGCACCGCGCTCAACACGGAATTCGAAGGCGAGGCGCTGTTTTCCGGCGAGCGCGTGGATCAGCCGCCGGTTAATATCGCCACGCTCGACGATCTGGCCGCCGCGCCGACGATCGCCTCGATCTTCAGCGAAGCCGCGCGGCCGAAAACGATCGACCTGGGCGACGGGCCACGCGCGGTGGCGGAGAAGGCTTCTGATGTCTCCAGCCAAGTATTCGCCGCCATGCAGCAACTGAAGCAGCTGATCGACGCGAATGGCGGCACCTTGCCCCAGCCGCTCACGACGGCGCAGAAGACTGCGCTGACGACGATGGTCTCCGACCTGGAGGGCGCCCGCTACACGTTGGTGGCCGCGCAGGGGCGCAATGGCGACCTCTCCACCGCGACGGAGACGAAGGCCGCCGCGCTGTCCAACCAGTCCGATGCACTCGCCAAGATGGTAGGCGACGCGGCCGACGCCGATCTCGCCGAGGTGGCCACCAAGATCACCTCCCTGCAGGTGCAATATCAGGCGATCGCGCAGACTTTTTCCTCGCTTTCGCAGTTGTCGCTGCTCGACTATCTGCGCTGAGGCGCTTACATCGCCGGTCTCGTTGTTGCGGGCCTTGACCCCGCGAGGACAGGACCATGAGCGCTCTTTCGCCGCCCGCGGGCGGCGCTATCCCTCTTTCGCCTGATAGCGGCCTTCCCGATGTGGATCTGGGCCTGCCCGGCCCGCGCGGGCAAACGCGCGTCGTCGCCGCCATGTCCGGGGGCGTGGACAGCACAGTGACCGCCGCCTTGCTGAAGCACGCGGGCTATGACGTCGTCGGCGTCACTCTGCAGCTCTACGATCATGGCGCAGCGGTGAACAAGCCGGGCGCGTGCTGCGCTGGGCAAGACATCCACGATGCGCGCCGTGCGGCCGACACGCTGGGCTTTCCCCACTACGTGCTCGATTACGAAAGCCGCTTTCGTGAAGAGGTGATGGAGGATTTCGCCGACACTTATCTCGCGGGCGCGACGCCGATTCCGTGCGTGAAGTGCAATCAGACCGTGAAATTCCGCGATCTGCTGGTGCTGTCGCGCGAGCTGGGCGCGGACGCGCTGGCGACGGGGCATTATGTGCAACGCGTCGCTGGCGATGCGGGCGCCGAACTGCACCGCGCCGCCGATCCGGATCGCGATCAATCCTATTTCCTGTTCGCCACCACGCAGGAGCAACTCGATTTCCTGCGCTTTCCGCTGGGCGGGATGCGCAAGGATTCCGTGCGCATGATCGCCGCGCAACTGGGCCTCAAGGCCGCTGCAAAACCCGATAGCCAGGATATCTGCTTCGTGCCGAGCGGACGTTACACCAGCGTCGTGGAGAAGCTGCGCCCCGGCGCGCGCCAGCCGGGCGAGATCGTGCATGTCGACGGGCGGACGCTGGGAACGCATGAAGGGATCATCCGCTTCACCGTCGGCCAGCGCCGTGGGCTCAACATCGCCGCCGGCGAACCGCTGTTCGTGGTGAAGCTCGATGCGCAGAAGCGCCGGGTGATCGTCGGCCCGCGCGAGGCGCTGGCCGTCCGCGCCATGCGCCTCAAGGACGTGAACTGGCTGGGCGGGCGTGCGCCGGGCGAGGGTGAGGCTGTGCTGGCGCGCGTGCGCTCGACGCGGCCGCCGGTTCCGGGCCGCGTCTTCCCCGAAGCGGACGGCCGCTGGCGGGTGACGCTCGATGCGCCCGAAGAAGGCGTGGCGCCCGGGCAGGCGGCTGTGTTTTATGCGCCAAAAGGTTCCCGCGTTCTCGGCGGGGGATGGATAGCGGAGGCGGAAAGCGCATGGCGGACGTGAAAGACGAAGACGCATTGGCGTTCATGCAGAAGGTGACGACGCCGCCACGGCAAAATCCGCCGCGCGTGGCCGCGGCTTTGCGTGGGGCCGCCCGCGTGGATGTCGACACGCCCACCGGCAAGGTGGCGGCGTGGCGGCTGGGCGATGGCCCGGCCGTGCTCCTCTCGCACGGCTGGAGCGGCGACAATTCCACCTGGAACACGCTGATCGAGGCGCTGGCGGCGCGCGGGCGCGCCGTGGTGGCGGTCGATCATCCGGGCCACGGGCTCTCCGCCGACGCCTTTTGCACGCGCGGCGCCGCCGGCGACGCGCTGCGCGCGGTGGCCGCGAAGCTGGGGCCGATCGATGCGGCCGCGGGCCACTCGTTCGGCGGGCCGGCGCTGGCGAAGGCGCTCGCCGATGGATTGGGCGCGAAGCGGGTGGTGTTCATCGCCGCGGCGCCGGCGAAAAGCCTCCGCTGGCTCCGCGCGGCGGAGGAGATGGGCGTCGACCGCGCGATCGCCGAACGCGCGCTGGAGATCGGCACGAAGCGCGGCGACATGTTCGACATGGGCGCGCCCGGCGCGCATCAGCAGGCGCGCGCGCTGTTCATCCATTCGAAGGACGATCCGGTGGTGCGCTATCAGGCATCCGAAGCTTCGAGCGCGGCTTGGCCGGGCGCGGAGCTCTTTCTGGTGGACGGCCTCGGCCATTCCGCGATCCTGGACGATCGCGCGGTGGTGGAGCGCGCGGCGACCTTCCTGGCGGGCTGAGCATGGCCGACGCGCTGCTCGATCAGGAAGCGCACGACTTCGTGCGCGCCATCCATACGCCGATCCGCACGCACGTGCCGCCGCGGCTCTTGCCGGGCCTGCGCGGCGCGGAGCGCTTCGACGTCGAAACGCCGGCCGGGCGGATCGCGGCGTGGCGGCGCGGCGAAGGCGCCGCGGTGCTGCTCGTCCACGGCTGGGAGGACGACAACACGCTGTGGGACCAGATGATCGAAGGCTTCGCCGCCGTTGGGCGGCCGATCGTGGTGATGGAGCTGCCGGGCCACGGCCACTCGGCGGACACGATATGCTCGCCCGCGAGCGCGGCGGCGGCGGTGCGCGCGGTTGCTGCGGCGCTGGGCCCGATCGATGCGGCGGTCACTCACTCCTTCGGCGGGCCCGCCACGGGAGACGCCGTTGCGCAGGGCGCCGGCTTGCGCCGCCTCGCGCTGATCGCCCCGCCGCAGGCGGTCGGCGGGGGCAGGTATTGGGAACGGCAGGCCGAGACGCACGGCGTGGACGAAGAGGTGCTCGCGCGCGCCCGCGAACTGTATACCGATCACGGCCTTTTCGACCTGACGGCGGAGGGTCCGCACAAGCACGCTGCGGCGCTGCTGCTGCACTCGCGCGACGACGATCTGGTGCGCTTTCAAACCTCGGAGCGCATCGCTGCGGCATGGCCCGGGGCGGAAGTCTTCATGATCGACGGCTACGGCCATCGCCGCGTCGCGCAGAACGATGCGATCGTCGCGCGCGCGGTGGATTTCATCCAGGCGGGTTAGCTCACCCTCCCGCGCGGGGAGGGTGACTAGCCGGGCAAATTTTCCGTGGCGCGCAGCAGTGCGGAAAGCGGCGCGGCGGCGGCGGCGGTTTCGGCCTGCGCCCGCGCCCATGTTCTCCCCGCGGCGCGCAAGCGGTCCTTGCCGGCGCGTGTGAGGCGGACGCGGCGGATGCGGCGGTTTTCCGGATCGGGTGCGACCTCGATCAGGCCTTCCCGCTCCAGCGGGCGCATCGTGCGCGACAAGGTGGAAGGATCGAGCAGCATCGCTTCGGCCATGTCGGCCATTGCGGCGGCGGGCGTGGCGGCGACCTGCGCGAGAATGCCCAGCTGGTTGATGTTGAGCCCGTGCGGCGCGAGGCGCGCTTCGTAGAACGCCGTCATCCGCCGCGCCGCCAGGCGCGACTGGAAGCAGAAGCAATCGAGAACCGGGGCGGCGAGGGTGGCATGGGACATGCGGGCTCTTGACGATCCTTGGTCGGTGGATCATATGTACATACAATAATTGTATATGCAAGGATAGAGGCGATGGCGTATTTGCAAGCGGTGCGGAACGCCGGCGAAAACCTGGCGGCGCTTTCCGGGCTTGAGGCGCTGCACGCGATGATCGCCGGGCGGCTGCCGGCGCCGTCGATGGCGCGGACGCTCGGTTTCACCCTGGCGGAGGCAGGCGAAGGCTGGGCGACGTTCGTCGGCTATCCCAGCGCCGATGTGCTGAACCCGATGGGCGGCGTGCATGGCGGCTGGGCGCTCACGCTGATCGACAGCGCCGCCGGTTGCGCGGCGCACACGCTCTTGCCGGCGGACGCCGCTTACACCACGGTGGAAACGAAGGCGAATTTCGTCCGCGCCATCACGCCCGCCACCGGCGCGGTGACGGCGGAGGGCCGCGTGCTCGCCGCCGGGCGGACGATCATCACCGCGGAAGCGCGGGTGCTGGATGCGAGGGGCGTGTTGCTGGCGCACGGAAGCTCGACCCTGCTCGTCCGCGGCGCGAAGAATGAAGGGAATGCGTAATGGACAAGGATCCGGTCGTCGTTGTCGGCATGGCGCGCACGCCGATGGGCGGGTTGCTAGGCGATCTCGCCGGCTTCTCCGCCTCCGCACTCGGCGCGGCGGCGATCAGGGCGGCGGTGAAGGAGGCCGGCGTCGCCGCCGAGGACATCGATCAGGCATTGATGGGCAATTGCCTAATGGCCGGCCAGGGCCAGGCCCCGGCGCGCCAGGCCGCTCTTGGCGCGGGGCTGCCCAATTCCGTGCAGGCGACGACGCTCTCCAAGATGTGCGGCTCCGGCCTGCAGACTGTGGCGCTGGCGCGCCATGCGCTGCTAGCGGGCGAGGCGGACGTGATCGTCGCCGGCGGCATGGAAAGCATGACGAACGCGCCGTTCCTGCTGCCGAAGATGCGCGAAGGCGCGAAATACGGCCACGGCCAGGTGCTCGATCACATGGCGATCGACGGGCTGGAGGACGCCTACGAACATAAGGCGATGGGCGTCTACGCCGACCGCGTCGCGAAGGAGTATCAGTTCACGCGCGAGGCGCAGGACGCATACGCGCTGGAAACCCTGCGCCGGGCGCAAGCCGCCACGAAAGAGGGCCGCTTCGCCCGCGAGATCACGCCGCTGGAGATGAAGGCGCGCGGAGAAACCATCCGCATCGATGCGGACGAACTGCCGCGCAAGGCGCGCCCCGAGAAAATCCCCAGCCTGCGGCCCGCCTTCACGCCCGACGGCACGGTGACGGCGGCGAACGCCTCTGCGATTTCCGATGGCGCCGCCGCTTTGGTTCTGATGCGGCTGAGCGCGGCGGAAAAGCGCGGGCTGACGCCGCTGGCGAAGATCGTCTCCACCGCGGCGCACGCGCATGAACCGGCCTATTTCACCACCGCGCCGGTGCCGGCGATCCAGAAGGCGCTGGGCAAAGCGGGATGGGACGCCGGCGAAATCGATCTCTGGGAGATCAATGAGGCGTTCGCCGTGGTGCCGATGATCGCGATGCGCGACCTGGGCCTCTCGCACGACGCGATCAACGTGAACGGCGGGGCGTGCGCACTGGGCCACCCGATCGGCGCCTCGGGCGCGCGGGTGCTCGTCACCCTGATCGCGGCGATGGAGGCGCGCGGCGTCAAGAAGGGCGTAGCCGCGCTGTGCATCGGCGGCGGCGAAGGGATCGCGGCGACGGTAGAGCGCCTCTGAGCGCGCGCGCTGGCGCGGGCCCGCCCTGGTGCTAGGATGCGCCGAGGGAGGAAACGATGCCGAAATACGTGATCGAACGGAACATTCCGGGCGCGGGCAAGCTGAGCGCCGCGGAGCTGCAGGGCATCTCGCAGACGTCTTGCGGCGTGCTGAACAAGATGGGCCCGGAGATCCAGTGGATCGAAAGCTACGTCACCGGCGACAAGATCTACTGCATCTACCGCGCGCCGAACGAAAAGCTGATCCGCGAGCACGCGGCCCAAGGGGGCTTCCCGGCTGACAGTATCGCCGAAATCAAAACGAACAGCGATCCTACCACAGCCGAAGCCTGACCCCTCCGGAGGGGCTAGAGCGCGGCGGCGCGGCGCGACATGCTCGCGCCCGGGAGGCCT
>JBFWWB010000090.1:0-11886 GCA_050246435.1 Hyphomonadaceae bacterium
GCACTCACAAGGGCTTCGACATGGACGCCATGCAAGCGGCCTATGAAGCCAATCAGAACGCGTCGAACCAGGAGCGCGGCAAGGTGCGCGGCGGCTCCACAATCAGCCAGCAGACGGCGAAGAATCTATTCCTGTGGCCGCAGCGCTCCTTCGTGCGCAAAGGGCTCGAAGCCTATTTCACGACGCTGATCGAATTCGCGTGGCCGAAGCGGCGCATCCTGCAGGCCTATCTCAACGCCGCCGAGTGGGGCGACGGCGTGTTCGGCGCGGAAGCCGCCGCGCGCGCGATGTTCAACGTTTCCGCCATCCAGCTGACGCCGCGCCAGGCGGCGTTGCTGGCCGCGGTGCTGCCGAGCCCGAACAAGTGGAGCGCCACCAAGCCGGGACCGTATGTGCGCCGCCGCGCCGCCGCCATCCAGGCGCGCATGTGGGCGCTGCGCCAGCAGGGCCTCGATTCCTGCGTGCTGGACCGCAACGCCGCCCCGCCCCCGGCGCCGAAACGCAAGCCGCCGGCTGACGTGATGCCGCCGCTGGAGCCGCTGCCGCCGGACGTGGCGATCGCCGCGGACGCGCCGGTGTTCACGCCGATGGACGGGGGAACTGCGCCGCCCGAAGCGGCGATGAGCGCCGCGCCGGGCGAAAGCGGCGGCGACGCCGCGGGCGAACCTGAAATGGAATCACCGGCCGAACCGGAGCCGCCAGCCGATGCGCCGAGCACGGGAGCGCCCGCCGGCGCGCCGCCCGGCTAGGCGGCTGCGCGCTTGCGCGCCATCGCCGCGCGCAGCATTTGCAGGCGGTCGACGCCGAAATACATATCGCCGCCGTCGAGATAATAGGTGGGCGAACCGAACGCGCCGCGCGCGATCGCCTCATCGACATTGGCGCGCAGCGCGTCCTTCACGCTTTGCTGCTGAATCGCCGCAGCCAGCGCATCGGGATCGGCGCCCGCCTGGCGCGCGCACGCCGCGATCACCGCGTCGTCCGCCAGGTCGCGCTCGGCGCCGAAATACGCCTGGAAGCAGGCGCGCGCGAACGCGATGAGCTTGCCCTGCGGGGCCAATACGAGGCAGGCGCGCATCGCCTTCACGCTGTTCACCGGATGACCCTTCGGCGGAAAATGGATCGCAACGCCGGTGTCGCGCGCCCAATCGGCCATGTCCTTCAGTATGTAATCGATCTTGCGCTGGGGCATGCGCTCGGCCGCCTTGAAGAATTCGACGCCGGGATTCACCTGGTTGAATATCCCGCCCACGAGGATCGGCCGCCACGCGATTTCCGCACCGAATTCCGCAGCCAGCGGCTGGATGCGCTCGAACGCGAGATAGGTCCACGGACTTGAACAATCGAAGAAGAATTCGATCTTCACGCGCCGGTCTCCGTTTTGACGTCATAGCCGAACAGCCGGGCGCGCATCGCCTCGCTCATGGCGGTTTTCGAAATATCCTTCACGCCGCCGCCGACCGCGAGCCCGCGCTGCAGCGCCGGGCGCGCGCGCAGCGCAGCGAACCAGCGCTTCACGTTGGGATAATCATCGAGCGTGAGGCCCTGCTTTTTGTGCGTCATGATCCAGGGAAAGCACGCCATATCGGCGATCGAATACGCGCCGACGATGCAATCGCCGGTTAGGCCGAGCTGATGATCGAGCACGCCATAGAGCCTGCGCACCTCCTTGCCGTAGCGCGCGATCGCGTAGGGCACCTTCTCCGGCGCGTAGAGCAGAAAGTGGCCGTTCTGCCCGGCCATCGGCCCCAAGCCCGACATCTGCCACATCACCCATTGCAGCGCCTTGGAGCGCCCGTGGGGATCGCGTGGCAGGAACTGACCAGTCGTCTCGGCGAGATGGAACAGAATGGCGCCGCTCTCGAAGATCGAAAGGGGGCCGCCGGGCGCATCATGATCGACGATGGCGGGGATGCGCCCATTTGGGCTGATGGCGCGGAAGGCTTCGCTATATTGCTCGCCTTCGGCGAAATTCACGGGCGCGAGCCGGTAAGGCAGGCCCGCTTCCTCCAGCATGATGGAAACTTTCCAGCCGTTCGGCGTGGCGGCGAAATAGAGATCGATCATGACGCCGCTCCCAACGCGCGATCACGCCGGAATGGTAGCAGTAATTACACCAACACGTCGAGCTTCGCGAGGCCGCGCACGCCGGCCACGGCGCGCCATTCCGGCCGGCCTTCCTGCGCGAGGCGGATGTCCGGGAAGCGCGCCAGCAGCCCCGCGATCGCCGCCTGCCCTTCGATGCGCGCCAATGGCGCGCCGACGCACATGTGCGAGCCGGCGCCGAAGGCCAGATGCGGATTGGGCCGGCGGGTGATGTCGAAGCGATGGGGGTTGGCGAACGCGGCGGGATCGCGGTTGGCCGCCAGCACGCTGACGGTGAGCGCATCGCCCTTGTGGTATGGGCAGCCGCCGATCGCGCCATCCTGATGGGGAAAGCGCGCCGTAGTGGTGATCGGCGGCTCGTAGCGCAAAGCCTCATCGACGGCGCTGGCGATCAGCGCGGGATTGGCGGCGAGCTTGGCGCGTTCCTCGGGATGGGTGAGCAGCAGCATCACGCCGTTGCCGATGAGATCGGCCGTCGTCAGGTGCCCGGCGACCAGCAGCGCGAACATGTTGTGCAGGATCTCGCCGTCGCTGATCGGGGCGCCTTCTGCCTGTGCCCGCAGCAGATCGCTGACCAGATCGTCTCCCGGCGCTGCGCGCCGCATCGCCATGCGCTGGCGGAAATAGCCGAGAATGCCGCGCCGGCCTTCAATGGCGGCGTTGCTCGCCTCTTCGCCGACGGTGGGATCGAATGCGCGCTGGCCGGCCTCGGTCCATGCGCGCAACTGCGGAAGATCGTCCTCGTCGCAGCCGAGGATCGCGCCCAGCACATGGATCGGCACGCGGCAGGCGTATTCCTCCACCACGTCGAACCCGGGGCGGCCTTCGAGCCGCGCAAGCGCGCGCGCGACGACGCCTTCGATCATCGGGCGCGCTTCGGCGGCGCGGGCGAGAAACGCCTTGGCGACGATGCCGCGCACGCGGGCGTGATCGGGATCGTCGAGGATCAGCATGGAATCGTGGCGGCCGAATTCCTCTTCCACCGCCGCGTTCAGCTTGCGCACGGCGTTGATCACCGGATTGGCTGGGGAGGCGTACTCGAAATTCCGCGAGATCGCGGAATCGACCAGCAGATCCTTGGCGACGCCATAGGCGGTGAGCACCAGCGCCGGGATTACGTCGTCACGATCGATGGGGGCGGCTTCGCGCTGGGCGTCCAGGATCGCGTGCGGATCGCTGCGCATCGCCGGATTGAGTTCGGAGAGCTGGAAGACAAGCATCCGCGGCGGCGCGCCGACATCTGGCTTTCCGGACATGCGCGTCTCCCGCAGGGCCCCCCGGCCCCGCCCCCGTGCGTCTAGGAAGCGCGCGGCGCTTGCCCAGTCAATTGCTTACACAAAACGCAACGCCCGAGCGGCGACCGTGTTCCCCGGCGCGCCGCCGCGCTCCGCGCGACGTTCCCCAGGTTCCCGCCGTTTTTGCACGCCCTGTCAAGCCGCGGCCCGCTTCGCGGCGCCAGGCTCAGGGCGGGCGCCGCAGGGCGCGGCGCTGGCCTTTCCCGGCGGGACGCGCTTCAAGCTTTCCCCATGCCGCTTTCCACACTCGATGTGCTGCTGCGCCTGCTGGCCGCCGCCGGCGTCGGCGTTGCGCTGGGGCTCAACCGCGATCTGGCCGCCAAGCCGATCGGCATGCGCACCCTGGCGCTGGTGGCGATGGGGGGTGCGGCCGCGATGCTCGCGGCGCTGCAGATGGCGGCGATGCAAGGCCATCCCGACGCGCTGAGCCGCGTCGTGCAGGGCGTGATCCAGGGCGTGCTAACCGGCGTTGGCTTCGTCGGCGCGGGCGTGGTGCTGCACCAGCCCGCGCGCAACCGCGTGCGCGGCCTGACCACGGCGGCCACCGTCTGGCTGGGCGCGGCGCTGGGTCTGGCCTGCGGGCTCGGCGCATGGGCGGTGGCGGGGATCGGCGTCGCGCTGGCGCTGCTGGTGCTGGCCGGATTGCATCCGATCGAGCGCCGCATCGAACGCGCCGCGCGGCGGCGCAAAAAGGCCGCCCGCGCCCGCGACGCCTTGCGCGCGCCGCCGCGCGCCGACAAGTAACCGCAGCCCAACTAACGGAAGTAATGGGGAGGAACGCATGATCCGCGTCGGCGTCGGCGGCTGGACCTTCGAACCCTGGCGCGGCGGCGCCTTCTATCCGCCCGGCCTGGCGCAAGCCAAGGAATTGCAGTTCGCGAGCCGCGCGTTGAGCGCGATCGAGATCAACGGCACCTATTATTCCACGCAGAAGCCGGCCAGCTTCCGCAAATGGCATGACGAGACGCCGGACGATTTCATCTTCGCCGTCAAAGGCAACCGCTTCTGCACCAACCGCCGCGACCTC
The DNA here is from genome assembly GCA_050246435.1 of Hyphomonadaceae bacterium. Taxonomy (GTDB): domain Bacteria; phylum Pseudomonadota; class Alphaproteobacteria; order Caulobacterales; family Aquidulcibacteraceae; genus JAKFWI01. The sequence goes on from JBFWWB010000090.1 coordinate 4,429, forward strand.
GCCGGCGCGGGCGAGTCGATCGAGCGCTTCCTGACCAGCGGCCTGGAGGAATTGGGCCCCAAGCTCGGACCCATTCTGTGGCAGCTGGCTCCCACCAAGAAGTTCGACGCCGCCGATCTCGAAGGCTTTCTCGCGCTACTGCCCAAGAAGCTCGGCAAGCTGCCCTTGCGCCACGCGCTGGAGGCGCGCCACGAAAGCTTCCAGACGCCGGATTTCATCGCGCTTGCGCGCAAGCATGGCGTCGGCGTGGTGTTGGCCGACTCCGACAAGTACCCGCTGATCGCCGACGTGACGGCCGATTTCGTCTACCTCCGCGTGATGCGCGCGAGCGAGGCGCAAGCCGAAGGGTTGAGCGCCGCGGACCAGAAAAAATGGGTCGAGCGGGCGCAGGCGTGGGAGAAAGGCGACGCGCCGAAAGACATGACCTTGATCTCGCCGGCGATGAAGGCTGCGCCGCGCGATGTCTTCTTGTTCATGATTTCGGGAGACAAGGTCAAAGCGCCGGCCGCGGCGCAGGCGCTCCTGCGCAGACTGTAAAATTACATCTGCGCCAGAGAACGCGGGCAGCCCGTTGAGGGCGCGCGTTTCTCCTATTCGCGGCGCACCGGTTGCGCTATAGAACACCCCGTAAGGCGACGAGCATCACCGTCAAAGCGCACCAAGCGCATCGCAGCGGCGGCCCTGCCGACGCTGCAAGGCTGAGGGCGCGCCTCTTGTCAGGGGGAGGTCCATTGAAGACCACCAACATCGCAGACCCGGACTATTTTCACAAAGTCGTTGATTGCCAGTGGGCCTGCCCCGCCCACACGCCGGTGCCGGAATATATCCGGCTGATCGCGGCTGGCCGTCATGCCGACGCCTACATGGTCAACTGGAAATCGAACGTGTTCCCGGGAATTCTCGGGCGCACGTGCGACCGCCCGTGCGAGCCGGCGTGCCGGCGCGGCCGCGTGGAGAAGGAGCCGGTGGCGATCTGCCGGCTGAAGCGCGTCGCCGCCGACAACAAGGGCGACATCGATGACCGCCTGCCGCCAGCGCCGACCGAGACGAATGGCAAGCGCATCGCGCTCATCGGCGCAGGGCCCGCCTCGCTCACCGTGGCGCGCGATCTGGCGCCGCTCGGCTATCATCTCACCGTTTTCGACGCCGATCCCCAGGCCGGCGGCATGATCCGCAGCCAGATCCCGCGCTTCCGCCTGCCGGAAGAAGTGATCGACGAGGAAGTCGGCTACATCACGCGCCTCGGCCTCGACATGCGCCTCGGCCAACGCGTCGACAGCCTGAAGGCGTTGCTGGCGGAGGATTTCGACGCGATCTTCGTCGGTTCCGGCGCGCCGCGCGGGCGCGATCTCGATGTGCCCGGCCGCATGGAAGCCGCGAAGAACATCCATATCGGCATCGACTGGCTCTCGAACGTCTCGTTCGGCCATATCGAGAAGATCGGCAAGCGCGTGATCGTGCTGGGCGGCGGCAACACCGCAATGGATTGCTGCCGCACTTCGCGCCGGCTCGGCGGGGAGGACGTGAAGGTCATCGTCCGCTCCGGCTTCGAGGAGATGAAGGCGAGCCCGTGGGAGAAAGAGGATGCGATGCACGAAGGCATCCCAATCCTCAACTATCTCGTGCCCAAGGCGTTCACGCACGAGAACGGCAAGCTCACCGGCGTCGTGTTCGAAAAGGTGAAGGCGGAATATGACGCGAAGGGCCGGCGCACGCTGGTGAACGCGGGCGAGCCCGATCAGCATTTCGAATGCGACGACGTGCTCGTCGCCGTCGGCCAGGAGAATTCGTTCCCCTGGATCGAACGCGACGCCGGCCTCGAGTTCGACAAGTGGGACATGCCGGTCGTATCCGAGAAAACGATGCAGTCGACGAACCCGAAGGTGTTCTTCGGCGGCGATGCGGCCTTCGGCCCGAAAAACATCATCTGGGCGGTCGCCCACGGGCACGACGCAGCGATCTCGATCCACAAATTCTGCCACGGCGAAGATGTCGAGGAGCGCCCCGCCCCCGGCGTGACGATGACCAGCCAGAAGATGGGCATCCATGAATGGTCGTATGACAACGACATCTCCAATGCGCTGCGCCATCGCGTGCCGTTGCAGGATGTGACCGTCGCGCTCAAGAACGTGAAGATGGAAGTGGAGCTCGGCTTTGACGAGAAGCTCGGCTACGCCGAAACCCAGCGCTGCTTGAATTGCGACGTGCAGACCGTGTTCGTGGCGCCGCTGTGCATCGAGTGCGATGCGTGCGTCGACATCTGCCCCACCGATTGCATCACCTTCACCGAGAACGGCGAAGAAACCGATCTGCGCGCACGCCTCAAGGAGCCGGCGGTCAATCTCACGCAGGACATCTACGTCGCCGACGGCCTGAAGACCGGCCGCATCATGGCGAAGGACGAGGACGTCTGCCTGCATTGCGGCATGTGCGCCGAACGCTGCCCCACCGGCGCGTGGGACATGCAGAAATTCCTCCTCGACATGACCCAAGCCAGCGGCTGCGGCACGCCCGCCCGCGTGCTGGAAAAGGCCTGACGCATGACACCCATCGCCGCTGTCAACGACTTCGTCGTCCGTTTTGCGAACGTGAACGGATCGGGCTCGGCTTCCGCCAACGGGCTGTTCGCGAAGGCGATCCTGCGCATGGGCGTGCCGATCGGCGCGCGCAACATCTTCCCCTCGAACATCCAGGGCCTGCCCACCTGGTACGAGGTGCGGATCAACGAGCAAGGCTATCTCGGCCGGCGCGGCGGCTGGGACCTGATGGTCGCCATGAACCCGCAGACCTGGGACGCCGACGTCAAAGGCATCGAACCGGGCGGCTATCTCTTCTACGACGCGACGAAGCCGATGCCGCGCTCGGCCTTCCGGGAAGACGTGAACACGATCGGCGCGCCGCTGACGGCGATCTGCAACGCGGCCTACACCGATCCGCGCCAGCGCCAGTTGTTCAAGAACATCGTCTATCTCGGCGTGCTTTCCGAATTGCTCGGCATCGAAGCGGGCGTCGTGGAAGCGCTGCTGCGCGAGGAATTCGCCTCCAAGCCCCGGCTGATCGACGCAAACCTGCACGCCTACGAGATGGGCGCTTCCCATGCGCGCGATCACATGGACCCCATCGCGCTGAAGGTGCGCCGCGCCGACAATGTGGGCGAGCGCATCTTCGTCGACGGGAACACAGCGGCCGGCCTCGGCGCCGTTTATGGCGGAGCGACGGTGTGCGCCTGGTATCCGATCACGCCGTCGACATCGCTGGCGGAAGCCTACCAGATGTACGCAAAGAAGTTCCGCCACGACGCGGCGGACAAGAAGGCGCGCTACGCGTTCGTGCAGGCGGAAGACGAGATCGCCTCGATCGGCATGGTGATCGGCGCCGGCTGGAATGGCGCGCGCGCCTTCACCTGCACCTCCGGCCCCGGCGTTTCGCTGATGCAGGAATTCATCGGACTTTCCTATTTCGCGGAAATCCCTGCGGTGATCTTCGATGTGCAGCGCGGCGGACCGTCCACCGGCATGCCCACGCGCACGCAGCAATCCGATCTGCTGTTGGCCGCCTATGCGAGCCACGGCGACACTAAGCACCCGCTGCTGTTCCCCGCCGATCCGCACGAGAGCTTCGAGATGGCCGCGCTTGCGTTCGATCTCGCCGACCGGCTGCAGACGACGATCTTCGTCATGCTCGATCTCGATATCGGCATGAACGAATGGCTGACCGAACCCTTCCAGTGGGATGAAAGCCGCGCGCTCGATCGCGGCAAGGTGATGGGCTACGAGGATCTGCAGGCTGGGCGCGAGTTCGGCCGGTACCTCGATGTCGATGGCGACGGCGTGCCCTACCGCACTTATCCGGGCGTGCATCCCAATCGCGGCGCCTATTTTACCCGCGGCTCGAGCCACGACGCCTACGCCCGCTACAGCGAGCGCGGCGAAGATTATGTCGCCAACGCGCAGCGCCAGCTGAAGAAGTTCGAGACCGCGAAAACGCTGGTGCCCGCCCCCGTCGCGCGCCCGGCGAAGAAGCGCACGCGCTACGGCGTGCTCTATTTCGGCTCGACCACGCCCTCGATGCACGAAGCGCTCGATGCGCTGGAAGCGCAGGACATGCACCTGGACGGCCTACGCGTGCGCGGCTTCCCGTTCGCGGACGAGGTGTTCGAGTTCATCCGCGCGCACGATCTGGTGTTCGTCGTCGAGCAGAACCGCGACGCGCAATTGCGCACGCTGCTGGTGGCGGAAGGCGGGGTCGATCCCGCGACCCTGGTGCCCGTGCGCCACTATGACGGCACCCCGATCACTGCCCGCTTCATCACCAAGGAAATTGCCGCGGGGATGAGCGCGCCGCGCTCCGCCCCCATCAACGAGGCCGCGAAATGACGTATCTGCCCAAGCCCGCGCTGCGCCACCCCAAGGCCGACAAGAACGCGCTCGGCTTCACCAAGCGCGACTACGAAGGCTCGATCTCAACCTTGTGCGCCGGCTGCGGCCACGATTCGATCAGCGCCGCGATCGTGCAGGCCTGCTTCGACCTCGATCTCGAGCCGCACCGCATCGCGAAGATGAGCGGCATCGGCTGCTCTTCCAAGACGCCGGACTATTTCCTGGGCCAAAGCCACGGCTTCAACGCCGTGCATGGGCGCATGCCGTCCGTGCTCACCGGGGCCAACCTGGCGAACCGCGAGCTGATCTATCTGGGCGTCTCGGGCGACGGCGACAGCGCCTCCATCGGCCTCGGCCAGTTCGCGCACGCCATCCGGCGCGGCGTGAACATGACCTATATCGTGGAGAATAACGGCGTGTACGGCCTCACCAAGGGGCAGTTCTCCGCCACCTCCGACAAGGGCAGCAAATCCAAGCGCGGCGTGGTGAACGCCGACACGCCGATCGACATGGTGGCGCTGGCCCTGCAGCTGGGCGCGACGTTCGTGGGGCGCAGCTTTTCGGGCGATAAATCCCAGCTGGTGCCGCTGATCGAGGCGGCGTTGCTGCACCAGGGGCCGGCCTTCATCGATTGCCTCAGTCCGTGCATCGCCTTCAACAACCACGAAGGCTCCACCAAGAGCTTCGACTATGTGCGCGAGCACAACGAGGCGGTGAACCGGCTCGACGTGATGCTCGAACGCGATCCGATCACGGCGGAATACGAAGCGGGCGCGCTCGCGGAAATCCGCCAGCATGACGGCTCGGTGCTGCGGCTGCGCAAGCTCTCCGCCGACTACGATCCGAACGACCGCATCGGCGCGATGAATTATCTGCAGGCGCGCGCCGCCGAGGGCGAGATCGTCACCGGGCTCCTGTTCGTCGATCCCGAGCCCGAGGACCATCACGCGCATTTGGGCACGGTGGACCGCCCGCTGAATGCGCTTTCGGACGCCGAGCTGATCCCGGGCGCCGCGGCCCTAGCCGCGATCAACGCCAGCTTGCGCTAAGGCGAAACGATTTCCAGCGGGGCCGAACCGCGCGCGGCTCGCGGTCCACAATGCGTACAAAGTGGCCATTCGGATAGAGCCGCCCGTCGGCCGCCGATTGATAGATGAGGCCGCCACGCCGAAGAAGGGCGAGATCGGCCCTTCCCGCGTTCAACATTTCGATGGCGTGGCTGATTTCGAGTTGCGTCATCCTCTCATGGAGCAATGATTCGCCTCGACAATCTCTGAATCCCCGCCGCCCCACCCGTCATCGCGTGCCGCATGACATCCTCCCCTCGCGGGGAGAGAGGAAAGCGTTGCGTAGCTGGCGAGGGAGGCACACACATTGGCATGGCCGACGCCATAGCCCGATCGCTTCGCAAGCGGCTGACCTACCCAGAGACGTTGCTTTGGCTGCGCCTCCGGCGACTGCGGGGAGAAGGCTTGCACTTTCGCCGTCAGTCGCCGATCGGCCGCTACATCGTCGATTTTGAATGTCGTGCAGCCAGGATCGTCGTCGAGATCGACGGCAGCCAGCACGCCAAGCCCGACAGGCTTCGCGTAGACGACGAGCGAACGGCATGGCTTCGCCATCGCGGCTACGACGTGCTCCGCTTCTGGAACAACGACGTGGTTTCGCGGACTGACGACATCGCAGCCCTTGTTGCGCAGGCGGTTCGGACCGCGCTCCTGCTCCCCCGCGAGGGGGAGCTGTCGGCGCGTAGCGACGACTGAGGGGGAGGCTGCTCCAACATTGCGCCGCCGCCCCACCCGTCATCGCGTGCCGCGATGACACCCTCCCCTCACGGGGAGGGAGGAAGAGCTAATCCTCCCGCACGCGGCCACGCAGTGATTTCACGCGGCCGCGGCGGGCCTTGCCCTCCATCCGGCGCTCACGCTCGGCGCGCGGCGTGCGCGTGGCCCGGCGCGGCTTCTCCTCCACCGCCGCTTCCGCGATCAGCGCCACCAGGCGCGCCAGCGCATCGGCGCGGTTGCGCTCCTGCGCGCGGTGGCTCTGGGCGCGGATCACCACCACGCCCTCCTGCGTCATCCGCCGCCCCGCCAGGCGCGCCAGGCGCGCGAAGACGGCGGGCGTCAGCGCCGGCGACGACGCCGCATTGAAGCGCAGCTCCACCGCGCTCGACGTCTTGTTCACGTGCTGGCCGCCGGGCCCCTCGGCGCGCACGAAGCGCTCCTCAATCTCGGCCTCGTCCAGCGCGATCCTGTCGGTGACGCGAATCATGCCCGCCAGGATGCGGGAAAACCGGTTCACAACCCATTGGCGCACCCCCTTGCCGCATGGACGCAGGCGGACGGGCGCGGCATCGTCACGCCGCATTTGGGAGGCGGGCGATGCGGACGGTGCTGACGGCGGCGTGCGCCGCATTCTTCCTCTTCGCCGCCGCCGCCGCCGCGGCCCCTGCCGCCAACGATTACACGAAGCCGGAAAACTGGGTGTGCCGCCCCGGCCAGGAAGAAAGCTGCGCCCAGCCGCTCGACGCCACGATCGTCGCCGCCAACGGCGATCTCAGCATCGAAAAATTCACGCCCGATCCCGCCGCCCCGGTCGATTGCTTCTACGTTTATCCCACCGTGTCGCTCGATCCCTGGGGCAACAGCGACATGATCCCCGGCCGGGAGGAGAAGCGCGTCTCCTATTTCCAGGCTGGCCGGTTCGCCACGCATTGCCGACTGTTCGTTCCGCTTTACCGGCAGACGACCCTCACCGCGTTGCGCGCCTTCATGACGGGCGCGCCGATGCCGACGGACGAGGCGCTCGCCTATGGCGACGTGCGCGACGCGTGGCATGACTATCTGCAGCGCGACAATGGCGGTCGCGGAATCGTACTGATCGGCCATAGCCAAGGCGCAATGCTGCTGGCGCGGCTCATCCGCGAGGAGATCGACGGCAAGCCGCTGCAGAAGCGGCTCGTTTCCGCGCTGCTGCTGGGGACGAGCATCGCCGTGCCGCCGGGCAAGACGAAGGGCGGCGCGTTCCAATCCATTCCGCTGTGCCGCAAGCCCGGCCAGTTCGGCTGCGTGATCACCTA
>JBFWWB010000091.1:0-11794 GCA_050246435.1 Hyphomonadaceae bacterium
GGCCTGATCCATATCGGGGCCAAGCGGATCCCCGCCGGCCGCGCCGGCGAAGCGCCGGCGATCGGCCTTTCGGACCGGCTCTATGTGCTGGGCTTCCAGTTGGGCCGGCTGAAGACCGGCACGCCCGCCCGGCTCGACCGGCGCACGATCGACTGGGCCGGCCTCGGCATGCAGCAGGCCGACGCCGCGCCGACGCCGTTTTCGTTCCTCACGGAGGCGATCACCAATCCGCAAATCGAGTGCGGGATCACGGCCACCACCGCCGAGACCCACCTGATCATCGCCGCCAACATCGAGAAGTCGGCCGTCTATTCCGGCGCCATCGCCGGGCGGGGGCCGCGCTATTGCCCCTCGATCGAGGACAAGATCACCCGCTTCGCCGACAAGCAAAGTCACCAGATATTCCTCGAGCCGGAAGGTCTTCCGGGCACAGAGCATGGCGACACGATCTACCCGAACGGGATTTCCACGTCGCTGCCGGAAGACGTGCAAGAGGCCTTTCTACGCACGATTCCGGGCTTAGGGCGTGTACGGATCATGCGCCACGCCTACGCGATCGAATACGATTACGTCGATCCGCGCGAGTTGCGCGTGACGCTCGAGACCAAGCGCCTGCCGGGGCTCTATCTCGCGGGCCAGATTAACGGCACGACCGGATACGAGGAGGCTGCCGCCCAAGGGCTGATGGCGGGTCTCAACGCGGCGCTGGCGGCCGGCGGTGCGTGCGAGCCGTTCGCGCTGACGCGGGCGGAGGCTTATGCCGGCGTGCTGATCGACGACCTCATCACCCGCGGCGTCACCGAGCCCTATCGCATGTTCACCTCACGGGCGGAATATCGGCTGACCCTGCGGGCCGATAACGCCGATCGGCGGCTTACGCCGAAGGGACTGGCGCTCGGCTGCGTGGGCCCGGCAAGGGCGCAAGCCTTTGCGGCCAAGGCGGCGGCGATCGAGAACGCGATGGCGGCAGTACAGGCGTTGAGCCTGACGCCGACCGAGGCGCGCGCCCACGGGCTCGAGGTAAACCGGGACGGACAGCGCCGCAGCGCCTTCCAGCTGCTGGCCTATCCCGGCGTGGACCTCCGCCGGCTGGCGGCGATCTGGCCGCAGCTCGGCGTCTTGCCGGCGCAGGCGGCCGAGCAGGTGGAGATTGAGGCGAAATACGCCGGCTATCTGGAGCGCCAGACGGCGGATGTAGCGGCCTTCCGGCGCGACGAGGATCTGCGCCTGGCTCCCGATCTGGATTATGGCGCTGTCGGCGGGCTTTCCGCCGAAATCCGCCAGAAGCTCAACCAGGCCAAGCCGGGCACGCTCGGCCAAGCGGGGCGGATCGAGGGCATCACCCCGGCAGCGCTGACCGCCTTGCTCGCTCACGTGAAACGCCGGGCCTGAGCCGTTGCACCCATCGGCGGCGCGGCGCATGGCTGGCGGATGATCTACGGGCCCGACGAGTTCCAGCGGGATGTGAGTGTTTCACGGGAAACACGTAAAGCGTTGGAGACCCATCTGAACCTGCTGCGGACCTGGTCTGGGCGGATGAATCTGGTCGGTCCGGGCCAACTCGACGACTATTGGCGCCGCCACGCGCTCGACTCGGCGCAATTGCTGGCTTTGGCCCCAGACGCGCGCCTTTGGCTCGATCTGGGCAGCGGCGCCGGATTCCCTGGCTTCGTCGTGGCGTGCGGCTTGATCGGCGTTTCCGGCGCGCGTGTGGACCTCGTGGAGGCTAATCAGAAGAAGGCGGCGTTCCTCCGGATGGCGGTTTTGGAGACCGGCGCGCCCGCCCGTGTGCTGCCGGTCCGCGCCGAAAGGCTTGCCGAAACGCGCGACAAGACGGGCGAATCGTATGACATCGTAACCGCGCGGGCCTTTGCGCCGCTGCCGCTCATCCTGACGGCCGCAGCACCCTGGCTTGAGGCGGGCGCCGGCGGCCTTTTCCTGAAGGGCGAGGGCGTCGAAGCGGAGCTGGCGGAGGCCGGAAAGGCTTGGGCCATGCGGACGCGGACCCTGCCCAGCCTCAGCGATCCGCGCGGACGGATCGTCCGGGTCGATGGAGTGCAACGTGCATAAGTCCAATCTGCGCACCCTCGCCATCGCCAACCAGAAGGGCGGCGTCGGCAAGACCACCACGGCGATCAATCTCGGCACGGCGCTCGCCGCCGCCGGCAAGCGCGTGGTGATTTTCGACATCGACCCGCAGGGCAACGCCTCCACCGGGCTCGACATTCACCCCGCCGACCGCAAGGTCACGAGCTACGATGTGCTCAATGGCGGCCGCCCGCTTTCCGCGGCGATCATGGCCACCAAGGTGCCGAATCTGTTCGTGGCACCCGGCAGCGGCGACCTTGCAGGCATCGACAGCGAGCTGATGAGCGCGGTGCGCCCGCAGCATCGCCTGCGCGACGCGCTCAAGGCGTATCTCTCCGAGAATCGCGACGAGGGCTTCGACTTCATCCTGATCGATTGCCCGCCGTCGCTGAACATCCTCACCGTCAACGCGATGACCGCGGCGGACGCCGTGCTGGTGCCGCTGCAGTGCGAATTCTTCGCGCTCGAAGGCCTAGCGCAGCTGATCGACACGATCCGCATGGTGCAGCAGGGACTGAATCCGCAGCTGGAAATCCAGGGCGTCGTGCTCACCATGTACGACAAGCGTAACAAGCTGTCCGATCAGGTGGCCGACGAAGTGCGCCGCTATTTCCCGGACAAACTCTATTCCACGATCATTCCGCGCAATGTGCGCCTGAGCGAGGCGCCGAGCCACGGGCTGCCGGCGATCATCTACGACCACAAAGCCGTGGGCAGCCAAGCCTACATCGAACTGGCGAAAGAACTCATCGAGCGCGAACGCGCGCTGAAGGCCGCCTGAGGGAGCAAGCGAATGTCGGATCAAGTGCGGCGCGGCCTCGGTAGGGGATTGTCGGCGCTGCTGGGCGAATCCTTCGATCTGAACAAGGCTGCGCCGGTGACGCCCGGACCGCAGGCGGAGCCTGGCGCGCCCGCGCCGGTCGCGGGCGAGGCGCCCGTCTGGAGCCCTGCGCAAACGCCGCTCGGCGCGACGGTGACCTCGTTCCCGCCGCCGCGCGCGCAAGAGCCGGCAGAGGAGTCCGCGCCGCAATGGACGCCGCCACCCGAACTGGTGGAGATGGCGAACGAGCAGCCGATCGCTGGCGAACTCGGCCAGCGCCAGGTGCCGGTCGAGCTGATCCAGCGCAATCCGAACCAGCCGCGCAAGGCGTTCGACGAGGCCGACCTACTCGAGCTCGCGGATTCGATCCGCGCGCACGGCGTATTGCAGCCGATTCTCGTGCGCCCCGTCGCGGGCCAGCATGGACGCTACGAGATCGTGGCCGGCGAGCGGCGCTGGCGCGCGGCGCAGAAGGCCGGCGTGCATGCGATTCCGGTGGTAATCCGCGAGCTTGACGAGATCGAAGTGCTGGAGATCGGCATCGTCGAAAACGTTCTGCGTACGGACTTGAACCCTCTGGAAGAGGCGATGGGCTACAACCAGCTGATCGAGCGCTTCGGGCGCACGCAGCAGGATATCGCCGACGTCGTCGGCAAGAGTAGGCCGCATATCGCCAACATGCTGCGGCTGCTGAATCTGCCGGATGAAATCCAAGCCTTCGTGCGCGACGGCAAACTGAGCGCGGGCCACGCGCGCGCGCTGCTGACAGCGACCGATCCGCTCGCGCTCGCGAAGCGAGCAGTGGCCGAGCAGCTCAATGTGCGCGATCTCGAAAAGCTCGCGAGCGCAGGCAAGGAGGAGCGCGCCCGACCGCTTCGTCCGTCCACGGATAAAGCTGGTAAGGACGCCGATACGCGTGCGCTGGAGCAGCGGCTTTCCGCGGCGCTCGGCCTGGCGGTGACGATCAATTTCAAGGACGGCGCGGGCGACGTGCGCATCGCCTACGCCACCTTGGAGCAACTGGACGATATTGAACGCCGCCTATTGACGCCGCCGCAATCTTACACGCCGGGCTAACGGCGCATCGCGCCGCGAATATGGTTAACGGCGGTTAGCGAGATTGGCGACAGCGCGATACGCTTCGGCCGCGATCAGCTCCTGCGGGGCGCCCGCTGTCATTGCGCGCACCTGCGCCCGCCAAAGCGCGTCCAGCGCCGCGGCGAGGCGCTGCGCCGTCCATCCCCGCAGCTGAGCGGCGAAGGCGTCGCGCTCTTTCCAGAACACGGGCGGGCGCAAGCCGCCCGCCGCGTCGGAAGGGGAGGCGCCGCGGTCGACCGCGGCACGCGCTTCCTGCAGGCGCAGCAGGCGCCGCTCCAGCGCCTTGAGCGCGGTGATGGCGCCGACGCCCGCACGATGCAGCGCCTCGACGGCGTCGCTGGCGCGCCCTCCGGCGGCCGCGAGGCCCGCATCGTCGAGGGCTGCTTCTCCTTCCACTGCGAGCAGGGCCGCGATCTCCGCCGCCGCGATCGGCCCGCTGCGGCCATGCGCGTAAAGCGCCAGCTTTTCGATTTCGCCGCGGATCACGCCGCGGTCTGGCGGCAGCGACGCCTCCAGCACGGCGCGGGCGCCGTCATCCAGCGTGACGCCCGCTGCCTTGAGGGCGGCGGCGGCGAATTGGGCGATGGCGGCTTCGTCTTCCTCGTAAAAGGGGATGGCGACGGCGCTCTTCGCCGCCTCGAACGCGGCGCGGACTTTCGAGCGCGCGGCGAGATCGCCGCCTTCGACCAGCAGATAAGCCGCTGCCGGCGCGCCGGCGTCGAGCGCTGCGAGGGTTGCGGCGATCGGCTCGGCGGCGGCGTCTCCGTCCGCCCGGACGCGCAGCACGCGGGGGCCCCCAAGCAGGGATTGGGCGGCGAGTTGATCGGAGAGAAGCGCGAAATCGCGGCGCAGCTCGTCGTCGCCCAGGCGGGTCACCGCCATCGCGTCCGGCGCCGGGCCAAGCAGCGCCTTGATGACCGCTTCGGCGGACTCCGCCACCAGCGCGCGATTGGGCCCATAAAGCAGGGCGGCGCGCACATCCTGGGCGGGCTTGGCCAGGAAGCGCGCGGCGGCCTGCGCCGCGAGCTTCACTTGGCTTTGTCGGCGGCGGCCTGCGCGCGCTGGCGGGCTAGGCGCAGGGCGAGATCGGCCCGCAGGCGTTCGGCCAGCACCTCGGCAGCGCGCTCGCGCGCGTCCTCCTGGGCGGTCAGTTCGCCGTAGGCCGAACTTGGCACATCATAGCTGGCGGTGGCGGCGGCCGAGCCGCGCAGCAGCTCCGCGCCGGAAACGTCGTACAGGATGTAACTGGCAGAAAGGCTCAAGTCCGAGCGGCTGGCGGATTCATCGACGCGGAAGCCCAAGCCCGCCACGCCTTCCGACAAGGTCACCTGCAGGCGCCGCACCGGGCCGGCGCCGCGCTCGACGTCGAGCAGGCGCTCCAATTCGTTCTTGAGTGCGAAGCCGCCTTTACCGGGCGTGGTCTCGACGAAAAGGGGGCCGATCGGCGCCGTTGTCGCGCTCGCGCCGTACATCGGGCGGAAACCGCACGCCGACAACAGCACGGCCGGCAGCGCGAGCAGGGCGAAGGTGCGCAGGGGACTTCTCATGTGGCGACGATATTCACGATCCGATCGGGCACGACCACGACCTTGCGCACGGTGAGCCCGGCAAGGAAAGGCGCTACCCGCTCATGAGCGAGCGCGATGTCGCGCACGGCGTCTTCGCCCAGGCCCTTCGGGATTTCGATCTCGCCGCGGCGCTTGCCGTTCACCTGCACGGGCATGACGATACGCGCGTCCTCCAGCAGAGCGGCTTCAGCCTCCGGCCAGGCGGCGGTGGAGACGAACGGCGTGAAGCCGAGCGTCTCCCAGGCTTCCTCGGCCAGGTGGGGCATGAAAGGCGCGATCATCTGCGCCAACAGCCGCAGGGCTTCCCCCCGCGCCCAGGTTGTGCCCGGGCCGGCGGCGCCTTCGGCCTTCTTGATCTGGTTCATGAGATCGTAGGCGCGCGCGATCGCGCGGTTGAACCGGAAATTCTCGATGTCATCCGTCAGTCCGGCGAGCGCACGATGGCTCGCGCGGCGCAACTCCAGCGCTTCGCCTTCGTTCGCTTCCGCGGGCGCCGCAGCGCCGGGCGAAGGGGCCGTGCCTTTGTACGCCTCGACGGCGGCCCACACGCGCTGCACGAAGCGCCAAGCGCCTTCGACGCCGGCGGCCGTCCATTGCACGTCCTTTTCAGGCGGCGAGTCCGACAGCACGAACCAGCGTAGGACGTCCGCGCCGTAATCGTGGATGAATTCGTCGAGGCTTACGGCGTTGCGCTTCGACTTCGACATCTTCTCGGCGGGACCCACCGTGACTACAGCGTTCCCGCCACGCGCCACCGCTTGGCCGTCGCGTTGCTCAACTTCTTCCGGCGCCATCCAGCGGCCGTTTTCGTCTTTGTATGTTTCGTGCGTGACCATGCCTTGCGTGAACAAGCCGGCGAAAGGTTCGCCGCTGGGCAAGGGGAGGTAGCCGCAATCGCGCATCGCGCGCGTGAAGAAGCGGGCATAGAGCAGGTGGAGCACCGCGTGCTCGACTCCGCCAACATATTGATCGACTGGCAGCCAATACGCTGCGACTGCGGGGTCGAACGGTTTGTCCGCGGATTTCGGATCGGCGAAGCGCGCGAAATACCAGGATGAATCGACGAACGTATCGAACGTATCGGTCTCGCGTTCAGCCGGCCCGCCGCATTGCGGACAAACCACATGCTTCCACGTCGGGTGGCGCGCGAGCGGATTGCCGCCGCCGGCGACGATCTGCACATCCGTGGGCAACGTCACCGGCAATTGATCTTCCGGCACGCCGACGACGCCGCATTTCACGCAATGCACGATCGGGATGGGGCAGCCCCAATAACGCTGGCGCGAAACGCCCCAATCGCGGAGGCGATATTGCACGGTGCGTTCGCCCGCGCCGTTCTTCTCCAACGCATCGATCGCCGCGCCGATCGCCTTTTCGGTCGGCAGGCCGTCGAGGAAGCGTGAATTGTAGATCACGCCGGGGCCGGTGTAGGCTTCCTTGTCTATTGCGTAAGTCGCCGCATCAGCGCCGGGCGGCAACACGACCGGCCGAAAGGGCAGGGCGTATTTGCGCGCGAAATCGAGGTCGCGCTGATCGCCGGCGGGCGAACCGAAGATCGCGCCGGAGCCGTAGGTGGAGAGCACGAAGTTCGCGCTCCACACCGGCAATTCCCACGTCGGATCGAACGGGTGGCGCACCTTTAAGCCGAGATCGATCCCGACCTTTTCGGCCATTTCGATCGCCGCCTCGCTGGTGCCTAGGCGTTGGCACTCGGCGACGAAATCCGCGACGTCCTTGCGCTTCGTGGCAGCCAGGCGCGTCAGCGGGTGATCTGGCGCCACGGCGACGAAGCTGGCGCCGAACAGCGTGTCGGGCCGCGTGGAGAATACTTCGATGCCACCATCATATCCGACGGGCTGCGTGACGAAATCGAACCGGAAGCGCGCGCCTTCGCTCCGGCCGATCCAATTCGTCTGCATCAGGCGCACTTTATCGGGCCAGCGCTCCAGTTCTTTCAGCGCCTCAGCCAAATCGTCGGCGTATTCGGTGACCTTGAACATCCACTGCTCAAGTTCGCGAATCTCCACCGGCGCCCCGGAACGCCAGCCGCGGCCGTCCACCACCTGTTCGTTGGCAAGCACTGTTTGATCGACGGGATCCCAGTTCACTTTCGCCGATTTGCGGTAGGCGAGGCCTTTGCGCCAGAAGGCCAGGAACATCGCCTGTTGGTGCTTGAAATATGCTGGATCGCAGGTGGCGAATTCGCGCGCCCAATCGATCGCGATGCCGAGTAGGTGCAATTGCTCGCGCATGGTTTCGATATTGGCGAGCGTCCAGGCGCGCGGGTCGGCCTCGCGCTCGATCGCGGCGTTCTCCGCCGGCAGGCCGAAGGCGTCCCATCCCATCGGGTGCAGCACGTTGAAGCCGCGGGCGCGCTTGTAGCGCGCCACAACGTCGCCCATCGCGTAGTTGCGCCCGTGTCCGACATGGATTGCGCCGGACGGGTAGGGGAACATCTCGAGGACGTAGTATTTCGGCCGTGCGCCGGCTTCTTCCGGCGCCAGCGCACGGAAGCAATCCGCAGCTTCCCAGGCTTTGCGCCAGCGCGGCTCGCTCTCGCGGTGATTATACCGTGGCATCGCTCAATTTCGTCCTGGGCGCCCCGCCCAGGCGCAGCGCGGCGAATTAACCCCGAAGCGTAGATAGCCTCAATTCGCGGGCGCGCGAGAGGATCTTGTTCTCGATCTGAATGGCGGTGTCGGGATCGGTGGGGGCGTCCGTCCAGCCGTTGGCGGTGAGCTGCTGGCGGTTGACGCTCACCTTGATGCCGTCCGCACGCAGGCGCGTATCGAGAATGTAGGCGGTGGCCTTGAAGCGCTCGTTCGGGCGTTCGGGGTTGGCGTACCATTCGGTGGTGATGACGCCGCCATAGGGATCGGCGGAGGCCAGCGGCATGAAGCCCAGGGTGTCAAGCGTGGCGCGCCACAGGAAGGCGTTGACGCCGATCTGTGCTTGCGGCGCGGCTTCAACCTTATCCTTCTTGCCGAACAGCGAAAAACCGCCGCCGCCGCTGCTGTCCGTCAGCCGGGATTGGCCCTCGACGCGATCTGGATTGCTGGCGCAGGCGGGCAGGGCGGCCAGCGCCGCTGCCGCCAAGGCGAGTTTCAGCCCAAGCGCGCGCTCACGAAACATGCTCATTGACCTACCCTGATGCGTTCCAACCCTGCGCCGTGCGCGGTTTTGCGCGCATCCCCCGGCGAAATCGTGGCGAGGTATAGCATGTGCGCCCCGGCCCGCCAGCAGAGGCGCCAGAGCCGCCTGCGGGGGCGCTAAAAAGCCGCAAAAGGTTGTGGGAATCATTTGGAAAGCTGCTTTCAGCTAACGAATGCCGGCGAGGTGTTGCGCAATTCGCATATCCAAGCCGCACGCGATCTGCTTAGCTTATGGTCGAAGGCAAAGGGGGCTCTTCAGTGCGTTTGCGTCACGCCATCATGGGGATGGGCGCCGTGTTCGCCGTGTGCGGCGGCGCTGCGCACGCCGATGATGCAAAGACGCTGGCGCATGCGCTGAAAACACCCACAGAATCAACACCGTGGTTCGAGCGCTTCACCGCCAGCGCCGGCGACGCGAGCCGCCTTGCGCCGAGCGACCGCACGGTCACCTGGGCGCCGTCGGCGCGCTGGGGGCTGACGCTTAACGTCCGTGACGCCGACCGCACAAAAACCGCCGCGCGGGACGAAGCGGCAATCGGCGCATTCTACGATTTCACGCCCCGATTGCGGATTGGCGGCGAACTGCGCGTATCGGACCCCGCCGGCGTCGCTGCGGCTGGGGCGCCGGCCGGCTCCAGCAACCTCGATGAGCGCGCCGCCGGCGTGAAGCTGGAATCCGCGTTCCGCTTCTGAGCGCCGCCGAGCGCGCTTCTTCAATCCAGGAGCAAGCCGTCTATCGCCGCCAGGCCGGCGAAGCCGCGCAACCGCGACGCAGTTTGCGCGGACATGCCGCCGAGCGCGTAAACACGCCCGCCCGCGCGCTGTGCGATCGCCGCGCCGGCGCGCGGTCCGAGCACAGGGCCCGCCGAGGGGCTGGCGCTGGGAAACACCGGAGACAGCAACAGGGCGTCCGCGCCGCGCGGCGGCGGACGCCGCCCGTGCCAGGCGGCGGTGACGATCCACGCCGGGCGCGCGCGTTTCAGGGCGAAGGCGTGCCGCGCCATGCGCTCCGGCAGGTGTGCGCCGTCCGCGCCGATGCGCCTGGCGAGGGCGGGATCGGCGGCGATCAGGAGTTTCAGCCGCCGTCTGCGGCACAGCGCGGCCAGCCGGCGCGCCACGGCTGCGCGATCGGGCGCGCCGAAATGGCGGTAAATCACGCCGGCGCCAGGCGGCAGTCGGGCGATCGCCGCTTCTGGCGCGGGCGTGCGCGAAGGATCGGTCAGAAAGAAGAGGGAAGGCGCACGCCCGCCGCCGTGCGCCCGATTGAGCCGCCGCGCGATGGCGTTTAACACCCGCACATCTCTGGCCGAAGCCATGCCCAACGATCCTCTCACCCCACGCGCGGCAATCCTGGCGCGGATCGCGGCTGCCGCGCGCGCCGCGGGCCGCGATCCGGCGGAGATAGCGCTCGTCGCGGTGTCGAAACAGCAGCCGGCGGAACGCGTGGCCGATATGCTGGCGGAAGGGCAACGCTTGTTCGGCGAAAACCGCGTTCAGGAGGCGCAGGGCCGCTGGGGCCCGCTTCGCGAAGCATATCCCGACGCGCGTCTGCGCTTGATTGGCCCGCTG
The DNA here is from genome assembly GCA_050246435.1 of Hyphomonadaceae bacterium. GTDB lineage: Bacteria > Pseudomonadota > Alphaproteobacteria > Caulobacterales > Aquidulcibacteraceae > JAKFWI01. The sequence goes on from JBFWWB010000091.1 coordinate 10,296, forward strand.
CAGACAAACAAGGCGCGCGACGCGACGGCGCTGTTCGATGCGATCGACACGCTCGATCGCGATAAGCTCGCCGCCGCGCTGGCTGAAGAGATGGCGCGCAGCGGTCGCCGCCCAGAGGTGCTGATCCAGGTGAACACGGGGGAAGAGCCGCAGAAGGCGGGCGTCACGCCACGGGAGGCGGACGCCTTCATCCGCCGCGCGCGCGAAACCTACGGCCTGCCGGTGCGCGGCCTGATGTGCATTCCGCCGGAAGCGGAGGAGCCGGCGATGCATTTCGCACTGCTCGCCAAGATCGCCGCCCGCAACGATTTGCCGGAATTGAGCATGGGGATGAGCGGCGATTTCGAATCGGCCGTCCGCTTCGGGGCGACGATGGTGCGCGTCGGCTCGGCGCTGTTTGGCGCTCGCGACGGGAGATAAGCAGCCTGGCGGGCTTGATCTTCGCCTGTTTGGGCCCGATCTGTCTTGCGATTTTGGGGCGGCGAAGCGCGCGCCCCGCCAAGTATTTTACGGGGAGAGACCAGACATGATGACCAGCATCGATATCGACATGGATGTGTACAAGGCGTTGAGCGATCTGCGTCCGAGCGAGGCCGCCACGATCAACGCCGTTCTGCGCCAGATGCTGAAGCTGGGCGATGCGCCGAGCGCTGCGGCTGCCTCAGCCGTCGCCGCCGCGACGGCGCCCGCGGCGGGCGCGCAGTTGAAGGCCAATGCGAAGCCGCGCCACGCGCCTGGCGGCGGGTTGAAGGGCAAGGTCGCCGTGATCGGCGCGACCGGCAGCATCGGCGGCAAGATCGTTGATGAAGCGCTGAGCCGCGGCGCGGAGGTCATCGCCGTCGCGCGCGATCCAGCAAAGGTGAAGGCGCAGAAGGGCGTGAGCGCGGTGGCCGGCAACGCCAACGATCCTGAAAGCCTGACGCAAGCGCTGAAAGGCGCCGATGCGGTGCTCGTTTCGGTGAAATGGGCGGACGCCGACATCGCCAAGCTGCTTCAGGGAATCCGCGCCGCCGGCGTGAAGCGTGGCGTTTTCGTAGTTGGGCAGGGCACGCTGTTGCGCGAAGACGGTCGCCGCCAGTTCGCGCACATGGCCGAGAAGAACGGCACGCCTGTCCCGCCGACGGTGCCGGCGATGAAGGTGCTGGATGCGCTGAAAGCGGCGAACGACCTGGAATGGACCGCGGTGAGCTGCCCCGCCGATATCCGCAGCGGTGACCGCACGGCGCAATTTCGCGTCGGCGGCGAGCTGATGATTTTCGACGCGCAGGGAACCAGCCGCATTTCGGAGCAGGATTTCGCCGTCGCGATCCTCGATGAGCTTCAAGATCCGCACTACGTCCGCAGTCAGCTCGCCGTGGCGTATTAACGATTTGGCCCGGCGCCGAACGCACGCAGCCCCTGGCGTTCAGCGCCGGGCCGACGCCAGATGGGCGGGCGGCGCAACCGGCGCCGGCTGACAGGAAGGACGCATGACCGGACGGAAGGCCACGATCCTCATC
>JBFWWB010000092.1:0-11686 GCA_050246435.1 Hyphomonadaceae bacterium
GTTTCGCGCAACACCGCGCGGCGGTAGAGCGCGGGCGCGGTGCCGATCATCCGGCGCGGACCGGCGCGGCGATGGAACACGGAAAGCGCGTCGTTCTCGGCGCGACACCAGAAGCCCGCATCCTCGATGGCGACGCCGGCCTGGGCGACATCGAGGCCGTAGCGCTGCATATCGGCGTGGATGCGCTGCAGATCGCCGGGCGCGAGGCGGTGATCGGCGTCGACGAAGGCGATCAATTCACAGCTCGCAGCGTCCGCGCCCAACTGGCGGTCGAAGGCGAGGCCATTGCCGCCCGATCGGATGACGTGCACGCCGGAAAAACCTTCCGCGACCGCAACGGTGCGATCGTCGGAGCCGCCATCGACGACGATGATCTCATGGGGATGGCACGCGCGCGCCGAGGCGAGCGCGTCGGCGATGCGTTTTTCTTCGTTGCGCGCGCACACGATGACGCTGATGCGCGTTCCGCTCACGCAGCGAGCCTGCGCAGCGCGAGCAGGCCGCAGCCTTCGGGCAGGCCCTTCTCGTCAACGCCCGCCTTGCGCATCGCCTTGGCGGAGCCGACCTCGCGCCAGGCGCCATCCTGGCGGCGGAAGAAGCGCCGTTCCTCCACCGCGAAGCCGGACGAGGCGGCGAGGCCCGCGAAACAATCCTCGGAATAGAGCCAATAGCTGGCCCAGCGGCCGAGCGAATCCTGCGTGGCGCGCGCGCCGCCTTCGCCCATCGGCACGGTGAGCACGGCGCGCCCGCCCGGCGCAAGCGCCGCGGCGAGCTTTTCCATAACGTGCTTGTCGGCATCGCCATCGCGCGCCAGCGGCGCATCGGCGCGCGCAGCGGGGCGGTCGAACGCGCTCTTGTCGCCGGCCGGGGCGGGCGCATCGAAGCCGACATGCTCGATCACCGAAATGAGGGCTGCGGCGTCGTAGGCGGCTTCCGGCAGCGCCATCGCGCGAACATCGCCGACACGCACCGGCACGCCGAGAATCTCCTCGCGCCACGCATCGGGATAGCGCGCGGCGACGCGCGCCGGTTCGATGATGTCAATCGCATCGAGGCTGGCGCCGGCGCGGCGCAGCGCCAGCAGCAGACCGAGATAGTCCGCGTCCGCGAAAGTGAAGCCGATATCGAGAACGCGCTTCTGCGTGCGCAGCATCGCGGCCGCCCACGGCACTTCGATGACGCGCTCATTGGCGTTGAGCGGCAGCTCTGGCAGGTCGATGTCGAAATCGCCGCCAGCCAGAATGTTGAGGGCGGCGTCGAGCGTTTCGGTAGGGGTGATCGGCATGGCGTCCGGTCTCGGACGCTTCGCTTAACGGCTTGTTAAATACGCTGCCGGCACGCGCGCCTCACGCGACGACGCTGAAGGTCAGCGGGGGCGTCGTCACCGTGGCGCGGGAGCCCGCGCGCAGGCGGATCATGTCGCCGCGGCCGGCGTTGAGGGCGGCCAGATCAGGGCGGCGCAGGCAGAGCGAGGCGATTTCCGCCGCTGACGCGGCGGCGGCGCGCGCGCCGAAGGCCGCCTCCAACGCTTGCGCGAAGGCCATGTCTTCCGGCCATTCGATCACCCAGCGCATGCGGGCGAATTCGCCGCCGGGGCCGGTGAGGGAAGCGGTCTTGAGATCGGGGTTGGCGCGCAGCCAGCCGGTGACGCAGGCGCGCTCGGCCGGGTGAGCGGCGAGGGAGTCCGCCCAATGCAGCAGGCGGACGGGAAACGCTTCGCAATCAAGGCCATGCGGCCAGGTCGCGGGAAGATCGGTGCAGGCGTAGTCGGCGTCGGCTTCGCCCAGAAGGGCGGCGACGCGGGCGCACAGACCGGGATCGACATACGGGCGGTCGCCGCGCAGGCGCAGCACCGTTTCGGCGCCGGTCAGGAGCGCCGCGTGCGCGAAGGCGGCCAGCGGATCGGCGGCGTCGGCGCGCACAACGGCGGCGCCGCGCGCTTCAACGCGGCGGGCGGCCTCATCGGCGTCGGACGTGTCGGGCAGGAGACAAACGAGCGCGCGCAGACCCTCGATGCGCGCCGCGCGCGCCACCGCGCGCTCCAGCACGAACGATTCGCCAAGCGGCGCCAGCGCCATGCCGGGCGTATCGGTCCACAAGGCTTCGACGATGGCGGCGACGCTCATGCCCGAACCATGCCACGGCGGCGCTGAAGGCCGCGTTAAGCGCGGAGAATAATGTTGGGTTAATCACCTTGGCCGACGCTTTAACCATGACGATTCGAGGTGGCGGCATGGCCAACAAGATTGCTCTTGATCTGGATGCGCTGGCGATCGCTGCGCCGGATGCGGCGGTTTCGCCGGCGGCCCGCGCCGATCATCAGCGCGCGCTGCGCCGCGCCGCGGCGGACGCCCAGCGCGTCGACCTCGCCACGCAGGCTGTCGAGGCGATCGACGCTGAGCGCAACCTTGAAGGCGTGCGCCTGGCAATGGCGGCGCTGGAAGAAAATCCGGAGTCGACGCCCGCGTATCTGGCCGGCGCCGTCGGCCTCGACCGCATGGGCCTGCGCCTGGAGGCGCTCGCGTTCTACGAACAGGCGCTGCAGCGCGCGCCGAACGATGCGACGATCGCAGCGTTGCTGGGCGCGTGCGCCGCGCGCATGGGCGAGCATGCGATTTCGGAACGCTGCTACCGCATCGCCGCCGATCTCGATCCGACGGATTGGACGCATGTCAGCAATCTGGGCGGCGCACTGCGCGATCAGGGCAAGTTCTCCGCCGCCATCGAGGTGCTGCGCAACGCGATCTATGTGCATGTCGGCGTCGCGGACTTGTGGAACACGCTGGGTTCGGTGCTGCAGGAGCAGGGCGATCCCGATCAGGCTCTGATCTTCCTCGAAGAAGCCGTGCGGCTGCAGCCTGGCTTTGCGCGCGCGCTGCACAATTACGGCGTGAGTCTCACGGATCTCGGCCGCTTCGACGATGCGGTTGCGGCCCTCGACGGCGCCTTGGAGAACGCGAAAGCCGATTCCGACCGCGCCGAGATGCGCCATGCGCGCGCCTGGGCGCGGCTGGGCGCGGGCGATCTCGCCGGCGGCTGGGCGGATTATCAAGCGCGCTTCGATCCGCTCATCCATGACGGCACCACGTTCGACATCCCGAAGCCGCGCTGGATGGGCGAAAGCCTCGCCGGAAAGCGGCTGCTGGTGATCGGCGAGCAGGGCCTGGGCGATGAAGTGCTGTTCCTCAACGCGGGCGCGGACGCGGTGGCCGCCGTCGGGCCGGCGGGGAGAGTGACGTTTGCGACGGACCGGCGCCTCGTGGGACTGGTGGCGCGCTCCTTCCCACAAGCGCACGCCTGCAACCACGCGACCGGCCGGCGCGGCGGGGCCGTTATTCGCTTCATGCTGGATTGCGATTGGGACGCGTTCGATCTCTGGACGCCGATCGGCGATCTGGCGCGCCATTTCCGCGGCGCTGCGGCGGATTTCCCCACGGCGCGCGGTTTCCTCACGCCCGACAGCGCGCGCGTGGCGAAGATCGCCGCCGGATTGGACCGGCGCGTGTTGAATGTGGGCGTGGCGTGGAAAAGCCTGGTGATGTCGCCCAAGCGGCAGCGCTTCTTCGCGTCGTTCGAGATGTGGGCGCCGGTGTTCAAGACGCCCGGCGCTGCATTCTACAGCTTGCAATATGGCGATACCGATGCGGAAACCGCGCACATGCGCGAACGCTGGGGCGTGTCTCTGAATCGCATTCCCGATCTTGATGTGAAGGAAGATCTGGAGGGCGTGGCCGCGGCGGGCGCGGCGCTGGATATCGTAATCGCACCGATGAACGCGTCGAGCAACCTGGCGGCGGCGTGCGGCGGGGCGACGTGGTTCCTCTATCACCGCGCGGCGTGGACGATGCTAGGGGCCGAGCGCTCGCCCTTCTATCCCGCCAGCCGCGCCTTCTACGCGCAGGGCGAGGAGAATTGGAGCCACGTCATGCAGGCGGTGGCCCGCGCGCTGGGCGAGGCGGCGGCGGCGCGAACCGCGGCCGCATGAGCGAAAAAAATTCGCTGCGCAGGCGAAAAACCTAACGCGTGTTAACCCTAATCAATTCCTAACATGCCATAAATCGCGTCGCACGCGGCCAAGAATCGGCCGCGCGCTCATGGGGAAGGCCCCAAAGGAGCGAGCATGGTTTCGAGCATTCAGCCCGCCACATACGCGCCGTTATCGAACGCGGCCAATTCTAACCGCGCCCCGGCGCAGCCCCCGCCCTCCGCGCAGCGTACGGCCGATGCGGTGCGCGTCGACACGGGCGGCGACGCCGGCGTGCGCGGCGCCCGCGCAGCGCTTGAAGGCGCGATCGGCAAGCTCGATCTGGCGCTGGGCGCGGGCCGCGAAGCGGCGAACGTGGTGGCGCAAATCCGCGATCTGGCGCGCAGCGGCGCCGGGGCGGACGCCGACGCGGCTCTGAAGAGCTTGTTGCAGCGCTATAGCGATATCATCGATGGCGCGGTGGCCGGCGGGGCGGACATGTTGGCTGGCGGCGCGACGCAGGTGAGCGTGGATCCCGATGCGCCCCCGGTGACGGTGCAGGGCTACGATCTGCGTCTCAAGGACAATCCCGGAGCGGAAGACGTGCTGCGGCTTTCCGCCGGCGCGAGCCTCGCCGATGCGGGCGCCGCGGCGCGCGATGCCGACGCGAGCCTGGCGCGGCTCGATACCGCGCTAAGCCGCCTTTCCGGCGCGGCGCAGAAGCTTTCCGCGCATGACGGTTTTCTCGCCTCGCTTGAGAGCGCGGTGGGCGCGGATGTCGATGTCGATCTCGACGCCGAAGGCGCACGCTTGCTGGCGCTGCAGGTGCGCCAGGGCTTGGCGGGCGCGGGCGGCGCGATCGCTAACGCGCGCCCTGCGGCGCTGCTGGAATTATTCCGGGAATAATCAGAAGCGCAGCGGGCGCTCGGGCGCGGCCGGCTGAACCGGCGGCGCAGGCGCGGCTTTGCGCGGCGCGCGCGGCGGCAGCACGGCGGCGAGCGTCGCCAGCAGCATCGCCAGCAGCACGCCCGCGCCGGCGATCAGCCATCGCACAGTCGCGCCGTCCGGCTCGAACGTGGGGCGCGCGGCGGCGCGCAATGCGGCGGCGCCGGCGAGATCGCCCAGCGCTAACGCGCGCTCGCGGCCGTTTTCGGCAAGGAACGCCAGGCGCGGCAAATCTTCCGCGTTGCGCGCGTGCGCCAGCAGGCGCGCGGCCGCCCCTGGCGAGGTGGCGGCGGTCATCACCGCAATCGGGCGCAACGCGGCGATGAGCGACGCTTCGCCGGCGGCGTCCAGGCTGGCCGCGAACGCGCGCGCGACGGCGGGGCCTTCATCACCGGGCGCCGCGCGCAGCGCTGCATCCGCTTCGCGCTGGAAGCGCTGCGGCGTCACCGCCGCGAACGCCCGGGCGCGCATCGCTTCGAGGAAGGGCTGCTGCAGGCGTCCGTTGCGCAGCGCGAAGCGCAAGGCCGCAGCGCCGACGGCGGCTTGCGCGTCGCGCCCAGAGGCGGCGTAGGCGGCGAGGATCAAGGAGAGTTCATCTGTGGGCCGGCCCTGCGCCCAGCTCTGTGCGGCGAGCGCGATTTCACGCCAATCGCTCTGTGGCGCGTAGCCGGCGCGCGCCGCACCGGGCTGGTAGGCGAGCGCTACCTCGGGATCGAGAAAATCGAGCGCCGCGGCTTCGATCTGATCGTCGCGCGCTTCCGCCGGCAGGCGGGTTTCGAGGGCGGCGGCGTCGGCGCGGTTGAGCGCTGCGGGCGCGGCCAGCACCAGCCCGCGCGCCACCACCGGATCGCCGGCGTTCAGCGCGCGCGCGACCAGCAGGCTCCATTCGTGCTTGCGGTCGCCCGCATCCGGCACGAGGCGCGCCAACCCTTCATCGAGCGCGGCGCGCGCGGCGACGCGAGCGTTGGCGCTGGCGTGGTAGCCGTAGGCCCCGGCGCGCTCGGCGGCTTTCCACGCCTCGACGCCGACAAGCGGGGCGGCCGCCAGCGCCGCATTGAAGACCAATGCGCTCCATATCTTGTGCTGCCGCTTCGCGCTGCCCATGCGGCGAACCTCGATCCCGCCCCGTTTTTCCGCCGTCATCTGGCGCTTTCGAGGCGGCCGGGCAAAGCCCTTCGCGCGCGGCGCGCTAGCCGCGTGGCGCGCGCGCCCAGCGGCGCAGCGCCACCAGCGACCAGACCGCTTCGATCAGGCCGAAAGGCCAGGCGCCTTGCAGGAAGCCGAGCCCAGCGCGCAGGCGCCGGTGAAGCCGAGGATCCAATGGCGATGGCGCGCTTCGAACGCGTAGCAGGCGAGCATCGCCGTGACGGCGAACAGGCCGAACGCGTCGAGCGCGCTCACCGTGCGCTTCTAGCCGCGCGGTTGGGGAACGATCCGCAGATACGGGCGCGGCGCCTTCCAACCATCGGGGTAAATTTTCTTCGCCTCATCGTCGCTGACGGAGCCGGCGATGATCACGTCCTGGCCCTGCTTCCAATCGGCGGGCGTGGCGACGCGGTGCTTGGCGGTGAGCTGCAGTGAATCCAGCACGCGGATGATCTCGTCGAAATTCCGCCCCGTGGTCATCGGGTAGGAGATAACGAGTTTGATCTGCTTGTCCGGCCCGATGACATAGACGTTGCGCACCGTCTGATTGTTCGCCGGGGTGCGGCCCTGGCTGGAGCCGGGCGTATCGGCGGGCAGCATCTCATAAAGCTTCGCGATCTTGAGATCGGGATCGCCGATCATCGGGAAATTCACTGCTGCGCCCTGCGTTTCCGCGATATCGCCCGCCCAGCGCGAATGATCGCCCACGGGATCGACCGAGAGGCCGATCACCTTCGTGTTGCGCTTGTCGAATTCGGGCTTGAGTTTCGCCACCGCGCCCAATTCGGTGGTGCAGACGGGGGTGAAATCCTTCGGGTGGGAGAACAGCACGCCCCAGGAGGCGCCCAGCCAATCGTGGAATTTGATCCGCCCCTCCGTCGTATCGGCTTCGAAATCAGGGGCGACGCTGCCGATGGAAAGCATGGGGCTTCTCCTTTTGTCTTTTGTCGCGATTTGCGAAGTGGAGATAAGCCCGCGCACGGACGGCGGCAAGCCGCAACGAGGCTAGCGGCGGCGAATCCGGCGCCTATCTGAATCACGGGAGGAGACGCCGATGGCCGTCCAACTCAATCACACGATCGTACACGCCAACGACGCCGCAGCGGCGGCGCGCTTCATGGCCGACATCCTGGGGCTGGCGAAGCCGAAACGCTTCGGGCCGTTCCTGGTGGTGGAGACGGCTAACGGCGTGAGCCTGGATTTCCTGGAGACCGACGAGGAATATCTCCAGGAGCATTACGCCTTTCTCGTCAGCGAAGCGGAGTTCGATGTGATCTTCGCGCGCATCGAAACGCGCGGCCTGGATTATTGGGCCGATCCCGGCGCGCGGCGCAAAGGCCAGATCAACCGTAATGACGGTGGGCGCGGCGTGTACTTTCACGACCCTGCCGGGCATTTCCTGGAAATCATCACGCGCCCTTACGGGAGCGGATGAGCGGGCGGCTTAAGCGGTTTTGTTGAGGGCGAGGGCGGCGTTCACATTGGCCGGCGCTTCGGCGTAGCCGCCGGAAGCGCCATAGCCGCGCGGTCCGCCGCGCACGCGCGCGACTTCTTCCGCGATCGCCTTCACCAGCCCTTCGGTGACTTCCTTCACGCCAATCAGCGCGCGCTCATGGGCGGCCAAGGCCGCGCGGAAGCGCACGGTGGCGGCGCGCATGCGATCGATCAGGGCGGCGGGCGCGGTGCGGATCAAGGTGCGGTCGCCCGCGATGCGCGCCATCTCCTGGCGATACAAATTGGCGAGGCGGCCCTTCTCTTCGCTCTCGGCGCCGGAAAGCGGCGGCTCATGGGCGTTGAGTAGAGCGGTTTCGGATTCCAGCAAATGCGTCAGCCGCTCGGTGAGATCGACGATCTGGCGCGCGCGGTCGGCGGGATCGTCAGCCAGAAGGGGCATCGGGGGCTCCGTTGTTCTGCGCTTGCAACGCCAGCATCTCGCGCGCGACGGCCGCCGCCACGCCGATGCCGCCGCCGGCGGAAAGCTTTTGCGCGTATTGCTCGACGAGCATCGGGCGGAACATCGCTTCGCCCTGGCCGCCGCCAAACATGCCGTCTGAATCGAGGTTCTCGAACATCGGCTTCAGCAATTCGCCGATCACCATCGCCTCGAAATCCTTCGCCGTCTTCTCGATCTGCGCTTTGTCGGCGCCGCGCGCGAAGGCCGGCGCCGCCGCCTGCGGGGAAATGGGAAGGGCGGGGGCTTCGAGGGCTGCCATCACATCACCGAAATTTCGGCTTGGATCGCGCCTTCGGCTTTCAGCGCCTGTAGAATAGCGATCATGTCGCGCGGGGAGACGCCGAGCGCGTTGAGCCCATCGACCAGCTGGCGCAGCGGCACGCCCCCTTGCACCATCGCGAGGCCGCCCTTGCCTTCATCCACCTTGACGTTGCTTTGCGGCGTGACGACCGTTTCGCCTTGGCGGGCGAAGGCGTTGGGCTGGCTCACCTGCGGCGTCTCGGTGACGGAGATGGTGAGCGCGCCCTGAGCGATGGCGACGGTGGAGACCCGCACATTCTCGCCCATCACGATCACGCCGGAGGTTTCGTCGATCACGATGCGGGCGGGATTGTCGGGCTCGACCTCCAGACGCTCAATCGCGGTGAGCAGGCCCACCATGTCGCCGCCGAACGCGGCGGGGCGCTGCAATAGCACGGAGCCGGGATTGGCCGCCCGCGCAGCGCCCGGATAGGAAGAGTTGATCGCCGCGGCCATGCGCTGGGCGGTGGTGAAGTCGGGATTGCGCAGCGCCAGGCGCACTGCGTTCTGGCCGGCCAGATCGAAATGCAGCTCGCGCTCGATCGTGGCGCCGGAGGCGATGCGCCCCGCCGTCGGCACGCCCTTGGTGACGGAGGAGCCCGAGGCGCCTTCCGCGGTGAAGCCGCCGATCGAGACGGGCCCTTGCGCGAGCGCGTAAACCTGCTGATCGGCGCCTACGAGAGGGGTTGCCAGCAATTGGCCGCCGGAAAGGCTTTTCGCATCGCCGAGGGCCGAGACGGAGACGTCGATCCGCGCGCCCTGCGTGCCGAAGGCGGGCAGGTTGGCGGTGACCATAACCGCGGCGACATTCTTGGTGTTCAGGTTGCCGTCGCGCGTGTTGACGCCAAGGCGCTCGAGCATCGCGGCAAGGCTCTGCTTCGTGAACGGCGAGTTGCGCAGGCTGTCGCCCGAGCCCTGCAGACCGACGACCAGGCCGTAGCCGACGAGCTGGTTCTCACGCACGCCTTCGACGTCGGCGATGTCCTTGATGCGCGAAGCCGCCTCCGCCGCGGGCGCAGCGATGCCGAGACCGGCGCAGACCAGGCAGAGCAAAGCGGCGGCGGATCGGATCGGCATGCGTCTCCCGCGGGCTAGTTCACGCGCGCGAGGAAGCTTGCGAAATTCACGCCGCCGCAAACTCCTTGGCGCACAAGGAGTTTGTTGCGGCGATTAGGCTTCGCCCGGCAAAAATCGCCGGGCGCGTTAGGCGTTAATTGCCCTGCTTGGGAATCGCGCCCTCGTCTTCCGCCTTCTGGGTTGCAGCCCCGGCGGTGGCGCCGACCGCCGCCCCGACAGGCCCGCCGACCACAAGCCCCGCGGCGGCGCCGGTTGCGGCCTTCTGCTCCATATTGTGGCCGCACGCGGCGAGAGCGGCGGCCAACACGGCCGCAGCGGCCGTTTTCGCAAAGATGGCGCGCATTTGAGGTCTCCCTGGCTTTTCCGCGAGGGCTAACGGGCGCGCCGCTGCAGGGTTCCCGCAAGATTGCGTTAACCATCGGGCAAGCGCTTCGCCCCACCATGGCGACTCATGAAGATCGAGGGGCCGAACCGGGCGAACGCCGCCGGCGGGGCGCGCAAGGCGCAGGCCGCCGCGGACGGCTTTTCACTGCCGGCGAGCGCTGCGCCTGCGGAGGCCGCGCCCGCGCAGGGTGTACGCGCCGCCCAGGCGCTGGATGCGGTGCTGGCGTTGCAGATCGAGCCCGATCCGCAGCGGCGCAGCCGCCAGGCCCGCCGCGGCCACACCATGCTGGATACGCTGGAAAGCCTCGCGGCGGCGCATCTTGCAGGCGAGGCTCCCCACGCCGCGCGCCTCAAGTTGCAGGCGCTGACGATGCAGAGCGAGGCTACCGGCGATGCGGCCCTCGACGCCGTCCTGGACGACATCGATGTGCGCGTCGCGGTGGAGCTGGCGAAGCTGGAAATGGCGGAGAAAAGGGTGTGAGGCGTTTCTGCGCTGGCCCGCTGTTTGCTTCGTTGCCGGCGCGGGGGGCGGACGCTATAAGCCCGCCACAATTCCGGGTTTTTGGATAGGCTGCTCCGGCGGGGGCGATAGGTTTGAGGACGGCGTGATGCGCTCGGCGGCTTCGGACACGTACAAACCCTCGGATAAAGAGCCGTTCATGAACGACCGGCAGCGTGAGTATTTCCGGCGCAAGCTGCTCGACTGGAAGAACGACATTCTGGAGGAATCGCGGGTCACGATCGCGAACCTCCAGGTGGACACGGTGTCCGAGCCGGACCTGGCCGACCGCGCCACCAGCGAAACGGACCGCTCGCTTGAGCTGCGCACGCGCGACCGCCAGCGTAAGCTGATCGCCAAGATCGACGCTGCGATCCGGCGCATCGACGACGGCACCTACGGCTATTGCGAGGAAACCGGCGAGCCGATCGCGCTGTCGCGCCTGGAAGCTCGCCCGATCGCCACGCTTTCGCTCGAAGCGCAGGAGCGCCACGAGCGCCGAGAGCGCGTCCATCGGGACGAGTAGGCCCGCGCGGCGATGAATCCGGCCTGGTTCGATGCCGGCCTATCCACGGCGCATTTCCTGTGCGTGCTGATTTTGGCGGGCGCGCTGGCTGGTGAGCTTTTCCTGTTGCGCCTGCCGCCGAGCGGCGATCTGGTGCGCGCGCTGGCGCGCGCCGATCTGATCTATGGGATCGCGGCTGGCCTGCTGATCCTCGCCGGGCTGGCGCGCATCTATTTCGGCCTGAAAGATGCGAGCTTCTACTGGGCAAGTCATGCCTTCTGGGGAAAGATGGCGGTGTTCGCGGTGATCGGCGTGCTGTCGATCCAGCCGACGCGGAAAATTCTCGCCTGGCGGAAAGCGCTGAAGGCCGATCCGGCGTTCGCGCCGAGCGAGGGCGAAGTGCGCAGCTTGCGCCGCGTCGTGACGATCGAGACGCATCTGCTGGCGCTGGTCGTGGTGTTCGCCGCGCTGATGGCGCGCGGGCTGGGTTAGCGAGCGCCGATTTCGCCCTTGCTGCGTTCGGTCGCGACGCGATCAAGCGCCAAGCGCGCTCACCAGGGGCTGACGGCGTCCATCGCGCGCTGGCCCCAGCCGGGCTTCTGCACCGCGGAAACGACGCCGCGCCCGCCATAAGAGATGCGCGCCTCCGCGATCTGGCTGTTGCGGATCGTATTGTCGGCGGCGATGTCTTCCGGGCGGATGACGCCGGCAAGCGTCAACTCGCGCAATTCGCTGTTCACCCGCACTTCCTGGCGCCCGGAGATCATCAGATTTCCGTTCGGCAGGATTTGCATCACCATCGCAGCGAGCGTGAGTTCGATCTTTTCCTGGCGGTTCACCGCGCCCTGGCCGGACATCGCCGTATCGCCGCTTGTATCGACGAGGCTGGAGGAATCCGCAGGCCCCGGCAGC
>JBFWWB010000093.1:0-11630 GCA_050246435.1 Hyphomonadaceae bacterium
GCCGAATGGGCGAAAGCCGGGCTGGTGAACATCCTTGGCGGCTGCTGCGGCACCACGCCGGATCACATTGCGCACCTGAAGCACGCCGTGGAAGGCATCACGCCGCGCGCGATCCCGGTGATCGAAACGCGCCTGCGCCTCTCCGGCCTCGAACCCTTCAACGCGGCGGCGTGATGACCGCGCCCGCGGACCTAGCGCGCGCCATTTTGCAGGCGGGAGCGCAACAGTGGATTGTCGGCGTCGTTGGCGCGTTGCTGGGCGCTATCGCCTCCGGCGTGGTGGCGCTCTTCTTCGCGCGGCGCAAACGGCGCGCCGTGCTGACGTTTGATCAAGCGGTCGAATTGCAGGGCATCGTGGCCAGAGCGCTGCAACTGGACTTGGCGGACCCCTCGGTGCAGGAGCAGGCGAAGGCGATCGTTCAGGAATTGAATTATCACGAGAAGGCGGCGTACCTAACGCGCAGCCGAAACAAGAACAAGCAGCTCATGGATGTCTCTCAGCGCCTGCGCGAGCATCTGAGAGGCTTGGAGTTCAGCGTGCCGCAGCGCGGCGAGCCGGCATACGCCGAGTTTGCGGCGAACAGAGATGGTCTGCGCGCGGATTGGCGGAAATTCTTTTCGGGCATTCTGTAACGATGACCAACCTCTTCGCGAATTTCATCATCGTCGGCGAGCGCACGAACGTCACCGGCAGCGCGCGCTTCCGAAAACTGATCGAAGCGGACGATTACGAAGGTGCGCTTGCGGTGGCGCGCCAGCAGGTGGAGAGCGGCGCCAACGTGCTGGATGTGAACATGGATGCGGCCCTGATCGATGGGCCGAAAGCCATGACGCGCTTCCTGAACCTCATCGCCAGCGAGCCCGACATCGCGCGCGCGCCCTTGATGATCGACAGCTCGAAATGGAGCGTGATCGAGGCGGGCCTCAAATGCGTGCAGGGCAAGGCGATCGTCAACTCGATCAGCCTCAAGGAGGGCGAGGCCGAATTCCTCAAATACGCCGAGAAGGTGCGCCGCTACGGCGCAGCGACGGTGGTGATGGCGTTCGACGAGGAAGGCCAGGCCGACAGCGCCGACCGCAAGGTCTCCATCTGCGAGCGCGCCTATCGCCTGCTCGTCGACAAAGTCGGCTTCCCGGCGGAAGACATCATCTTCGATCCGAACATCTTCGCGGTCGCCACCGGCATCGAGGAACACGCGACCTACGCGCTCGCTTATTTCGAGGCGACGGCGCGGATCAAGCAGAGCCTGCCGCACGCCCACATTTCGGGCGGCGTCTCCAACGCATCCTTCTCGTTCCGCGGCAACGAGCCGGTGCGCGAGGCGATGCACGCGGTGTTTCTTTACCACGCGATCCGCGCCGGCATGGACATGGGCATCGTCAACGCCGGCGCATTGCCAGTGTACGATGACATAGAAGCGGGCCTGCGCGAGCGCGTGGAGGACGTGCTGCTCAATCGCCGCCCCGACGCGACCGAGCGGCTGCTGGAGGTCGCCGAAACGGCGAAGGCGGGCGCGAAGAAGGAAGCGAAGGACGACAAAGCCTGGCGCGCGCTGGACGTGAACGCGCGCATCAGCCACGCGCTGGTGCACGGTGTGACGGAATTCATCGACGCCGACGTAGAGGAGGCGCGCCTCGCCGCCGCCCGCCCGCTCGACGTCATCGAAGGCCCGCTGATGGCCGGCATGGGCGTGGTCGGCGATCTGTTCGGCGCGGGAAAGATGTTCCTGCCGCAGGTTGTGAAATCGGCGCGCGTGATGAAGCAGGCGGTCGCAGGCCTTATTCCGTACATGGAGGAAGAGAAGGAAAAGGCCGGCCTGCTTGGCAAATCCAACGGCACCGTGGTGATGGCGACCGTGAAAGGCGATGTGCACGATATCGGCAAGAACATCGTCGGCGTCGTGCTCCAGTGCAACGGCTACGACATCGTCGATCTCGGCGTCATGGTCGGCTGCGACAAGATCCTCGACAAGGCGGTCGAGATCGGCGCTGACGCGGTGGGCCTCTCCGGCCTCATCACGCCAAGCCTGGAGGAGATGACGTTTGTCGCCTCCGAGATGGAGCGGCGCGGCATGAGCATGCCGCTGCTGATCGGCGGGGCCACCACCTCGCGCACGCACACGGCGGTGAAGATCGCGCCGGCCTATTCCGGCCCGGTGATCTATGTGACGGACGCGAGCCGTGCGGCGCCCGTGGTGTCGCGCCTGCTTTCGGCGGAGCGCGAAAGCCTGGTGGCGGAGACTAAGGCTGACTACGAGGCCGCGCGCCAATCCTATCTTGCGGGGCAGGATCGCCGCCCGCGCCTGCCGCTCGCCAAGGCGCGCGAACGCGCAGCGCAACTGGATTTTCGCGAGTTGGCCAAGCCCGCCTTCCTGGGCCTCAAGACATTCGACGACTATCCGCTGGCCGATCTGGTTCCGTATATCGATTGGACGCCGTTCTTCGCTTCCTGGGAGCTGGTCGGACGCTATCCGATGATCCTCGAGGACGACGTCGTCGGCGAGGCGGCGCGCAACCTTTTCGACGACGCGCAGAAGATGCTGCAGCGCATGGTGGCGGAAAAATGGGTCGAGGCGCGCGCGGTGATCGGCTTCTGGCCGGCCAACCGCGACGGTGACGACATCGTGCTCTACACGAGCGAAGCGCGAAAGGATGAACGCGCGCGGCTGTTCACCTTGCGCCAGCAGATGGACAAGCAGGGCGCCAATTTGGCGCTCGCCGATTTCGTTGCGCCGAAGGGCGCGCCCGATTATGTCGGCGGCTTCGCGGTGACGGCCGGTATCGGCGAGGAGGCGCGCGCGGCGGCCTTCAAGGCGGCGGGCGACGATTATTCCGGCATCCTGATGCAGGCGCTGGCCGACCGCCTGGCGGAAGCTTTCGCTGAAGCGATGCACGCGCGCGTGCGGCGCGAATTCTGGGCGTATGCGCCGGATGAGGCGCTGAGCACGGACGATCTGATCGCCGAGAAATATCGCGGCATCCGCCCCGCGCCGGGCTATCCCCCCCAGCCCGATCACACGGAGAAGACGACCCTTTTCGCCCTGCTCGAAGCAGAAAAGCGCGCCGGGATGCACCTCACGGAAAGCCTTGCGATGACTCCGGCTTCGTCTGTTTCGGGGCTCTATTTCGCGCATCGCCAAGCGGAATATTTCGGCGTCGGCCGCATCGACCGTGATCAGGCGGCGGATTATGCGCGCCGCAAGGGGTGGACCCTCGAAACGGCCGAACGCTGGCTCGCGCCGATCCTGGCGTACGATCCGAAGGCCGCCTCGCTGAACGCCGCGTAAAGAGTTCGTTCAGCTTAAGGCCCGTTAATTGCACGGCGTCGAGAAACGGCGTGAGGCGACGATGATCGAAAAGCGGTCCGGTCCAGGCGAAAAACGCGCGCCGCGCGCCGCGCCCGGGCCGTTTGGCGCGTTGGGTCTCGCCGCCTTCGCCGCCGCCTGCGCCACCTCCGCGCCGATCCACGCGCCGCCGCGCGCGCCTGGGGCGCCGGGACCGCTGGTGATCGAGCCGCCCTCCGTCGGCCAGCCCCGTTTTGTCTCGGCGCCGTACATGTCGTGCGTGCCTTATGCGCGCCAGCGGTCCGGCGTGATGATCCAAGGCGACGCCAATACGTGGTGGCCGCAGGCGCAGCGGCTCGGCTACGCTGAGAGCTTCACGCCGGTTCCGGGCGCGGTCATGGCGCTGCGCATTGCGGGCGATCGCGGGCATGTCGCTTTCGTGAAAAGCATCGCCGGCCCGCGTGAAATCATTATCGACCACGCCAACTGGCACGGCCGTGGCGAGGTCGCGGTCGACGTGCCGGTGATCGACGTCTCGCCTGCCAACGATTGGTCGCAGGTGCGCGTCTTTTGGGTGGAAAGCGGCCAGATGGGCGCCCGCACCTATCCGGTGGAGGGCTTCATCCTGCCCTTCCGCAGTTTCGCCGCCGGCTGATCGCGCCAGCCGATTTATTTTCCCCGCCGCCATCGCTAGGGTCGCCCCAGCACGCCACGAGCATTGGGGGATGGCCAGTGGACCAGAACACAGCGACCTTGCCGGCCATCGGTCCGGAAAAGCAGGCCAAGGCCCGGGCGAAGGGCGGTATCCGGTTTCTGGCCTGGATCACCGAAAGTGCGGCGTTTCAGATTTTCATTCTGCTCTGCATCGTGGCCAACGCCGCGATCCTCGGCATCGATGCGCATTTCAATTTCGCGCAGAACGATCCGCGCCACATCGCGATCGAGCAATACAACCAATATTTCCTCTACATCTTCACGGCGGAACTCGCGCTCGAATTTCTGGCGCAAGGTCCGAAGCGTTATGTGCGCAACGGCTGGAACCTGTTCGACGTCGCCGTCGTCGCGGTCAGCTACATCGCGGTGAACCCGGCGATCTCGGCGTTGCGGACGCTGCGCGTGGTGCGGGTATTCCGCCTCATCAGCGCAGTGCCGCAGATGCGCCGCGTGGTGGAGGCGCTGTTCTCCGCGATGCCGGGCATTCTCGCCACCTTCGCGGTGTTGTGCGTGGTGTTCTACATCGGGGCAGTGATGGCGACGACGCTCTTCCATGACGAGCCCGCCTTCCACGATCTCGGCCAATCCGCGCTGACCTTGTTCCAGCTCACCCAGTTCGACGGCTGGGGCGAGATGATCAACAGCCTGCAGCCGCGCCATCCCTATGCGTGGGCGTTCATCATGGCGTTCACCGTCATCGCGGCGTTCGCGGTGCTCAATCTCTTCATCGGCGTGATCGTGGAGGCCGTTCAGGCCGCGCCGAAGGAGATCGAGAAGGAAACCAAGGCCGAGGTGGAGCAGGTGCAGGGCATGATCGGTGAAGTGCAGGACACGCAGGAGGATGCAGCGGTCGTGCAGCGCCGCATCCTGACGGAGCTTAAGCAGCTGCGCGAAGAGGTGGCCTCGCTGCGCAACGGCGGCGCGCCGCCGCCCGCGCCGCAGGCTTAGCAGCGGTCGAGCATGTAGAGCCGCCCCGCGGCGTCGGCCTGCGGCTTGCACGCCGCGACCGCGCCGCACGCCACGGCCGCCGCCAACGCAAGCGCAGCGAGCTTCTGCTTCGTCATCGGCCCGGCGGTCGGGGCCGGCCTCGTCGGCGGGGCGTGCGTCATCGCCCAGAGAACGCGCGAATGCGCCCGCAGGTTTCCCCGGCCATGACCAAGTTTTCATGGCGGATGCGGCGCAACATGGCTTTGCGCAGATGCGAAGGTGCGCGATGATGCCGGCGTCATGTCCGTGTGGGCCAACATTGTGGAACGCGCGCACCGCGCCTTCGATCCCGAAGCCAACGCCCCCGCCTATGGCGAGGAATGCGCCCCGTTGCCCGGCGATGTGGGCTTCACCGCCGCCGTCATCGGGCTTGCGGCCAAGATGGCGCGGGTGGACGGCGACGTAAGCGAAGCCGAACTTGCCGCCGCCAAACGCGTGTTCCAGCCGCCGCCCGGCGAAGAGGCCGCGTTCCGCCGCGCCTTCGCGATCGCCAAGCAGACCGTGCTCGGCTTCGATGCCTACGCCCGCCAGATCGGCCGGAAATATCGCGCGCGGCCATGTTTGCTGGAAGACGTGCTGGACGGGCTGTTCCAGATCGCGCTCGCGGATGGGCGCGTGGATGGCCGTGAGATCGACTATCTCCGCCAGGTGGCGGAGCATCTTGGCTTTTCCGATCTCGAATTCCGCCGCATCAAGGCCACCAATCTCGGCCCGGACCGCGACGATCCCTATTCCGTGTTGGGTCTTCTTCCGGGCGCCAGCCTAGAGGAATGCCGCAAGGCGTGGCGCAGGCTCGCCGCTGAAAACCACCCCGACCGCATGGCCTCGCGCGGCGCGCCGAGCGAGTTCGTGGCGATCGCGGTGCAGAAAACGGCGGCGATCAATGCCGCGTTCGCACGCATCCGGCAGGAAATCGGGGTCACGGCCGCGGCGTCCTGACGCCGGGACTTGCCTCACCTTATCGACGCCACAAATCTCAGCCAGAGTTTCCGTCATGGCAGAAGCACCGCTCCTCGAAGCCAAGAGCCCGAACGGGGCCAGCCGCCTGCTGCGATGGGTCGGCGCCGGGGCGATCGCCTTGGCCGGCGTCGTCATCATGGCGGCGCTTACATTGGTGGCCGCCGCCGCCGCCGTAATCGGCGTCACCGCCGGTGCAATCGTGCTGTTGGCTTATCGCGTGCTGGGCGCGCCGCGGTTCCGCCGCGCCGGCGTGGATCTTCTCGAAGCGCGCCGCACGCCGGATGGATGGGTCGTCGAAGGCGCGCGCAGCCGCTAGCCCGCACAGCGCAGCCCAGCGACGTTCGCGCGCCTTGACCGGCGCAGGCGCAGGGTGTCCATCGCCGCCATGACGGACGCCCCAGCAAACCCAGCGCGCCGCCGCGCGGCGCTGGCGTTCGTGCTCGTAACCGTGTTGCTCGACGTGCTGAGCTTCGGCGTCGTGATTCCGGTTTTCCCGCGTCTGTTCGAGAATTTCCTCGGTGGCGACGCGGCCAAGGCGGCGGCGCTGATCGGCGTGCTGGGCACGGTATGGGCGGCGATCCAATTCTTCGTTTCACCCGTGCTGGGCGCTTTGTCCGACCGCTACGGCCGCCGGCCGGTGATCCTGCTCTCCAATCTCGGCACCGGCTTCGATTTTCTAATCATGGCGCTGGCGCCGAACATCGCCTGGCTGGTGATCGGGCGTGTGCTCAACGCCGCGACGGCGGCGAGCTTCGCGGCCGCCAATGCGTATGTGGCCGACGTCACGACGCCGGAGGCGCGCGCGAAAAGCTACGGCTTCATGGGCGCCGCGTTCGGCCTGGGCTTCATCGTCGGCCCGGCGATCGGCGGTTTCCTCGGGCAGATCGATCTGCGCTTACCGTTTTTCCTAGGCGCAGCGCTCGGCTTCGCTAATTTCCTCTATGGCCGTTTCGTGTTGCCGGAGTCGCTGACGGCGGAGCATCGCCGCCCCTTCGCATGGCGCCAGGCCAATCCGGTCGGCGCGCTCAAATTCCTGGCGGGGGATCGCGTGCTGCTCAGCCTCGCGTGCGCGGCGTTCCTGATCCAACTCGCGCATGCGCTCTATCCGAACATCTGGGTGCTCTACACGGCGTGGCGCTACGACTGGAGCCCGGCGACGGTCGGCGTCACGCTGGCCACCACCGGCGTGTTGGCGATGATCGTGCAGGGCGGATTGATCCAGCCGATCGTGAAGCGCTTCGGTGAACGCACGACCTTGCTGCTGGGCCTCGTGTGCTGGTCGAGCGGGTTCGTGTGGCAGGGCCTGGCCGCCACGGGGCGCCTCTTCCTGATGGCGATGCCGCTTGGCGCGCTCGCGGGGCTTGCCGCGCCGGCGCTCAACGCGATCCTGAGCCAGCGGGTGAGCGCGGACCGCCAAGGCCAGTTGCAGGGCGCGCAAAGCGGGTTGCAGAGCATATCCGGGCTCATTGGGCCGGGCCTTTATACTGGCACGTTGGCGCTGGCGATGGGCCCGGCGCATGGGGCGGTTCCCGGCGGATTGCCGTTCTTCATCGCCGCCGGGCTGCTTCTTCTCGCGCTGGCCCTTGCCTGGCGCGGCGCGCGGGTTCAGCCTCCCAGCGATGCGCCTGCTGCAACGCCCGTCTCCGAACTTCGATGAGCGCGGGCGCGCTATCGATCTGGTGATCCTGCACTATACCGGCATGCAGAACGGCGTGATCGCGCTGGAGCGCTTGTGCGATCCGGCGCCGCGCGCCGGGCGCTACGCTTTTCCGTGGGAAACGCCGGCCGATCCGGACGCGCCGCTGGGCCGGGTGAGCGCGCATTATGTCGTGGAGGAGGATGGGCGCGTGTTCGCCCTGGTGGCGGAAGAGAAGCGCGCCTGGCACGCCGGCGCCGGCGCGTGGCGCGGCGAGGCTGATCTGAACGCGCGCGCGATTGGGATCGAGATCGTCAATGGCGGCCACGATTTCGGCGTGCCGGATTTCGCCGAGGCGCAAATCGCCGCGGTGATCGACTTGGTGCGCGATATCTGCGCGCGGCATGGATTGCGGGCGGATCAGGTTGTCGGCCATTCCGACGTGGCGCCCGCGCGCAAGGCCGATCCAGGCGAGAAATTTCCATGGAAGCGACTGGCCGAAGCGGGCGCGGCGCTTTGGCCGCGCGAAACCGCGCACGCCGGCGAAGGGGCCGCCGCGGCGCAGCGGGCGCTCGCTGAGATCGGCTATGGGATCGCGGCGACGGGCGTGCTCGACGAGCAAACCGCGCGGGTCGTCACGGCGTTTCAGCGGCGCTTCCGGCAGGAACGCGTGGACGGCGTGCTGGATGCGCAAACCGAAGCGATGATCGCCGACATTCTCGCGCAAACGCGCGCGCTGCGGGGGCGCTAGGGCGTGCACGGGGGAGGGCGCCATGAAGATTTCCGCGCTCGCTCCGCTGGCCCTGCTGCTGGCGATGGGCTGCGCCGCGATGGAGCGCACGGCCGATCCGGATGATCGCGCCAGGGATCTGATCCACTCCGACACGCCGTTGCTCGCGAAGGGTGAGGATGAGTATTGGCCGAATGAGCTTGCGAGGGACGATGCTTTCGGATGCGCGAGCCGGGTGGCGTTCGGCGATTGGCTTTTCCGCGAAGAGAATGGCGGTAGCGATGCCGATTTAACCTGGTACCGCGTGGAGAATTACGGGGTGTTTCATTGTTTCGCCCTCGTGGGCGAGGCGTCCGAAAGGGTTGAATTGGGAAGCGCAGAGCGGCGGCCGTCCTTCTTCGTCAAGCTTGGCATGGCGCAATCGCGGGATGGCGGCGCGGTGGAAGCATGGGCGCTGCAAATGGGCGCGCGTCCCGGCAGCGACTATCTTCTGTTCAGCCGTGAACCCTCCGAACAAACGGTCAAATCATTCAGCGTGCTGCAATCCAAATGCCCCGCCGATCGCGTGCGGAGTGGCGGCGCGCTCTCCATCCTCCGCACCGATTATTGCGCGATCAACAGCCGGGCGGATTTGGTGCGTCTGGCGCAGCGGATGGGGCGTCTGCCCCCGAGGGGGACGCTCACCTTAGAGGATTAGCCTGCAGCGGCGGCGCGATCAGATGGGCGCGTAGCTCAAGCGGATCACCGCGTCGTCCATGCGCTCGAAGCTTTCGAGACGCAGGGGCGGGGGCGGCGCCGCGAAGAAAGGCTTGCCGCGCCCGAGCGTGACGGGATGGAGGTAGAGCCGGTATTCGTCGATCAGGCCGAACTGAGCAAGGCTCTGTGCCAGCGCAGGCCCGGCGATTTCAAACTCCCCGGCATGCGCCGCCTTCACTTCGCGCATCGTCGCTTCGAGATCGTTCGCCACCAAGGTGGCGTTGGGGCCGACCGACTGCAGCGTGCGCGAGACGACCCATTTGTGTTGCCGCCGCCATGCTTCGGCGTACTCGCGCTCCGTGGGGCTCCATTCGGGATGCTCATCGTCCCAATAACGCATCGTCACGTACATGCGCCGGCCGTACACGCTGCCGCCGAGGCTGCGCACTTCTTCGATGAAATGCCGAAACAGTGCGGCGCTGGGCGCCATGCCGTCATGATCGATGAAGCCGTCGAGCGATTGGTTCAGGCCGCAAACGAATTTCGCCATGCGTTCACTCTCACGGTTTGGTCGCGGGCGTTCCGCGCAGGACATGGCCTTCGGCTTCCGTGATGCGCACGCAGGCGAACTCGCCGACCTGCGTTGCGCCTCTCACATGTACGATTCCGTCGATCTCCGGCGCATCGGCTTTCGAGCGCGCGAGGAACACGCCTTCCTCGTCGTCATATTCATCGACGAGCACGTCGATCGTTCGCCCGACCATCGTTTGCGCGCGCACGTCTGCCAGGCGCATCTGGGCGTCCATGAAGCGCTCGTGGCGTTCGTCAATTTCGTCTTGATCGAGATGATCGTCCAGCTCACGCGATGCCGCGCCGGCGACGTTTTCGTATTTGAAGCAGCCGGCGCGGTCGATGCCGGCTTCGTCGATGAAATCGAGCAGCATCTCGAAATCCTCCTCCGTTTCGCCGGGGAAGCCGACGATGAAGGAGGAGCGAATGGTGAGATCGGGGCAGATTTTCCGCCACGCCTGGATGCGCGCGAGCTGCTTTTCCTGGTTCGCCGGGCGGCGCATCGCCTTCAGCACGCGCGGGGAGGCGTGCTGAAACGGAATGTCGAGGTAAGGCAGGATTTTACCTTCCGCCATCAGCGGGATCACCGCGTCGACGTGTGGGTAGGGGTAGACGTAATGCAGGCGCGTCCAGATGCCGAACTCGGATGAAAGCGCGCCCAACGCCTCGCTCAAATCCTGGAATTTCGCCTTCAACGGCGCGCCGCGCCACGGGCTCTCGGTATATTTGAGATCGCGCCCATAGGCGGACGTGTCCTGGCTGATGACGAGCAATTCCTTCACGCCCGCCTTCGCCAGCGCTTCGGCCTCGCGCATCACCGCGCCAGCGGGGCGTGACGCGAGATCGCCGCGCAATTGCGGGATGATGCAGAAGGAGCAGCGATTGTCGCATCCCTCGGAGATCTTGAGATAGGCGTAGTGGCGCGGCGTCAGCCGAAGGCCCTGCGGCGGCATCAGATCGACGTACGGATCGTGTGCGGGGGGCAGGTGGGCGTGCACGGCGTCGAGCACGGCTTCGTATTGGTGCGGCCCGGTGACCGCCAGCACGGCGGGATGGGCCTCCTGGATGAGCGAGGCTTCCGCGCCCAGGCAGCCGGTGACGATGACGCGCCCGTTTTCCGCGAGCGCCTCGCCGATGGCTTCGAGGCTTTCGTCGCGCGCGCTATCGAGGAAGCCGCAGGTGTTCACCAGCACCAGGTCCGCCCCTTCATAGGAAGAGGAGACGGCATAGCCCTCCGCCCGCAGGCGGGTGAGGATGCGTTCGCTATCCACCAGGGCCTTCGGGCAGCCGAGGCTGACGACGCCGACGGACGGGGCGGGGCGGGCGCTTCTGGCCGGTTTCGTGGGCGTCGAGGGCATGATCTGGATCAAAGACGGGGCCGCTCCCTTAGCGTGAAGCTGCCTGGGCCAAAAGGGCGCGGCGCGTACTTTGCAAATCAGTTGCAAAAGCGCGGCGACATGCTAGACGAGAATGCGTCGCAACTACGAAGAGTGGGCGGTTAGGCATGTACGTGTGCAACTGCAATGGGGTGAACGAGCGTCGGGTGGACGCCGCGATCCGCAGCGGCGCGCGCAAACCGGCCGCCGTGCACCGCGCCTGCGGCGTCGCTCCCCAGTGCGGCCGCTGCTTGGCGGACATTGCCGCCCGCATCCGCAACAGCGATGCAATCGCAAATAGTTTCAATGGCTTGACGGAAGCCGTCTGAGGGGAAAGGGTCTGCCGGGCGGCATGCTCGGGAGATTCTAGCCATGCAAGGCGATGCGGACGTCATCAAGAAGCTCAATGCCTGCCTCACGAACGAACTGACCAGCGTCAATCAATATTTCCTGCACGCGCGGATGTTCGACAGCTGG
The DNA here is from genome assembly GCA_050246435.1 of Hyphomonadaceae bacterium. Taxonomy (GTDB): domain Bacteria; phylum Pseudomonadota; class Alphaproteobacteria; order Caulobacterales; family Aquidulcibacteraceae; genus JAKFWI01. The sequence goes on from JBFWWB010000093.1 coordinate 11,430, forward strand.
GGTTATGGCCGGCTCGGCAAGAAGACCTACGAAGAATCCATCTGCGAGATGAAGCATTCCGATGCGCTCATCAAACGCATCCTGTTTCTCGAAGGCCTGCCCAATCTGCAGGACCTGAACAAGCACGCCATCGGGGAGACCGTGCCCGAGGCGCTGGCTGCCGATCTCGAGGCCGAAAAGCGGGGCCGGGGTGCGCTGCTG
>JBFWWB010000094.1:0-11530 GCA_050246435.1 Hyphomonadaceae bacterium
GTCCTTGCCGATGACGCAGCCAGGATCGCGAATCTCCACGCGCGGCAGGCGGGCGGCGGCGTCGTGCAGCGCCTGCAGGGACAGATTGATCCCCGGCAGGATGATGCCGCCTTCGAAGGCGCCATCGGCGGCTACGATGTCGAACGTGGTGGCGGTGCCGCTGTCGATCACGATCGCGGGTCCCCCATAGGTGATATAGGCGCCCACGGCGTTGACCAGCCGGTCGGCCCCCGCCTCGCTCGGCTTGTCGATGCGGATGTCGATACCGAGCTTGAGGCCATCCTCGCCGATCACCATCGGTTCGCTGTTGAGATAACGCCGCGAAAGATTGCGCAGGTTGAACAGCGCTTGCGGCACGACCGTGGAGATGATGCAGGCTGAAAGGTCGGAAAGTTTCAGGTCGACGATGGTCATGAGCTGCGCCAGCCACGGCGCGTATTCATCAGCCGTGCGCGTGGAATCGGTGGAGGCGCGCCATTGCGCGCGCCATTCCGAACCATCGTGGACGGCGAATTTGGTGTTAGTGTTGCCGACATCGATCGCGAGCAGCATGGGCGCCTCATCAAGCCGTGGCGGGCGGAAAGTATAGGTCGCCAGCGGCGATGCGGCGAACGCCGGCTTCCGTTTCGATCTCGAACTCGCCGGCAGCGGAAAGGCCCAGCGCGCGCCCGGCGATGCGCTCGCCGCCCAGATCGATCGCAACCGGGCCGCCGAGGCCGTGCGCCGCCTTCGCCCAGGCCGTGCGCAGCGGCGCGAACCCGTCGCGCTCCAGGATCGCCGCCCATCCGGCTAACCGCGCGGCGAAATCGGTCGCGACGGCCTCCGGCGGCGGCGGGACCGTCTCGGTCGCCAGCACATCGCGCAGCGCGGCCGCAGGCTGCCCTGCGTCGCCGGGAGCCCCCGCCAGATTGAAACCGACGCCGACAGCGAACCAATTGCGTTCGTCCTCCATCGCGCCGGATTCGAGCAGCACGCCGGCCGCCTTGGCGCCATCGAGCAGCAGATCGTTCGGCCATTTGAGGCGCGCCCGGCCAGGGGCCACGCTCTCGCAGAAGTCCCAAAGCGCCAGTCCCGCAGCGAAGCCGAGCAAGGCGATCATGGCCGGCGGATGCGCGGTCGCGCCCAGATAGGTGAGGAACAGATTGCCCGGCAGCGTCGTCCAGCTGCGCCCGCGCCGGCCGCGCCCCGCCGTCTGGCGGCGCGCCAGCAGGAACACCGGGCCTGCATCGCTGGACGCCGCGCGCCGGCGCGCCTCTTCGTTCGTGGAATCGATCTCTTCGAAGATCAAAAGCGGCGCGCGGGCCTCGATCATCTCGCGCTCAGAATGGCGCGGCCGCCTGGTTCGCCCACGCCTCGAACGAGCCCAGCATCACCACCAGCACGGGAAAGGTCAGCACCGTCGCCAAAGTCGCCACCGCGACAATCGTGGCGCTCGCGCGCTCAAACGCGGGCGCCGGCGCATCAAACCACACCGTCTTGATGATCCAGAGATAATAGCCCGCGCCCACCACCGTCGCCAGCGCAGCCAGTATCGAGAGCGCATAGAGCTGCGCATCGAGCGCGGCCTTGAACACGTAAAATTTGCCGAAGAAGCCGGCCAGAGGCGGGATGCCCGCGAGCGAGAAGAACAACACGGTGAGCACGACGGCGCGCCACGGCTGACGTGCGGCGAGGCCCGCCAGGTCGGAAATGCGCTCCACCAATTGGCCATCGCGGCGCATCGCCAGGATGATCGCGAAGGCGCCGATGGTCGCGGGCGCATAGAAGGCCAGATAGATGAGCGCCGAAGCAGCACCCGCCTGCCCGCCGGCCGCGATTCCCATGAGCACGTAGCCCATGTTTGCGATCGAGGAATACGCCATCAGACGCTTGATGTTCGTCTGCACCAAGGCTGCGAAGGTTCCCACCGCCAGAGAGAGCGCGGCGATCGCCTGGATCACCTGGCTCCAGTCCGCGATCATGTCGCCAAAAGGCGCATAGAGCACGCGGATGATGAGGGCGGCGGCTGCGAACTTTGGCGCGGATGCGAACAGCGCGGTGACCGGCGTGGGCGCGCCCTCGTAAACGTCGGGCGTCCACATGTGGAAGGGCGCGGCGGAGAGCTTGAACGCCAGCCCGCAGATCAGGAACACCAGACCGAACGTGACGCCGACATCGCCGGCGTGCGCGCTTTCCACGATGCGCGAAAACTCGATCGACCCGGCGAAGCCGTAGATCATCGAGGCGCCGTAGAGCAGGATGCCGGAGGAAAGCGCGCCCAGGACGAAATATTTGAGGCCCGCTTCGCTCGAACGCGCGTCGTCCCGCCGGAAGGCGGCGAGCACGTAGGCCGCAAGGCTTTGCAGTTCGAGGCCGATATAGAGCGCGATCAGATTGTTCGCGCCGGCCATCACGAAGAAGCCGAGCGTCGATAGCAAGGTGAGCACGGCGAATTCGAAGCGGCGATCGGGCCCCTTCGCGAAATAATCCGCACCGAGCAGCAGAGTCGCCGCCGCGGCGAACGCCATCAACGCCTTCACGAAAGCGCCGAAAGCATCAACGGTCAGTGCGCCGGAAAAGATTTCGAGCGGCTCGGCGGGCCGGTACAGCAGCGCCAGCACACCCGCGCCGACCATTCCAAGCGCCGCGAGCCACGCCAGCGGCTGCGCCCAGCGATCGCCCAGATAGGCGCCGAGCACCGCGGTGACGAGCGCGAGACCCGCCAGCAGCGCCTCGGACTGCGCCCATGAAAGGCTGAACAGAAGATCCTGGACCGGGCTCATGGCTGCGCGCCCGCCTGATAAAGTTGCTGCACGCCTTCGATCGAGGCCTTGGTGAAATCGAGCACGCCCGCCGGCGCAAGGCCCATCCAGAGCGTCGCCAGCACCAGCGGCACGAAGATGATCCACTCGCGCGCATCGAGATCGGCGATGCCGGCGAGCTTCGGGTTTTCGATCGTGCCGAGCGCCACCTTCCGATAGAGCGTGAGCGCGTAGACGGCCGAGAGGATCACGCCCGTGCAGGCGCCCGCAGCGATCCACGGATTGACGCCGAACACGCCCGTCATGGTGAGGATTTCGCCGGGAAAGCCGCTCGTGCCCGGCAGGCCCACGTTGCCCAGGGTGAAGAGCGCGAGGATCGCGGCATACACCGGCATCCGGTTCACCAACCCGCCATAGAACGCGATCTCGCGCGTGTGCATGCGATCATAGATGACGCCGACGCAGAGGAAGAGCGCGCCCGAGATCACCCCGTGCGACAGCATCTGGAACATCGCGCCCTGCAGGCCCTGCGTGGTGCCTGCGAAGATGCCCATCGTGACGAAACCCATATGGGCGACGGAGGAATAGGCGATCAGCTTCTTGATGTCGGTCTGCCGGAAGGCGACGAGCGAGGTGTAGACGATCGCGATCACCGACAAGGCGAACACCAGCGGCGCGAAATAATGCGACGCCCAGGGGAACATCGGCAGCGAGAAGCGCAGGAAGCCGTACCCGCCAAGCTTCAGCAGGATCGCCGCCAGCACGACGGAGCCCGCCGTCGGCGCCTCGACGTGCGCATCGGGAAGCCAAGTGTGGACCGGCCACATCGGCATCTTCACCGCGAACGACGCGAAGAAGGCGAGCCAACACCAATATTGCAAGGCGGGGCTGAACTTGAACGCGGTGAGATCAGGAATGCTCGTGGTGCCGGCCGTGATCGCCATGACCACCAGCGCCACCAGCATCAGGATCGAGCCCAGCAGCGTGTAGAGAAAGAATTTGAACGCTGCATAGATGCGCCGCTGCCCGCCCCACACCCCGATCAGGATGAACATCGGAATGAGGCCGCCTTCGAAGAAGACGTAGAACAGCACGATGTCGAGCGAAGCGAAGACGCCCAACAGCGTGGTTTCCAGGATCAGGAACAGCGTCATGTAGGACGCGACCTGCTTGTCGATCGACCAGCTCGCCAGAATGCAGATCGGCAGCAGCGCCGCCGTCAGCACGATGAGCGACATCGAGATGCCGTCCACCCCCAGATGGTATTCGAGCCAGCTTGCCCATTGGCGGCGCTCGACCAGCTGATAATCCGCGATCCGCCAATCGAACTGCGCCAATGCGATCAGCGTGGCGATGAGGGTCAGCACCGTGAAGACGAGCGCCACATAGCGCGCGCCGCGGTCGAGCCCCGGATCGGCGCCGGGCGAGGCCGCGCGCGACACCATCAGCAGGAGCGCACCGAACGCCGGCAGGAAAGTGATGATCGAAAGCCAGGGGAGGTTGTCCATCAGCCGCCTCCCAGGCCCGGCAGCGCCAGGTTGTAGAACGCACCCACGCGCCACAGCGCGAAGGCGCCGATGGCGACGACGGCGAACAGCATCAGGAAGCTGTAATGATAGAGATAGCCGGTCTGGACCTTACGCACCTGCCGGCCGGAAAAGCGCGCCAGCCAGGCGATGCCGTTCGGCCCCAGACCGTCGATCACTTTCTGATCCCCGACCTTCCAGAACAGATCGCCCAGCGCGCGAGCCCCCTTCACGAACACAAGGTCGTAGAGTTCGTCGAAATACCACTTGTTGTAGAGGAAGGCGTGCAGCGGCCCGGCCGCTTTCGCGATTCTGGCGCCCAGCCCCTGGTTCAGCAGATAGACGAGCACCGCGAGCAGGAAACCCGCCGCGGTGACGATCAGCGGCGCCCACACCACCCAAGCCGGCGGGTGATGCGCTTCGCCGCCTTCGCCGTGGCCCTCGCCGTGCGGCAGCACCACTGCGTGGCGCCAGAAATCCTCCGCGTGACCGCCGATGAAGAAGGGCGCGAACACAACGCCTGCGAACACCGCGCCGATCGCCAGCACGACTAGCGGGCCCAGCATGATCCACGGCGATTCGTGCGGCGTGTGCCCGTGTTCATGATGAGCATGATCGTCATGCCCGTGATCATCGTGGCCAGGGTCGTCATGCCCGGCGTGGCCGCCGCGCTCGCCCGCCAGCGCGGCAGGGCCCCGCAGCGCGCCCTCAAACGTCATGAAAGCGAGTCGCCAGGAATAGAAGCTCGTCAGAAAGGCGGCGCTAATGCCGGCCCAGAACGCGAGCTGCCCGCCAATGCGCCCCGCCTCGCCCGCCGCGAACGCGGACTCGATCGCGGCGTCCTTCGAGAAGAAGCCGGCCAGGCCGAACGGCGTGCCCGGGATGCCGAAACCGATCAGCGCCAGCGTGCCGATGAGCATCATTGCGAAGGTGACGGGCATGTATTTCCGCAGGCCACCCATCGCGCGCATGTCTTGTTCGTGGTGCATGCCGTGGATCACGGAGCCCGCACCGAGGAACAAAAGCGCCTTGAAGAAGGCGTGCGTGAATAGATGGAACATCGCCACGTTGTAGGCGCCCACGCCGGCGGCGAAGAACATGTAGCCGAGCTGCGAGCACGTCGAATAGGCGATGACGCGTTTGATGTCGTTCTGGGCGACGCCCACGGTCGCCGCGAAGAAGGCGGTAGCTGCGCCCAGGATGGTGACGATCCCGGAAGCGTAAGGCGCCATCTCGTAGAGAGCGGAACAGCGGCTCACCATGAACACGCCGGCCGTCACCATCGTGGCGGCATGGATCAGCGCGGAGACCGGCGTCGGTCCCTCCATCGCGTCCGGCAGCCAGGTGTGCAGGAAGAATTGCGCGCTCTTGCCCATCGCGCCGATGAACAGCAGCACGCAGATCACTTCGATCATCGGCAGCTGATAGCCGCCCAAGGCGAACGTCATGCCCGGGTTGGCGGCGGCGGCGGCGAACACCTTATCGAACTCTATCGAGCCGTAGGCCCAGAAGCAGGCCATGATGCCGAGCGCGAAACCGAAATCGCCGACGCGGTTGACGACGAACGCCTTGATCGCGGCATCGTTCGCGCTGCGGCGATCGTACCAGAAGCCGATCAGCAGATAGGAGGCGACGCCCACGCCCTCCCAGCCGAAGAACATCTGCAGGAAGTCGTTCGCGGTGACGAGCGCCAGCATCGCGAACGTGAAGAAGCTCAGATACGAGAAGAAGCGCGCGCGATGGGGATCCTCGGCCATGTAGCCGATGGAATAGATGTGCACGAGGCTCGACACGCCGGTGACGACGACGAGCATCACCGCCGAGAGCGTGTCGATCCGGATCGACCAGGTGGAGGTGAAGCCCGCCACGTCGATGAACGGGAAGAGCGTGATCGTGCGCGCAGCCCCGCCCATGAACGCGTAGTCGACGAACACATAGATCGAGAGCAGCGCGGCCAGGCACACCGCCCCGGTCGTCAACGCCATCGCGGCGACATCGCCGATCCGCTTCTGCAGCAGGCCTGCGACCGCGGCGGCCGCCAGCGGCCCCAGGACGATGATCGGCTCGATCATGCCTCAGCCCTTCATCAGGTTGAGGTCTTCAACCGCGATATCGCCGCGGTTGCGGAAATAGGTGACGAGGATGGCGAGGCCGACGGCCGCCTCGGCCGCCGCCACCGTCAGGATGAACATCGCGAACACCTGGCCCTCGATGTTGCCGAGGAAGCGCGAGAAGGCGACGAAATTCACATTCACCGCCAACAACACGAGTTCGATCGACATGAGCAGCACGATCACATTCTTGCGGTTCACGAAGATGCCGAACACCCCGATCGTGAACAGTGCGGCGCCGACCGTGATGAAATGCGCGAGCCCGATCTCCACCAGCCCCTCCCCTAGCCCAGGCCTTGGCCGGACTTCACGTCCTTCAGTTCGACGCCTTCACTGCGCCGGCGGCCGACCTGAGCGGCGACGTCCTGGCGCTTCACGTTAGGACGGTGGCGCAAGGTGAGCACGACCGCGCCGACCATGGCCACGAACAACACCAGACCCGACAGCTGAAACAGCACCAGGTAATTCGTGTAGAGCACATCGCCCAGCGCCTGCGCGTTCGTGGCGCCCGCGCGCGCCGGCGCGATCGAGGCGCCGGGATCGCTCCACGCGCCAGCGACGAGCGCCAGCTGCCCCATCAGGAGGAGCGCCACCACCGCGCCCAGCGGCATGTAGCGCAGGAAGCCCTGCTTCAGCTCCACGAAATCGACGTCGAGCATCATCACGACGAACAGAAAGAGCACCGCGACCGCGCCGACATAGACGACGACCAGCAACATCGCGAGGAATTCCGCCCGCAGCAGCACGAAGAGGCCCGCCGCGTTGAAGAAAACGAGGATCAGGAACAGCACTGAGTGCACGGGATTGCGCGCCGCGACGACCGCAAACGCCGCCATCACGGCGATCGCCGACAGCACGTAGAAGGCTACCGCCTCGAGCGTCATCGTCCCTCAGCCCCAGCGGGAAACCCCGCATGATTCGCCGCTTTTAGCGGCCCTCCAGCCCCAAGGCCAGCAGCGCTAGCCGGGGCGAATTGGCTCACAAGCCGCCCCGCCGCGGCCGCGGCGCGCGCCTACCGGAACGGCGCGTCCTGTTCCAGATTCTTCGCGATCTCGCGTTCCCAGCGGTCGCCGTTCGCGAGCAGGCGTTCCTTGTCGTAATAAAGCTCTTCGCGCGTCTCGGTCGCGAACTCGAAATTCGGCCCCTCGACGATGGCGTCCACCGGGCAAGCCTCCTGGCAGAAGCCGCAATAGATGCATTTCACCATGTCGATGTCGTAGCGCGTGGTGCGGCGGCTTCCGTCGGCGCGAGGCTCGGCTTCGATGGTGATCGCCTGGGCCGGGCAGATCGCCTCGCACAGCTTGCAGGCGATGCAGCGTTCTTCGCCGTTGGGATAGCGGCGCAGCGCATGTTCGCCGCGGAATCGGGGGGAGAGCGGTCCCTTCTCGAAGGGGTAGTTCACCGTCGGCTTGCGGCGGAAGAAGTAGCGCATCCCCAGCACGAAGGCGCCGAGGAAATCCAGCAGCAGCGCCCCGCGGATCGCCTGAAAGAAACGACGCATCACCCTCTCCTAACCGGCCAGCGCCGGGCGCCCGTAATAGGCGACATAGCCCGCGACCACAGCGACAGCGACCAGGGTGGCGGGCAGGAAGATTTTCCAGCCCAGGCGCATGAGCTGATCGTAGCGGTAGCGTGGCACGATCGCCTTCACCATCGCGAACATGAAGAACATGATCCATATCTTCACGTAGAACACGATGAAGCCCAGGAACGGATTGGTCACCGGCCCCCAGGGCAGGTGCCAGCCGCCGAGGAACAGGATGTTGATCATCGCGCACATGAGCACGATGTTCAGATATTCCCCGATCATGAAGAGCAGATAGGGCGTGGAGGAATACTCCACCTGATAGCCCGCCACGAGCTCGCTTTCCGCCTCGGGCAGGTCGAAGGGCGGGCGGTTCGTTTCCGCCAGCGCGGACACGAAGAACACCACCATCATCGCGAACATGATGGCGCCGACGACGGCGCCTTCGGGGTAGAGCCGCGCATCGAAGATCATGAGGCCGTGCCAGGCCCAGATGCCGGCGGCCTGGTGCGCCACGATGGTGCTGAGATTGAGCGAGCCCACCAGCAACAGCACGGTGATGATGACGAAGCCGATCGAGACCTCGTAGCTCACCATTTGCGCCGCTGAGCGCAGCGCGCCGAGGAACGGGTATTTCGAATTGCTCGCCCAGCCGCCCATGATGATGCCGTAGACGCCGAGCGAGGAGATCGCGAACAGGTAGAGGATGCCGACGTTGATGTCGGAGATCACCCAGCCGGGCGCGATCGGCACCACGGCCCAGGCCGCGAACGCCAAGGTGAAGGTGATGAGCGGAGCAAGAATGAAGACGGTTTTGTTCGCGCCCGCCGGGATCACGATCTCCTTGAGCACGAATTTCAGGAAGTCCGCGAAGCTCTGCAGCAGACCGAACGGCCCGACCACGTTCGGGCCCTTGCGGATCTGCACCGCCGCCCAGACCTTGCGGTCGAACAGCAGCAGAAAGGCCAGGCTCAGCAGCAGCATGACCATGATCAGCAGGATCTGGCCGACGCCGCCCCAGAAGCCGAGGATCGGTCCCCAATCGCGGATGAGCCCAGCCATCGCCTACTCCGCCACCACCGCCGCCGGCGCGTTCAACGCAGCGCGATAAGCTTTCGCGCATTCCGCCATGATCTTGCTGGCGCGCGCGATGGGGTTGGTGAAATAGAAATCGCGGATCGGCGCCTGGAATGGCGCATCGCTCATCGCCCCTGCGGCGCCGAAGGCGGCGAGATCGGCCGCCTCGAGGCCGCCCGGCGCATAATCCACGGCCCCGAACGTCGGGTGATCGGCGATCATCTTCGCACGCAGCTGAGCCAGAGTGTCGTACGGAAGAGGCGCACCCATCTGCGCCGAAAGCGCGCGCAGGATCGTCCAATCCTCGCGCGCCTCGCCCTTCGGGAACACCGCGCGCTGGGCGTATTGCACGCGGCCCTCTGTGTTCACCCAGGTGGCGTCCTTCTCGGAATAAGCCGCCCCGGGCAGCACGATATCGGCGCGGGCGGCGCCGCGGTCGCCGTGGCTGCCGATATAGATGACGGTCGACGCGCCGGCCGGCGGCAGCTCGATCTCATCGACGCCCAGCAGCAGCAGCGTTTCGAGCCGCCCGAAGCGCGCCGCATCGATCATGCCCGCCGCATCCAGCCCGCCGCCTTGTCCGGTATCCGGGCCCGGCAGGAAGCCGAGATCGAGCCCCGCAACGCGCCCAGCGGCGTGATGCAGCACGTTGAAGCCGTTCCAGCCGTCGCCGGCTTTCGCCAGCGAAGCCGCCGCGCGCAGCACCTGGGCGCCGTCATCGCGCGCCAGCGCGCCCTGGCCAACGATCACCAGCGGCTTCGCCGCCGCCTTCAGCGCCTTCAGGAAATCGCCGCCGCCGGTGAGCGTTGCAGGCCGATCGCCCAGATGCTCGTAGCGGTAATTGAGATCGAGCGCCTCGCCGACGACGCCGATGCGCGCCCCGCGCAGCCACGCCCGGCGCAGCCGCGCATTGAGCACCGGCGCTTCCCAGCGCGGATTGGTCCCGACGAGCAGGATCACGTCCGCTTCGTCGATCCCCGCGATCGTGGAGTTGAACAGATAAGACGCGCGCGGACCGCCCAGCTTCGCGCCATCCGGCCGGCAATCCAAATTGGCGACGCCGCGCCCGCGCAGCAGATCGAGCGTCGCCTTCATGCTTTCCGCGCATGCCAGATCGCCGGCGATCGCGCCGATTTTGCCGGCGTCCTTGGAGAGCGCCTCAGCCGTGCGCGCCAGGGCCTCCTGCCAGCCCGCTTTGCGCAGCCGGCCGTTCTCGCGAATGTAGGGCGTATCGAGGCGCTGGCGGCGCAAGCCGTCGACCGCGTGGCGCGTCTTATCGGAAATCCATTCCTCGTTGACCGCCTCGTTCACGCGCGGCAGGCAGCGCAGGATTTCCTGATTGCGCGCATCGAGGCGGATATTGCTGCCCAGCGCATCCATCACATCGATGGTTTCGGTTTTCGCCAATTCCCACGGACGGGCATTGAAGGCGTAGGGCTTGGAGGTCAGCGCGCCGACCGGGCAGAGATCGACGACATTGGCCGAAAGCTCGCTCGTCAACGCGCTTTCCAAATAGGTCGTGATCTCCATGTCCTCGCCGCGGCAGACCGCGCCGATCTCGGCAGCGCCCGCCACTTCCGTCACGAAGCGGACGCAGCGCGTGCACTGGATGCAGCGGTTCATGCTCGTGGCGACGAGCGGGCCCATATTCTTGTCTTCGACGGCGCGCTTGTTCTCGGCGAAGCGCGAGCCGGCGCGGCCATAGGCCAGCGCCTGATCCTGCAGATCGCACTCGCCGCCCTGATCGCAGATCGGGCAATCGAGCGGGTGGTTGATGAGCAGGAATTCCATCACGCCGTGACGGGCCTTTTCGACCAGCGCGGAATTGGTGATGAAGGTGGGCGGGCTGCCGTCCCGGCTGGGAGGCTGATCCTTCACCTGCTGGGCGCAGGAGGCGACGGGCTTGGGCGCGCCCTTCACCTCGATCAGGCACATGCGGCAATTGCCGGCGATGGACAACCGCTCGTGGTAGCAGAAGCGCGGAATCTCCGCGCCCGCCGCCTCGCACGCCTGCAGCAGCGTGTATTCGGGCGGAACGTCCAATTCCTTGCCGTCAACGACGATTTTCGTCATCACCCATCCCAGGTCGCGCGCGTTGGTGGCCGATTTGCCCCGCGTGTTCAAGAGGGCGCATGCCCGCAGCGGCCGTTGCGCCCATCAAGCGGCGCAACGCCTGTGCAGGAGCGCCGGCTCGCCGGCTTCTATGAGGGGTTTCGTGGCGGCTGGGGCAAAAAATCTGGAGCGGATCATCGGCTTCACCGAGGCGGGCCTGCTGGCGCCGGGAGCGACCGTCTGCGACATCGGCCTCAGCGAGTTGAGCGGGGGCAGCATCGAGGCGGCCTGCCGCTCTTTTCTGGAATACTACGCCAAGCGCCTCGCCCCCGCGCCGCCTGCCGAAGCGGACGCGGTCATCGCTTCGGCCGGACGCGGCGGCCTGTTGCGCGATCTGATGCGGCTGGCGGGGTTTCGCTATACCGCACTCGATGTGTTCGCCGCCGAAGGCGCGATCCTGTTCGATCTGAACCGCCACGCGCCGGGACCGGCGCTCGC
>JBFWWB010000095.1:0-11385 GCA_050246435.1 Hyphomonadaceae bacterium
TAGCCTAACTACAGCACGACCGCGCGAAACCCCGCCGAGGGACAGAACCCTAGTTGCCTTTCCGGCGGGCCGCGAGATGATCCGCCTGTCACGCGCCCCAGCCGCCTATGTCCGCGGCTATCAGGCGCAAAATGAGGCAAACTTGATCATGGCCGGGGCGGGCGCAGCGATTCTGACGATTGCGAGCAAAAACTATGGATCGTGGTCGCTGCGCGGCTGGCTGCTCTGCCGCATGGCTGGTCTGGCCTTCGAGGAGCGCCAAGTCCCGGCGGACGATCCGAACGCCCGGGCCGAATTGCTGCTGCTTTCGCCGTCCTTCCTGGTTCCGACGCTGGAGCATGACGGTGCGCGCATCTGGGACACGCTGGCGATCGCGGAATATTTGGCGGAGATGAAGCCCAAGGCCGGCCTGCTGCCAACGGAACGAAAGGCGCGCGCGCATTGCCGCTCGATCTGCGGCGAGATGCATTCCGGCTTCGCCAATCTGCGCGCGGCGCTGCCAATGAACGTGAAGGCGCGCCATCCAAATTACAAAGTGTTCGCCGGCGCCCGCCCGGATATCGACCGAATCACCGAGATCTGGCGCGATTGCCTGGAAATCTACGGCGGCCCGTTCCTGTTCGGGCAGCCGACGATGGCGGACGCAATGTACGCGCCAGTTTGCTCGCGCTTTCGGACGTATGACGTGGCGCTCGACAAGCATTCCGCCGCGTACTGCAGGACGATCCTCACATGGCCGCCAATGGTGGAATGGATCGAGGCGGCAATGGTTGAGCCGGAAGACTTGCAAGAGCTCGACGTCGAATTCTAGCGGATGACGTTGTTTACGCTCGAATTGTGCGCGCGGGCGCCGCGCCGGTGGGCGCGCTCGCGCCGGAGGGGAATAGAGCGCCGGATAGGCCGTCAGTCAGGCGGCATTAACCTTGCCGGTGTGACACTATAATTCGTGCGATTCGCGCTCCAGCCTGAAACCGAAGGCGCGTTTGGCCCGTTTGGATGCGTGGAGCGCCATGATCATCCGCCTGCAACCGCCACTGTCGCCGAATGGTCCGCTGATGATTCAGGACCGCGACGGCGATTTTCTCGACTTCATCGAATCCAGCGCGCGGCTTCTCGCGCTGCTGCGCGACGATGTGGTCCTCGAAGGCTTCCGCACGCGCGGCGGCTGGGATATCGCGCCGCGGCTGGAGCGTCGCCGCTAGCGCGCGCCGCCGTTGCTTGACAGCGCGCGCACGCGCGCGCACCCCGTCCGTGCGTCGGCGCCGCGGAGGGAACCCATGGAATTCCAAGCTCCGATCCGCGATCTGCTGAGTGCGCTCGCTGCCGCCGGCTTCGCGGAAGTACAGGCGCAGCGCGCCTTCTCCGATCTGGATGACGACACGCTCCGTGCGGTGCTGATAGCGGCCGGTGAATATGCCGCCGCGCGCCTCGCGCCGCTCAACCGTGACGGCGACATCGAGGGCGCGCGCTACGAGAACGGCCGCGTCACCGCGCCGAAGGGCTTCGCGGAGGCGTACCGCGCGTTTGCGGCCGACGGCTGGAACAGCCTCGCCGCGCCCGCCGACGCCGGCGGGCAGGGGCTGCCGAAGACATTGGAACTTGCGGTTTTCGAGTGTGCGAACGCGGCAAACGCCGCATTCTCGCTGTGCCCGATGCTCACGCTGGGCGCGATCGAAGCGCTGGACGCCTTCGCCGACGCACGCCAGCGTACGCTTTATCTGCCACGACTCGTTTCCGGGGAATGGACGGGCACGATGAACCTGACGGAGCCGCAGGCTGGCTCCGATCTCGCCGCGTTGATCACGCGGGCGGAGCCGGACGGCGCCGGCGGCTGGCGGCTTTCGGGTCAGAAGATTTTCATCACCTGGGGCGACCACGACATGGCGGACAATATCGTCCATCTCGTGCTTGCGCGGACACCCGGCGCGCCGGCCGGCGTGCGCGGCATTTCGTTGTTTCTTGCACCGAAGCGGCTTGTTGGTGCGGACGGCGCATTGGGCGCGGCGAATACGCTGCGTCCGGGATCGATCGAGCACAAGCTGGGCATTCACGGCTCGCCCACCTGCGTGATGCTTTATGAGGGTGCGCACGCAGAGTTGGTCGGCGAGGAAAATCGTGGCTTGGCGCAGATGTTCGTGATGATGAACGCCGCGCGCCTGCATGTGGGTGTGCAGGGCGTCGGCCTGGCGGAGCGGGCGTATCAGCAGGCCTACGCCTATGCGCGGGAACGGCGGCAGGGCCGCAGCGCCTGGAACAGAGCCTATCCCGCGCCGATTTTCGATCATCCCGATGTGCGCCGCATGCTGATGTTGATGAAGGCGAAGACCGCGGCGGCGCGGCGCATCTGCCTGTTGGCCGGCGTCGCCGCTGATCTCAGCCGCCACGCCGATGACGAAGACCGCCGCGACGCCGCCCGCGCCCGCTGGGAACTACTGACGCCGATCGCCAAGGCATGGTCGACGGATGTGGGCGTCGAGGTCGCCTCGCTCGGCGTGCAGGTGCATGGCGGGATGGGCTTCGTCGAAGAAACCGGAGCGGCGCAATATTATCGCGATGCGCGCATCGCTCCGATCTATGAGGGCGCGAACGGCGTGCAGGCGATTGATCTCGTCGGCCGCAAGATCGCGGGCGAGCCTGCCGCCGCGAATGCGCTGTTGGCGGAGATCGCGGCGGAAGCTGAAGGCGCGCTGATCCCGGCGCTGGCGGCGCTGCGCGATGCGACGGAATGGATGCGCGCGCATCAGGGGCCGGACTCGCTGGCCGGCGCCTCGGCTTATCTCACGCTCTGGGGCGATGTGCTGGGCGGCTGGCTGCTGGCGCGTAGCCGCGCGCCGCTGCAGCGTTTCTATGCCGAGCAGGTGTTGGCGCACGCGCCGGCATTGGCCGCCGCGGCGACCGCCGGCGCCGCCGCGCTGGACCTGCCGCCCGCCGCCTTCGAGAGCTGAGTTCTCAAAGTCCTTCGAAAAGGGCGGTCGAGAGGTAGCGCTCCGCGAAGCTTGGGATGATCACCACGAGGCGCTTGCCGCGCGCTTCTGGGCGTGCGCCGACCTTCAGCGCCGCCGCCAACGCCGCGCCGGAAGAGATCCCGCCCGGCACGCCTTCCAGGCGCGCCGCCTCGCGCGCCAACTCGAAGGATTCCTCCGCCGTAACGCGCACCACCTCGTCATAGACGCGCGTGTCCAGAATGTCGGGGATGAAGCCCGCGCCGATGCCTTGGATTTTATTGGGACCCGGCCGGCCGCCGGAGAGCACAGGCGAAGATTCAGGCTCTACCGCCACGATGCGTAAGTGCGGCAGGCGGGGTTTCAACACATGGCCGACGCCCGTGATCGTGCCGCCGGTGCCGACGCCGGCGATGAAGTAATCAAGCGCGCCGCCCGTATCGCGCCAGATTTCCTCGGCCGTGGTTTCGCTGTGGATCGCGGGATTGGCCGGATTGGCGAATTGCTGCGGCATCACGGCGTTGGGATTGCTGGCGAGAATCTCCTTCGCCTTGGCAATCGCGCCGCGCATGCCTTCCGCGCCCGGCGTCAGCACCAATTCGGCGCCGAGCAGCAGCAGCATCTTGCGCCGTTCATGCGACATCGTCTCCGGCATGACCAGGATCAGCCGATAGCCGCGCTGGGCGGCCACGAACGCGAGCGCGATGCCAGTGTTGCCGGACGTGGGCTCCACGATCACGGAGTCGGGGCCGAGCCGGCCTTCGCCCTCCAACCGGCGGATCATCGCCGCGCCGATGCGATCCTTCACGCTGCCGATCGGGTTGAAGAATTCGAGCTTGGCGAGAATTTCCGCTTCGACGCCGTGCGCCTTGGCGAATTTCGACAGACGGACGAGGGGCGTGTCCCCGATAGTCTCGGTGATGTCGGTATAGATGCGCCCGCGGCCGGGCTGGAAAGCTTCGGCCATCGGGGCGCTCGCTCCTTGCTCAGGGCGGCAGGATGTACCATGCCCTCAATAGCGCCCTAAGCCGGATTATCTTCTATAAGCGCTTAGCGCGGCTAAAGCTTGGACGGGACGCGATGGTGCAATATGTCGATCGGAGCCTAGCGAACGGTGAGCAGGTGCTGCTGCGCGGGCAATGGCCAGCGACCTATTGGGCGCTGGCCTGGGCGGCGCTGATCGGGCTCGGTTGGCTGGTGATCGGCCTCTTCATCTTCGCCGGCGCGGCGCTGCATATGATGACGACGGAATTCGCCGTCACCAACCGGCGCATCATCCTGAAGCGCGGCTGGATCACGCTCGACACGCAGGAATTCTCGCCGGCGAATGTCGAAGAGGTGCGCGTGAGCCAATCCTTGCTGGGCAAGATATTCGGCTTCGGCCGAGTGATCGCCACGGGAACGGGCGAAGGCGTGATCACGTTTCCGCCGATGTCGCGGCCGATCGAGTTCCGCCGCGCGATCCAAAATGCGCGGGAAGACGCGCGCCAGAACAGCGACGGCGAAGCGCATGCCGCCGCCGGCGACGGCGTGGAAGCCAAGTCGGCGCGCAAGCCGGCGAAGAAGCCGCGGGCGGATGACCGCCGCAACGATGCGTTCGATGCGCTAATGGGGCCCAAGGACAGCAAGAGCGCGCCGGCGCAGCCGCTCTGGCCGTGGGACAAAAAATAGCGCTAGCGGCCGGTGCTGCCGAAGCCGCCGTCGCCACGCGCGGTTTCGTCGAGCGCGTCGACCTCAACCCATTCCGCGCGTGTGACGGGCGCCACGACGAGTTGGGCGATGCGTTCGCCGCGCCGGATTACAAACGGCTCTTGCCCATGATTGATCAGGATCACTTTCAACTCGCCGCGATAGTCGGCGTCGATCGTGCCGGGTGCGTTGAGGCAGGTCACGCCGTGTTTGGCCGCCAGGCCTGATCGCGGGCGGGCCTGCGCCTCGAAGCCTTCCGGCAGCGCGATGGAAAGGCCCGTCGGCACCATCGCGCGCTCGCCTGGCGCCAAGGTCACCGGCGCGCCGGCCGGCACCGCAGCGCGCAAATCCATGCCGGCGGCATGCGCTGTTTCGTAGGCGGGAAGGGGCAGGCCCTCGGCGTGCGGCAAGCGTTTCAGACGGATGGCGACCATGGCCCCCGCCTAAACCGAATCTGCGAACGCCGGAACCGCCGGCGCGACGGACTTGTTGGTCGAATGCAGGGACCAATTCTGGAGAACCATATGTCTCGCCCTTTGCGCGATGTTCTTGCCTGCGTTGCACTCGCAGGCGCGCTGACGGCGTCCGCCTGCGCCTACAACGACTACGGGTATGGCCATCGCGGCGATTACGGGCCTGGCCGGCATGACGGCGGCTACCGCGACCGGGACGACAATCCCCCTGGCCCGGCTGGCGGGCCGGGTACGAATTGGGAGAACCCGCCGGGTCCGCGCGGCGGGCCCGGCGCCTCGCCCGATCGCCCGTATTATCGCTGACCATCGGCGGCGCACGGATTCGTGAACCGTGTGCCGCCAGGGTGGCGCGGCGAATGTCAAGACTCTAGATTGGAGAGGCGAGGGGCGAAGCGGAGGAACTTCCGATGCGTCGCCAGATTGTGCGCACGTTGGCCGTCATCGCGATCGCGGCGATCGCGGTTTCGGGATGCGCCTATTACGACTACCCTGGTTATCGCCCGAGTTACGGGACCGCCTATTATGGCGCCGCCTATTACAGCCGGCCCTATTATCAGGGGTACGCGCCGCCGGCGTATCGCTACGCGCCAACCTATCGTGCCGCACCGCGCTATTATCGTCCGGGGCCTGCTTATCATTATCGCGGGCATCGCGATTGGCGCCACCGCCACAACTGAGCGTGGCGGTCAGCCAAGCGCACGGGCAATCGCGGCGGCGAGCTTCACCGCCACTTGCGATTTGCCCATGCGGGGCCAGCGTTCGACGCCTTGCGCGGAAATGATCGCCACTTCGTTTTGGTCGCCGCCCATCACGTCGCCGGAGACGTCGTTGGCGACGATCCAGTCGCAGCTTTTCTTCGCGAGCTTCGCCTTGGCGTAATCCTCGACGTGATCGGTTTCCGCCGCGAAGCCGACCACAAGCTTGGGGCGGCGTGCGCCCGGCTTAGAGAGCGTGGCGAGGATGTCGGGATTTTCTGTAAGCGAAAGCGCCGGCGGCGCGCCCGCGGCGTCCTTTTTGAGCTTCACGCCGCCCTTGTGATCCGGCCGCCAATCGGCGACGGCGGCGACGCACACCGCCGCATCCGCCGGAAGCGCGCTTTCGCATGCTGCAAGCATTTCCGCCGCCGTTTCGATCCGCACCGTGCGCACGTTCGGTGGCGGGGCGGCGGCAACGGGTCCTGTGACGAGCGTGACGTCAGCCCCCAGGCGCGCCAGCGCATCGGCGATGGCGTAGCCCTGCTTGCCGGAAGAGCGATTGGAGAGGAATCGCACTGGATCGATCGGCTCCAGCGTGGGGCCCGCGGTCACGATCACGTGCTTGCCGGCGAGCGCCGCGCCGATCTCTTTCGCGACGTAGAAATCCAGGATCGCCTCTGCGATCGCCGCGGGCTCGGCCATGCGGCCGGGGCCGAACTCGCCGCACGCCATCGCGCCCTCGTCGGGGCCGATGAAGCGCACACCGTCCGTCGCGAGGCGCGCGGCATTGCGCTGTGTCGCCGGGTGCAGCCACATGCGGACATTCATCGCCGGCGCCATCAGCACGGGCTTATCCGTCGCCAGCAGCGTGGTGGAGGCGAGATCGGAGGCGAGCCCGTTGGCCGCCTTGGCCATGAGATCGGCCGTGGCCGGCGCCACGACAATGAGATCGGCGGCGCGTGAAAGCTCGATATGTCCCATCTCGGCTTCGTCGGTCAGCGAGAAGAGATCTTGATAGACTTTGTCTTCCGTCAGCGCGCCGAGGCTTAGCGGTGTCACGAAATGGGCGCCCGCGGTGGTGAGCACAGCGCGCGCCGCGATGCTGGCTTTGCTCAGTAGACGGACGAGCTCGAGGCTCTTGTAGGCGGCGATGCCGCCACCGACGATCAGCAGGACTCGCTTTTCCGTCATCCGCTTCGTCTCGCTCTTCGCCGCGCCGAAAGAGATACCGCCGCGCCCGCGCTTTTCAACCGCGCGCGGCCAACAGGATGAGCAGCACCACCAGGCCCACGCTCAATCCGCCGATCCAAAATGCGCGCCATTGGAACCCCACCGCTCCGGGCAGCATGCCGCAGCTTTCGCCTTGCTGGCGCATCGCCAGGGCAACAGCCTCCACGGCGTCGAGCGTGCGGGGCAGGCGGCGCAAAGCGGCGAAGCCCTGCGCCGCTTCTTCGATAGTGCGCTGGGCCACGCCTTGCGGGCCCAACTCGCGCTTCACCCAGCGTTCGACGATCGGCTGCGCCGCGCCCCAGATGTCGTGCTGGGGATCGAGCGCCCGCGCGACGCCTTCCACCTGCACCATGGTTTTTTGCAGCATCACCAGTTCGGGCCGCAAATGCATACCGAACAGGTGGGTGACGTCGAACAGCTGCAATAGCAGCCGGCTCATCGAAACCTGATCGGCTGTCTTGCCGAGGATCGGCTCGCCGATGGCGCGCAGCGCCTGGGCGAATTCTTCGATCGAATATTTGCTTGGGATGTAACCGGCCTCAGCGTGCACCTCCGCGACGCGGCGATAATCGCGGCGCAGGAAGCCGTAGAGAATTTCAGCGAGATAGCGGCGCTCTTTCTTGCCGATACGGCCCATGATGCCGAAATCGACGATCCAGAGTTTTCCATCTTCGCCATAGATGAGATTTCCCTCGTGCATGTCGGCGTGGAAGAAGCCGTGATCGAGGGCGGCCGCCAGGAAGCCGCGCGTCACCTTCGTCGCCAATGCAGGCCGGTCCGCGCCGCGCACGTCAAGGCCGCGCATGTCCGTCAGCGGCGTGCCCTCGATCCAATCGAGGGTCATTACGCGCTTGGAGAGACGCTCCCAATCGATCGCCGGTACGGCGAGAAAGCCGTCCTGCCCGGCGACATCGCGAAACTCCGCCGCCGCGCCGGCCTCCAGGCGCAGATCGAGTTCGCGCTCCAGCGCGTCCGAAACGGTGTTGACGAATTGCACAGGCTCAAGCCGGCGCGCCTGCGGCGCGAAGAATTCGACCGCACGGGCGCCGAAATGCAGCGCTGCCATTTCTTTGCGCAGACGCTTCTCGATCCGCGGGCGGAGTATCTTCACCGCCACGGGGCCTTGCCGCGGCAGGATCGCCTTGTGCACTTGCGCGATCGAGGCGGCGGCCATTGCATCGGAGATTTGGCCGAACAAGGTTTCGGTGCCGCCAAGCTCGGCCGCGAGGGTATCGAGCGCCGTGGTGCGCGAGAAGGGCGGCAGGCGGTCTTTGAGGCGGCCCAGCTCCTGGGCGGCGGAAACGCCGATGATGTCAGGCCGGGTGGCGAGGAATTGGCCGACCTTCACATAAGCCGGCCCGAGATTCTCGAACGCGACGGCTAGGCGAGCGCCCAGCGCCTTGTGGCGCTGACGGCGCGCAAAAAAGAACCGCGTGACGCGCCCGACAAAGCGCACGGGCGCCGGCATTTTGTGCTGATACTCTTTCGGGATCAGCGCATCCTGACGGATCAGCGTGAAGCCGACCCGCGCTAGGCGGAAACCATGGCCGACAAAATTGAGCATTAGGCGAGCGCCCAGCCCGCATGGATCGCTGCGACGCCGGCGGTGAGATTGTGCACGTCGACGCGCGCGAAGCCCGCCTTGCGGATCATTCCGGCGAAGGTTTGCTGATCGGGGAAGCGGCGAATGCTTTCGACGAGATAACGATAGGCGTTTGCGTCATCGGCCACGAGCCTGCCGATCGCCGGAATCGCATGGAAGGAGTAGGCGTCGTACAGTGACCGCAGCGCATTCACTGAGAGGCGCGAGAATTCAAGACAGAAGAAGCGCCCGCCCGGCTTCAGCACGCGCCGCGCTTCGCGGAGCGCCGCATCGACGCCGGTGACGTTGCGTATGCCGAACGCAATCACGTACGCATCGGCGCAACGGTCGGGAAAAGGCAGGCGCTCCGCATCGGCGCACACCCAGGCAAAATCGCCGCCCCCGCGCGCGCGGCCGGCGGCCAGCATTTCCTCGTTGATGTCGACGACGCAAAGGCGTGCGCCGTCGCTGCGCCCGCGCCGCGCTGCAGCGCGCGAGGCGCGCGAGGCCAGGGCGCGCGCGATGTCGCCCGTGCCGCCGGCCAGATCGAGAATGGTTTCGCCCGGCTGCGGGTTCACGCGGTCGGCGAACGCCGCTTTCCACGCGCGATGCAGCCCGCCGGACATGAGGTCGTTCATCAGGTCGTAGCGCTGCGCCACGCTGTCGAACACCGCGCGCACGCGGGCCGCTTTCTCCGCGCGCGGCACATCGGCGAAACCGAAAGAGGCTTCGTCGTCGGCATCGTGTTCGGCGGGCGGCGGGGGCGCAGACATGGGCCGGCTACCATAGCGGCGCCGCGCGAGCGCCGCTATATCCGCGGGCGATGCGCCGGATGCGGGAAAATGCCTGAATTGCCGGAGGTGGAGACGGTGCGGCGCGGCCTGCAGCCCGCCCTGGAGGGCGCGCGCCTGACGCGCGTGCAGGCTAACCGCTCCGATCTGCGGTTCCCCCTGCCGGAGAATTTCGTCCGCCGGCTGACTGGCGCCCGGATCGAGCGGCTCGGCCGGCGCGGCAAATACCTCACCGCCGCGCTCGACAGCGGTGAAACGCTCGCGATGCATCTCGGCATGTCGGGACGATTCACCATCATCGGCGCCGAGCGCCAGGCGGAAAGATTCCACTATGCGCCCGCCGTGGACGCGGCGCACACGCATGTCGTGTTCGAGACAGAAGCCGGCGCGCGGGTGGAATACAATGATCCACGGCGCTTTGGATACATGACCCTGATGGAGACGGTGGGGCTGGAAATGCATCCGCTGTTCGTCGGCATGGGTCCCGAGCCGCTCGGCAATGAATTCGGCGCGGCGACGCTGGCGGCTGCCTTCGCCCGCCGTAAGCAGAACGTGAAGGCGACCTTACTCGACCAGCGCGTCGTCGCCGGGCTCGGCAACATCTATGTGTGCGAGGCGCTGCACTGCGCCGCCGTTTCGCCCCGCCGCGCGGCGGGCAGGGTGACCGGGGCTGGACGGGAGGCGCTTTCAGCCGCCATCCGGGCCGTGTTGGAGGCGGCGATCGAGGCCGGCGGGTCCAGCCTCAAGGATTATGCGCAGGCCGATGGCGCGCTCGGCTATTTCCAGCACCGTTTCGCCGTATACGACCGGGAAGGGGCGGCTTGCCCGCGCGCCGGCTGCGGCGGCGTCGTGCGGCGGATCGTGCAAGCGGGGCGTTCCACCTTCTTTTGCCCGCGCTGCCAACACTGAGCCGTTATTGACGGTGCGGCGGGCCCCCGATATACGCCCGCCTTCGTTTTCAAGAGCACGAGCACACCGATGGCCAACACCACTTCCGCTAAAAAGGCGATCCGCAAGATCGCCAAGCGCACCCAGGTCAACAAGGCCCGCAGGTCGCGCATGCGCTCGCAATGGCGGGCCGTGGAAGAGGCGCTGGCGTCGGGCGATGCCTCCATCGCCCAGAAGGCGTTGATGCAAGCGGAAGCGGAAACCATGCGCGCCTCCTCCAAGGGCGCTATCCACAAGAACACGGCGTCGCGGAAGGTTTCGCGACTGACTCAGCGGGTCAAAGCCCTCGCGAAGGGCTGATCCGGCGCCCAAGGCCTTGTGGGCTACGGCCGCGTACGGGGCGATCAAAAGCTATATTTCGCAGTGCACGCAGCGCTTTTTTATTGACACTTAACGCACCTCTTGCGGCCCTTGGCTCGGGCGTCGCAAACTTGTCGCGCGGCCTATTCCGTAGGTCTTAATGCGCTGAAAAGACTACGTAATTCTGCTAACATAGATTTCACATAATTTTCACCTATTGCTCTTGCTTGGCGAATTTTCCCGTCGCAAGGTGGCCGCGCTCTGGGGGCGGGAAGCCGCCCGTGAATAGCCCGATGCGACGTTGTAAAGGGCGGCGATTGCGCATTGCGTAATCGCGATTGCGGGGTCTTGTCCGCAGAGCGGCCAGGGGGCTGGTCTCTTACAATTGCTGTTTGAGAGAGGTGGTCGGGGCGATGAGTCACGAATGGCTTTCCACGTCCGAAAATTCGCTGGATGAAACGCAGGGCGAGGCGGCTGCGGCCGCGTCGGCGTTCGAACGCGTGGCGGACGAGTTGCGGGCCGATTTCGCCCCGGAAATCTTCAAGTCCTGGCTAGAAGGCGTAACCTTCGCCGGCGTGTGGGACGACACCCTCTATCTGCGTGCGCCGACGACGGTGGTGCGCGATTGGGTGCGCCAGAATGCGCAGCACCGTATCGAGGCGCGCCTGCAGAGTCGGCTGGAAACGCCGCTGGCGCTGGTGGTCGAAGCAGCCGCGCAGCTGCCGGGCCCGCTGC
>JBFWWB010000096.1:0-11246 GCA_050246435.1 Hyphomonadaceae bacterium
CTCGGGATATGGATCTGGCGAAAGCGCGAACGCGCCTCGCGCGCCATGTGGGCCTTGGGCCGTGCGCGCGCAAGCGCGCCGCAGGCAAAATCGTCGCCCGCGGCGGCGCGCATTCACGGCGATGTCATCTAGGCGACTTCCCACCCGGTCGAATCGTGGTGACAGGCGCTCTGCACGAGGAGAATGGCCACGATGATGCGGATGGGCGATGGCGAAATCGCGCAAGGCGGCGACGCCGCGGAATGGCTCGCGTTCGGTCTGCCGATGCTTGCGTATCTCGTGCAGTCGCTGCCAGCTGGCGGCAGCGAGGAGGTGCATGAGCATCTCACCAAGGCATGGATCGCGGCGCGACGGCTGCAAGCCGAACGCGACGCCAAACGCAGCGCCGAGACGCCGCCGTCCGCGCCGGAGAATGACGTGCATTATGTGGATTGATCGTCGCCTAGGCTCGGAAACGGCGCCGTCACGGCGAGCGGACGATCGGCGTGCGCCAGCGTAACCAGGCGCTGATGCACGATGATGCGGCGTGGCTGCGCGGCGAGCAGGCCCTCCTCTTCTAGCTGCGCAAGAATTTTATTGGTGGCCTGCCGCGTAACACCGAGCATCGCGGCCAATTCTGTCTGCGTGAGATCGATCGGCGCGGGCGCATCGAGCACGGCCTTGCCCGCAGCGTCCTGCGCCGGCCACGCCAGACGCGCCATCGCGCGTTCGCGCAACGTCATAAGCGACAATTCCTCCACCACGCGCAGCGCCGCGCGGTAGCGCCGCGTGGCTGCGACCGCCACGGCAAGGTGAATGTCGATGTATTGCGCGCGCAATTGCTGAAACCGACGCCAGGGAATGAAGAACGTGGAGATCGCCGTGCGCGCCGCGCCGAAGACGGGCGCGGGCAAATCATCAGCGCCGGCCACTTCGTTGAGGATTTCGCCGCGGGCAAGAATGCGCAGCAGAAGATTGTCGCCCTTGGCGTTGGCGAGATAGGCGTAGGCCGTCCCTTCCAACAGCACGAACAACCCGACCGGCGCATGGGCGAAATGCTGGAACAGCGCGCCCGCCGGATAAGAACGCTCGCGTCCCGCCGCCATGAACGCCGCGCGCGCCGGCGCCGTGAGTTGCCCTACCCACGTTCCCGAGGGAAAACTGACGCCCTGCTTGATCACAGGAAAACCGCGCGCCTGCACGCTAGGCCGGCCGCCCATGCGGCTTCCTGTGCATGGGATACAAATACAGCAAACCGCCGCGACGCCAATGCACCAGCGCCGCGGCGGGCTGATCGCTAAACGCCGGCTTACGCCTGCGGCTGGATCGCCGTCGATGGTTCGATGCGCACGCCCGGGCCCATCGTGGAGCATAGCGCCACCTTGCGCACGAACGTGCCCTTGGCGCCCGTCGGCTTGGCCTTCACCACCGCATCCACAAACGCGCGGATGTTGCCGAGCAGCGCTTCCTCGGTGAACGAGGCCTTGCCGACGCCGGCCTGGATGATCCCCGCCTTCTCGACGCGGAATTCCACCGCCCCACCCTTGGAATCCTTCACCGCCTTCGTCACGTCCGGCGTGACGGTGCCGACGCGCGGATTGGGCATGAGCCCGCGGGGGCCGAGGATTTTGCCGAGCCGGCCGACCTTCGCCATCATGTCCGGCGTGGCGATCAGGCGGTCGAAATCGATCTTGCCGCCATTGATCTGCTCGAACAGGTCGTCGTCTCCGACGATGTCGGCGCCGGCGGCGCGCGCTTCATCGGCCTTCTTATCCTTCGCGAACACGGCGACGCGCAGCACCTTGCCGGTGCCGTTCGGCAACGTGCACACGCCGCGCACCTGCTGATCGGGATATTTCGGATCGACGCCGAGATTGAGCGACACTTCGATCGATTCATCGAATTTCGCGGTGGCGCGCGATTTCACCAGCTTCACCGCTTCATCGAGCGTGTGCAGCTTGCGCGGATCGATCCCTTCGCGGGCTTTCGCGGTGCGTTTTGGGAGCTTGCTCATGCCTTCACCTCGATGCCCATCGAGCGGGCGGTGCCCATGATGATCTTCGTCGCCGCGTCGAGATCGGCGGCGTTCATATCCTTCAGCTTCTTTTCCGCGATCTCGCGGCATTGCGCCTGGGTGACCGAGCCCACGACCGTGCGCCCCGCCAGCTTCGAGCCCGAGCCAGGCTTCTTGCCGGTGGGCAGCTTGGCGGCCTTCTTCAGAAAGAAGCTGGCCGGGGGCGTCTTGATCTCGAACGCGAAGCTCTTGTCCTGGAAATAGGTGATCACCACCGGGCACGGCATGCCCTTTTCCAGGTCCTGCGTGCGGGCGTTGAAGCCCTTGCAGAATTCCATGATGTTGAGGCCCCGCTGGCCGAGCGCCGGCCCGATCGGGGGAGACGGGTTCGCGGCGCCCGCCGGCACCTGGAGCTTGATCTGCCCCAGCACTTTCTTCGCCATGTGATCCTCTCGTTCACGCCGGCCGGAAGCTAATCCGGCGCGGCCTCAAGGGCGCCTGGTGCGGCGGGGCTGGTCTTCGCCCGAAGCCTCCCAGGCATGTCCCGCCGGGCCTTAAGCGCCGCCGGGAAGCGCGCGGCTATAGCGGAAGCGCACGGCGTTGTCATCCGGGTGCGATTGCCGCGCGAGGTTCTGCGCGATAAGGCGGACGGACGATCCACGACGCGGGGGGCGGCTGGACATGGCCCGCACGCTGTTGTTCCGCCATCTGCGCCGCGCGCTCGCGCGCAAATCCAGCGCGCCCGCCGCCCTTTCCCGCCGCCACATGCTGCGTCTCGCCGCAGCCGTCCCGCTCGCGGCCTGCGCGCCGCGTTTCCCGAGCAGGCCGGTGGCGATCGTCGGCGGCGGCGTGGCGGGCCTCACCATCGCCTACCGCCTCGCGCGCGCTGGGCGCGCCGCAGTGGTCTACGAAGCAAGTCCGCGCTGGGGTGGGCGCATGTTCACCAGGCGGGATTTCGGCGCGCCGGGCATGTTCTGCGAACTGGGCGGCGAACTGGTCGACACCAACCACACGCATCTGCGCGCGCTGGCGCAGGAACTGGGCGTCGGCGTGCAGCGCCTCAAGACGCCGGGTCAGGGCCGCGAATACTACCATGTCGACGGCGTTCTGCGCACCGACGCGGACATGCTCGCCAGCGGGCGCGGCGCCTATGGCGAACTCGCCGCGCGCATCCATGACGATCAGAGCCGCCTGCTCGACAGCGAAGAAGCCTGGACCGCACACGCCCGCGCGCTCGATGCGCAATCGGTGGCAGACTATCTGCACGCCGCGCGCGGCTTGGCGCCCGGCTGGGCGCTGGACGTGATCGACCTTGCCTATCGCGGCGAATACGGCATGCCCACGGCTGAACAATCCGCGCTCAATCTGGTGGATTTCATCGGCGCCGATCCGGGCGGCGATTTCGCAATGTTCGGCGAGAGCGATGAGGCGTGGCGTATCGAGGGCGGTTCTTCCAAGCTCATTGATGCGCTGGTGCGTGCGATCCGCGCGCCGGTGACATTGCGCGGCGGCCACGCGCTCGAAGCCATTTCCGAGCGCGACGGCCATCTCGTGCTGCGCTTCGCCGCCGCCGGCGGCGTCGTGGCCGCAGCGCACGACGCCGTCGTGCTGGCGCTGCCGTTCACCAAGCTGCGCGGCGTTGAGGGGATCGAAAGCTTGGGCCTTGCGCCGGAGAAACTGCGCGCCATCCGCGAATTGGGCTACGGCGACAATGCGAAAGTCATGGTCGCCACGCATAGCCGGCCATGGAACGGCGACGCCGCGGGCCTGCCCGAGCGCGCCAGCGGCGAATTCTATTCCAGCCGCTTCCAGGTGGCGTGGGACACAAGCCGCGGCCAGCCCGGCGCAAGCGGCGTGCTGACCAATTTCCTCTCCGGCGCCGCCGATCAAAACGCCGCCCTTGCCGATCTCGCCGCCGGCCTGCGCGCGATTTCGCCGGCGATCGCGGAAAGCCTCGATCTCGAAACCGTCGCCAGCTTCTTCTGGGCGCAACACCGCTTCACCGGCGGCTCGTATGCGGGCGCGAAGGTCGGCCAGTACACGACCCTGCTCGAGGTCGCCGGCGCCAGCGAGTTGGGCGGGCGGCTGCTTTTCGCGGGTGAACATACCAGCCCCGATTTCTTGGGTTTTATGAATGGCGGCGTGGAAAGCGGCGAACGCGTCGCCGCCGCGCTGCTCGCCCAACGCGCAGAAGCCGCATAATACAAGGGAGGGAAAGCCATGCCTGTTCAGCGGATCAATCCGGACGCCTTGCATACGACCACCGGCTATTCGCACGTTTCGATCGTACCGGCGGGGCGGCAGGTTTATGTCGCGGGCCAGGTGGCGATTGCGCCTTCGGGCGAACTCGTGGGCAAGGGTGATCTCGCCGAGCAGGCCGAGCAGGTGTTCGCCAATCTGAAAACCGCGCTTGCGGCCGGCGGGACGGACATGGCGCGCGTCTACCGCATCGTCACGTATGTGGTCGACCTCACGCCGGAGAAAATGGCAATCGTGCGCGCCGTGCGCGCGCGGCATATGGGCGAAGCGCCCTTCCCGTCGAGCGTGATGCTGGGCGTGCAGGCGCTCGCCCATCCCGATCTGATGATCGAGATCGAAGCGACAGCGGCGCTCGATTAGCGCGCCGGCACGACGCGCAGGATGCGCCCTTCGGCTTCATCCGTGACGAGGTAGAGATAGCCGTCCGGCCCCTGGCGCACGTCGCGGATGCGTTCGCCGAGGCTTTCGTGGAGCAAACGTTCTTCGCCGACCACCTTGCCGTCCTGCAGGCGCAAGCGGATCAAGGCCTGACCAGCCAGCGCGCCAACGAAGAGATCGCCGCGCCAGGCGGGGATTTTGTCCCCGGTGTAGAACGCCATGCCGGACGGCGCCGGAGATGGATCCCAATAATAGAGCGGCTGCTCCATACTAGGCGCGGCCGCCTTATCGGAGACGCGCCGACCCGAATAGTCGACGCCATAGGTGATCGCGGGCCAGCCGTAGTTGCGCCCCGCGCGCGTAACGTTCACTTCATCGCCCCCGCGCGGCCCATGCTCCACCGTCCAGAGTTCGCCGGTCTGCGGATGGATTGCGGCGGCTTGCGGATTGCGGTGCCCGTACGACCAAATTTCGCTGCGCGCGCCGGCGCGCGCCATGAACGGATTGTCTGCCGGGATCGATCCATCCGGCTTGAGGCGCAGCACTTTGCCGAGATCGCTTTCGAGCTTTTGCGCATCGCCCGCGCGGTTGAAGCGATCGCCGACGGTGACGAACAAGTTTCCGCTACGCGCGAAAACGATGCGCGAGCCGAGATTGGTCGTGCCTGGAATTACTGGCTTCGCCTGGAAGATCACCCGCACGCCGGAGAGCGCATCCGCGCCTAGCGTGGCGGTGGCGACTGTCACCGCTGCGCCGCCTGGCGCCTCCGCGAGATAGGAGAAATAGATGCGCCGGCTTTGCGCGAAATCGGGCGCGAGCGCGAGATCGAACAGGCCCGCCTGCCCGCCCGTCTTCACCGCCGGCAGCCCCTTCAGCGGCGCTGACAGCGCGCCATCGCCGGCGACATAGCGCATCCGGCCGGGCCGTTCCGTCACTAGCATCCGCCATTTCGGATCGAAGCCGTCCGGCAGAAACGCCAGCGCCCAGGGATGTTCGAAGCCTTCCGCCACCGCTACCACGCGCACAGCGGCGCGCTGCGTCGGCGCGGGCGCGTCATGCGCGGCGGGTCCGCGAGGCGGCGGCTCCTGCGCGCAGGCCGCCTCCGCCAACGCCGCTGCGGCAAGCAGGCTCGCGATCACGCCAGGCCAACGCATGCATCCTCCTCAGCGCTAAACGCGCACGGGCCCGGCGCGGGTCCAGGCACTTCGCTGTGATCAGGAAATCGGCACGCCGAGCACGACGGTGAATTTCTTCTCGATGAGCAGACGATCGCCCTGCCACAGCTGGAACGTCCAGCCGCCGGGGGCGATCTCGAACGGCTCGTCGAAGCGCCAGCCGGTGTCGCTCGTCTCGCCGATCGTGGCGTCGATCACGCGCTCAGAACGCATCACCGCAGGCTTGCCCGGCGGCTTCAGCCCTGGCGCGGGGAAGATCACGACCTTGCGCAACGCCACGTGCGCGCCGGCAGGCGCGCCGTCGAGGCGATAGCGGAAGCCGAAGCCCACGCCGGGCGCGCCGGGGATCGTCTGTGCACGTTGCAGCCAGCGGAATTGCGTCGTCTCGGCGTAGGCCAAGCCGTCCACGCCGATGGCGGAGGAGAGCTCCTGGGCTTCGTAGGTGCCGAATTCGAGGATCTCCGCGCGCTCGGCCTGCTGCGCCCACGCCGGCGCCGGCGCGAAGACCGCAAACAGCACGAACAGCAGCACGCGCACGCGTTCTGCACCGCGGAGCGCAGCGCGCCGGTCACGCGGCGGGCGCAACCGTCACCGTAAATTGCTTTTCCACCAGCTTCCGATCGTCCTGCCAGAGCTGGATCGTCCACACGCCAGGTATGAACTCGTAGGCGTCGTCGAAGCGCCAACCTGTATAACCGACGACGCCTACCGCGGCGGTGAGCTGCGTTTCGCTGCGCACCACGGCCGCCGGCGCATTCGGCGGCTTGAGCCCCGGCTGCGGGATGAGCACGACCTTGCGCAGCGCTACGGGTGCGCCATCGGGCGCGCCCGTCACGCGATACTGCAAACCGAAACGCAGCCCGATCTGCGCGGGGATCGCCGCCGTCTGCACCGCGAGCTTGATGTCGGTCGAGACGTTTTCGAAGCGGCCGTCCGGGCGCTGGACGCGCTGCTGCAGCTGCCCGGTGTAAATGCCGAACGATTCAATGGCGACGGAGTCGACGCGCACGCTTTGCGCGAAGGCGAGCCCCGGCGCGAGGAACAAAGCGGCTAGCGCCGCAAGGATCGCACGCATCGCTTCCCCCTTTCGCGCGCCCGCGCGCGCGGCTCAGCGTTTCTTGTCGACCTGACTGTATTCCAGATCGACCGGCGTGGCGCGCCCGAAGATCGTGACCGAGACCTTGAGGCGGCCACGTTCCTCGTCGACCTCCTCCACCACGCCCTCGAAGGAGGCGAACGGCCCGTCCGTCACGCGCACGCGCTCGC
The DNA here is from genome assembly GCA_050246435.1 of Hyphomonadaceae bacterium. Classification (GTDB taxonomy): domain Bacteria; phylum Pseudomonadota; class Alphaproteobacteria; order Caulobacterales; family Aquidulcibacteraceae; genus JAKFWI01. The sequence continues at coordinate 7,072 of JBFWWB010000096.1, forward strand.
CCACCTCGTAGGAGATGACGCGCCGCGGCCGCGCGGCGGCGACCTCGTTCACGTGACCCAGGATGCGCTGCACCTCACGGTCGCTCACCGGCTGGGGCTTGTTCTGCGCACCAAGGAAGCCCGTGACCTTCGGGGTGTTCTTCACGAGGTGATAGGCCTCGTCGGTCATGTTCATCTTCACAAGCACATAGCCCGGGAAGTGGCGCTGCTCGCGCACGCGCTTCTTGTTGCGGTGAACCTCAACGACCTCTTCGGTCGGCACCTTGATCTCCTCGAATTCGTGTTCGAGGCCCTGGCGCACGGCCTGCTCGCGGATCGTCTCGGCCACCTTTTTCTCGAAATTCGAATAGGCGTGGACGATGTACCAGTGCGTGTTGGCTGGCTTGGCTTCGGCGGGCGCGGCCGGCGCCTGCATCTCGTCGGCTTCAGCGGTCATCGGTTCAATCCCAGCACGAATTGCACGATCGTGCCCAAGAGCATGTCGGCGAAGAAGAAAAACACCGCCGCGATGGTCACCATGATCAGCACCATGATGGTGGAGATCACCGTTTCCTGGCGCGACGCCCATGTGATTTTGCGCGCCTCAGCCCGCACCTCCCTGAAGAAGGCGACCGGGCCGCTGCGTTTTCTCTCGTTCTCGTGCTCGGCGATCTCGCTGGCCATCTTCTTCCTCGCGCGCCCACATCAGGTGGCGCAGGCTATCCCATGTAAGTTCGGCGCCGGCATGGCAGGAGTTGAGGGACTCGAACCCACGACCCTCGGTTTTGGAGACCGATGCTCTACCAGCTGAGCTAAACTCCTCCGCCGGCCGGCGTCCGGACAGCCCCCCGCGGCCGGCGGCTTTCAAGCCGTCCGCCCGGGAAAACCATCCTTCGGCAGAAGGGTGGAGCTTATGCCCGAAGGCCGCCCGCCCGGCAAGCGGCGGGCGTCACGCCGCTACGGCCTGCTCCAGGGTCTGGCGGATCGCGGCGAGGGCCGCGGAGGCGTTCGCCCCGTCCGGCCCGCCGCCCTGGGCCATGTCGGGCCGGCCGCCGCCGCCCTGCCCGCCGACCGCCGCCACGCCGGCCTTCACCAGATCGACGGCGGAGATTTTCGCCTTCAAATCGTCGGTCACCCCGATGGCGAGGGCCGCCTTGCCCTGATCCACGCCGACATAGGCGATCACGCCCGAGCCGAGGGACTTCTTCCCGTCGTCCACCAGGCCGCGCAAATCCTTCGCGGGCACGCCGTCCAGCACGCGCGCGATCAACTTCACGCCGCCGACCTCCTCCGGGCCCGCGGGCGCAGCGACCGCGCCGTCGCCGGCCAGCGCCAGCTTGCGCTTCGCGTCGGAAAGCTCGCGCTCCAGCTTGCGGCGATCATCGGACAAGGCGGCCACGCGCTCGGGCAGGCTTTCGATCGGCGTCTTGAGCGAGGCGGCGAGCGCCTTGGCAAGCCCCGCCTGCGCCTTCAGATGCGCCAGGGCGGCAGCCCCCGTCGCCGCTTCGATGCGGCGCACGCCGGCAGCGACGCCACTTTCCGACAGCACGGACAGCAAGGCGATGTCGCCGGTGCGGCGCACATGCGTGCCGCCGCACAATTCCACCGAATAGGCGCGCTGCGGGTTTTTCGGATCTTCGCCCAGGCTCAGCACGCGCACAACGTCGCCGTATTTTTCGCCGAACAACGCCAACGCGCCCGCCTCAATCGCCTTTTCCGGCGCCATCTCACGGATCACGCCTTCGCCGTTCTGGCGGATGATCGCGTTCACCTCGTCTTCGACGCGCTCGATTTCCTCCGCCGTCATCGGCGCGTTGTGGCTGAAGTCGAATCGGAAGCGGTCAGCCTCCACGAGCGAACCCTTTTGCGCCACGTGCGGGCCCAGCACGTTGCGCAATGCGGCGTGCAGCAGGTGCGTGGCGGAATGGTTCGAACGGATCGCATTGCGCCGCGCATGATCGATCTCGAGGGCCGCCGCATCGCCGACCTTGACCGCACCGCTGATGAGCTTGCCGCGGTGGACGACGAGACCGGCTTCCTTCTGCGCATCCGCCACCGCAAACACCGCGCCGTTGGCGAAGCGGATTTCGCCGTGATCGCCCGACTGGCCGCCGGACTCACCGTAGAAGGGCGTGCGGTCGAACACGAGATCGGCGTTGACGCCGGCGCGCAGTTCGTGCGCCTCCTCGCCGTTCGCGACGATCGCCGTCAGCCGGCCTTCGCCCGCCTCGCCGGCATAGCCCAGGAATTCCGTAGGTCCCGTGCGCTCGGCGATTGCGCGCCAGACCGCACCGGTCGCCGCATCGCCCGAACCGGCCCACGCCTCGCGGCCCTTCTCGCGCTGGCGCTCCATCGCCGTATCGAAACCCGCTATGTCGACGCTCATGCCGCGCCCGCGCAGGATGTCCTGCGTGAGATCGAGCGGGAAGCCGAACGTGTCGTAGAGGCGGAAAGCGGTTTCGCCCGAGAGCGCGCCGCCGGCCTTGAGCTTGGCGGCTTCATCGTCGAGCAGCGCCAAGCCGCGGCCGAGCGTGCGGCGGAAGCGCTCTTCCTCCTGCAGCAATTCGTTTTCGATCACCGGCTGGGCGCGCTTCAGTTCGGGATACGCCGCCCCCATCTCCGCGATCAGCGCCGGCGCGAGACGGTGCATCAGCGGCTCCTTCGCGCCGAGGAGATGGGCGTGGCGCATGGCGCGGCGCATGATCCGGCGCAACACGTAGCCGCGGCCTTCGTTGCCGGGGGTGACGCCATCGGCGATGAGGAACGCCGAAGAACGCAGATGATCGGCGATGACGCGGTGGCTGGCGATCGTATCGGGCGCTGCCTTGGCGCCGATCAGCTCCTGCGAGGCCGCGATCAGCGCCACGAACAGATCCGTCTCGTAGACCGATTTAACGCCCTGCAGGATGGTGGCGATGCGCTCCAGGCCCATGCCGGTGTCGACGGAGGGCTTCGGCAGGTTCTCGCGCCGCCCATCGGCGAATTGCTCGAACTGCATGAAGACGAGATTCCAGAACTCGACGTAGCGGTCGCCGTCCTGCTCGGGGCTGCCGGGCGGCCCGCCCGCCACGCTCGGCCCGTGATCGTAGAAGATTTCCGAGCACGGCCCGCAGGGCCCGGTGTCGCCCATCGACCAGAAATTGTCGCTCGTCGGGATGCGGATGATCTTGTCATCGCCGAAACCCGCGACCTTGCGCCAGACGCCGGCGGCCTCGTCGTCGTCATGGTAGACGGTGACGAGCAGCTTCTCCTTTGGGAGGCCGAAGCCCTTGGTGATCAGCTCCCAGGCAAAGGCGATGGCGTCGGCCTTGAAATAATCGCCGAACGAAAAATTCCCCAGCATCTCGAAAAAGGTGAGATGGCGGGCGGTGTAGCCGACATTGTCGAGATCGTTGTGCTTACCCCCGGCGCGCACGCACTTCTGAGACGAGGTCGCGCGCGCATAGGCGCGCTTCTCGGCGCCTGTGAACACGTTCTTGAACTGCACCATGCCGGCATTGGTGAACAGCAGGGTCGGATCGTTTTGCGGCACGAGCGAAGACGACGCCACGCGCTGATGGCCGCGCTCGGCGAAGAAATCCAGGAACTGGCTTCTGATTTCGTTGACGCTCGTCATCGGCTAAGCCCACGCCCTCCAATCCCTGCCCAAGCGCCCCGGCCACGCCGGCACCGCGAGAGCCCCCGTCCAGGGATTAGAGCATATAGAGGGACGCGCACAGCCGCCCAAGCGCGGGATTTTCGCACTGGCCGGCGAAACGCCGCCACATGCGCCAGTCGGTCTCGCCGAAGGGGCGCTACGTGCGGCAGGCCTCCCGGCCGCCTGCGGTCCCGCCAAAGGAACCCGCGCAAACAATACGCCGACCGGCCCTCGCGAAACGCACCGCCAAGGGCTGGCGGGAGGCGGCGCGAAGGGGAACCGGCCGGCGTGGCCCGGCGCAGCAGCGCCGGGGGTCTCGTGGACGCGCGGGAAAGCGCGCGCCTATGGGATCATGCGTCGTCTTCCTCGGCTTCGGGCCCGGTCATCATCTCTTCGGCGATGAGGCCGGCCTTGCCGCGGATCTTGTCCTCGATCTCGATGGCGTCGGCGGCGTTCTCCTTGAGGTAGCGGCGCGCGGCCTCCTTGCGCTGACCAATGTTCGTCGGCCCGTAGGCGTAACAGGCGCCCGATTTCTCGTCGACGCCGGCCTTCACGCCCA
>JBFWWB010000097.1:0-11093 GCA_050246435.1 Hyphomonadaceae bacterium
CGAGCATGAACACCTGCACGCCATGGCTTGGAGAGAGTTGCTCAAACTCCGAGACTACGTTCTCAACCACATGCTGCAATCATTGACGGCGCCGCGACGTCGGAAGAGCGAGACGCCGCAGGTCCTTCTGCTGCGTCGCATGCAAGAGCGGCGTCAGAGCGCTGAAGCCGATCCGCTCGACGATTTCCTGGCCGACATCACTCTCGATGAGTTTGGCCGCGTCTATGGCGACCAATTGGAAGCGATCGCCAAGCAGGTGCTCAACAACATCGACCTGCCAGATGACGTCCTCGCTGAATTGAAAGCGATGATGTTTGCGATCGTGAAATCCCGGCTGAAATCGCCGGCCTTCACAGGCTTTGTGTTCGCGGGTTTTGGCCACAAAGAGATTTTTCCTACGCTCCATGCGCTGGAATGCGACGGCGTCTACTTCGGACGATTTCGCATCCTCCAGAAGCAATTCATCGACATTGATCGACGGGGACAAACTGCGGCCGTAGTGCCGTTCGCTCAAACAGACATGCCGGAGCGGTTCATCTTTGGGATAGATCACGAGTTCGAGGCTGGCATTGAACAGATCGCCATGTCTGTGGTCTCAAATATCATCGACCAAAGCCCTCGAACCTATCGCGGCGGCAAAGGTGACGGCATCAAAGATGCGGCTCGGAAGGCGTTCCGCGACGGCCTCGACCGCCTCAAGAACAAATCGGAACTCGGCCTCAAGTCGGTCGTTAATCACCTATCAAAAAAGGAGCTTGGCGAGGTGGCGTATTCCCTCGTCGAATTGACATCGCGGAAGCGCCGCTACTCTGCCGAAATCGAGACGGTCGGCGGTCCCATCGATGTTGCTGTTTTGACGCGGAACGAAGGCTTCATCTGGGTGCGACGGAAACACTACTTCGACGCCGAGCTAAACCCTGCTTATTTCGCTAAAGTCCGTAACGAGAGGAGAGGTTGATGACTCATCAACGTCCCATGCCGCTCTCACACGAAGATCTGAGACTAATCTCTCAGGGCGAAGAGAGCACAGACACAATTGTTCGCGACATATCCGCAGCATTCAAAAAAGAAGTCGCAGCAATTATGGGGTCAGAAACCCGTACAACATCGTCGAATACGAAGCGAACTGCTTCCGCTGATCGCTCTAAATCGCCGGGTAAGGGCGCGGAACGAAAACACCCTTGATGCTTCGTTGCGTGCGGACCACAATTTGGGTGTGAGTCTTGGCGAAGAAACCGCCGTCGGGATAGACGCGGTCTCCCTCGACGAACATCCCACGCACAGTGTCGAACGGCTGAATTACAGGCGCTTCGGCGCGTGCACGTCTTTCGCTGGCGTCATCCTCGATGTTCTTATGCAAGTGAGCGATCACAGCATTGTCGAGATACCGAAGCGGGACATCGACGCTGTCTTTGACATTCTTGTTTTCCGGCAAAGCCAACCCAGCGGTCGCGTGCGCGGCGGCCAGCGATGCATATGCTTCGGCGAGCAAAACCGCGTTTTCGCGCGTCGTCAGGTCAAGGCAGTTTCCCAAATCAATTACGGTGCCGACGACGGCGGCGTTGGCGTAGGCGCCTCGACGTACTCGTTCATGCGCCCATTCGAGAGCCCGGCGTGGATCAGCTTCCCAAAAGTAAGCGCCGGGCCCCAACCAATCGTACCCCGACGCGCTATACGTGAGATCAGCTCCGGCGAGCACCGCTGCTGAGGTCTCCGCGCTGCATCCATGGTAGCCGAGAACGAATGAATTCCCGAGCCGACTCAATCGCGGTCGTCCGACCGCTGCTCGCCGCCATATTGCGGCAATAGCTTGCCATCGTCGTCGTAGAGACCTTCTTTGATGAGCCAGTCGCGCGCTGCTTCCGGCGTTTCAGTGTTTTGATCAGCCCGGCGCTTCAGCATTTCTTGGAGCGCTCGACGGTCGGAGTTGTTCATAGCTATCTCCTATTCCCGCCCCGTTTTCCGGAGCCGCACATAGGCGGCGGTGATCATGTCAATCATTGCCTCGCGTCCCTCCTCGGGCAACGATTGGTCGGCGTAAAGAACCGACGTGATCTGAGAGAGAGGTTCGGGCGAACCTAGGGGCGCCTTGCCGGCGACAAAGGTGTCGCCACTCAACCCCGCCCACCCCAGCAATGCCGCCAGACTGTCAACGTCGGGCCGCTTGCCTTGGGCCAGCCTACTGAGGGTGGACGCACTCACCCCTGAGGCCTCAGCCACCTGTTTCCAGTTCAGACGTCGCGCCACCCTTGCACTATCTAGTGCCTTGTAAAACAACGCAACATTGAATTCCGGCTTCGACATTAGATTTCACTCTTGCAATTACTGCCGAGCAATGGCATATCACTCTCGCAATTGCAATCTAGCAATTTGATCGCGAGGGTGCAAGGAGAACTGAAAATGCCGCCCGAAGGAACACATTCTATCTCGGTGGCGGGGGCCGATCTTAACTTCCGCACCCTCAGCGTCGCCGACCCCACGCCGACTGGTCGACAGATTCTGTCCCTCGTCGATGCCCGGCCTTTTGAGGAGCATGTCGTGCTTCAGTGGCTTCACGAAGGCGACGTCGAGGAGGTGCGTGCAGACGAACCCGTTGATCTTAACATTTCGATCCCAGCACGCTTCATCGTCGCCAAGGCGGACAGGCTTTTTAGGTTCGTGTTCGACGACCGTTCCATCTCATGGCCGGAGCCCAAAATTGAAGAGCGGACGCTCCGCGTGCTCGGGCAACTGATCGACGGCGCCGAACTCTACGTTCGCCGCGAAAATGAACCCGATGCATTGGTCCCGACGGGCGGACACGTCCGCTTGGGCGAGGCGGGCGTCGAAAACATCTATTCAAAGCTCGGACATTGGAAACTCAACGTGCAGGGCGTTGAAATTGAAAGCAGCGCCCCAATGATTGGCGTACGCAAAGCCATTCAAGAGGCGGGCTTCAATCCCGATCAGGGCTGGATCATCGTTTTGAAGACAGCGAGCTCAAAGCGGCAGGTCACGTTAGAGGACACAATCGACCTACGCGAGCCGGGCATCGAAAAGCTTCGGTTGACGCCGCGGGAGATTAACAATGGCGAGACGCCGACTAACCGTCGGCAATTCTCGCTTCGTCCCGAGGATCACGCTGGTCTTGACGCACGCAAACTGCATTGGGAAACGATCGTGGATGGAGGCCGGCGCTGGCTTCTTTTGCACGGCTATCCTCTGCCCGTAGGCTACAACGTCAACGCCATCACGATTGCGGTTGAGGTGCCGCCCAGCTACCCTGCGGCTGAACTCGACATGTTCTATTGTCATCCCGAGCTCGTTCGAACGAGCGGGCACGCAATCCCTCAAACTGAAGCGCGGCAGGCGATCTGTGGCGCGACCTATCAGCGTTGGTCCCGGCACCGCGGTCCCAACGCCCCCTGGCGGATGGGCGTTGATAGCGTTCTCACCCATCTGGCGTTGATTGATGCAGCCCTTGCCCGTGAGGTCGATGCTTGAGCGCAGTGACGCTGTCGCTTTCCGGCGCACAGCACCAAGAGCTCGCGCGTCACCTTTTCCCTGGCGATGGTAAGGAAGCGGCGGCGATCTTGGTGTGCGGCGATGCCGGTTTGACGCGTGCGCGTTTACTGGCGCGCGAGGTCCTACTTGTGCCGCACCGAGATTGTGACCGTAGCACCAATCGCCTGACTTGGCCGGGTGAGTGGATTGAATATGCCCTCGACAAAGCTGAGGCCAGCGCCAAGTCGATTATTTTGGTGCACTCGCACCCTGGCGGCTTCGCCGACTTCTCGCTTACAGACGACCAGAGCGACCGGGCGGTCATCCCACACATTTTTGGCGGCTGGTCTGGCGCGCCGCCCCGTCACGGCCATGGATCGGCGATCATGCTGCCGAGCGGACGGATATTTGGCCGCCTTTACACCGCGCGACACGAACTTACAGCAATTGATCAGGTCACCGTGGCCGGAGATGACATCAATTATTGGTTTGCAGACGAACCAGGCGCGCATCTCGGAAGGATGCCCTTTGCCGGGGACCAAACGCGCCTTTTGGCGAGGCTGCACGCTTGTATTATCGGCGTGTCAGGAACTGGCTCGATCATAACGGAGCAAGCCGCCCGATTGGGTTTTGGTGCCCTTACACTTATCGACTTTGACGTTGTCGAAGCCAAAAACCTCAATCGAATCTTGAACTCTGCAACTCGCGATGCCGAGCGCTCAGCTCTAAAGGTCGAAGTAACCGCCAATGCGCTGCGAACCTATCGCCCCGATTTGGCGATCACGCAGATCGCGACGACCATAGCAGAACGCCAAGCGGTGCTCGCAGCGGCCGCATGCGACGTGATCTTCTCTTGCGTGGATTCCGCTGAGGGTCGCCAGATTGCCGACCTCGTGGCGCAAAGCTTTATGCTGCCACTTTTCGACATGGGCGTTTCCATTCCAACTCGCCGCGATCGCCAGCATCGACCGGTCGTTGCCGATGTGCTTGGGCGGGTGGATTATGTACAGCCAGGTGGTTCAACGCTCTTTGATCGCGGCGTGTTCTCCGCCGCCAGCTTGCGCGCCGAATACCTAGCAAAAGTGGCTCCAGACGATTTCGCGCGCGAGCGTGACGCCGGATATATCCGTGGAGCGCCCGACGAGGCACCATCCGTCATTTCGCTGAACATGCGAACGGCAAGCGCGGCAATGCTGGAATTTTTGGCGCGCGTGCTGCCTTTTCGACATGTCCCCAATCGGAAATTCGCTCGAACAACGTTCAGCTTGGCCGAGCCGGAAGAAGAATATTTCCCAGAGGATGCGTTCGCGGCTACACCAACCGTTCTTGGTCGAGGCGCTGCAGAACCCCTTCTCGGCATTCCAAGCCTCGGAGAAACAACCTCGTGAGCTTCTTACGCCGGTTCTTTTCTTGGCTTTCGCGCCTTTTTGGGTCTAGCGAAGCCAAGTCCGCACCGCGACGCGTAGTCTATATTGAGGGCGACGAACTACCGGCAGAGCTCCCGAAATATGATGTAATGGTGGCGCGGGAAGCCGATACGCTCTGGCTGGCTGGATTGATTTGTCCTTGCGGTTGCGGGCGGCGCCTCGAACTTATGCTTCTGGAAGGCGTAAAACCGCGTTGGGACCTTAAGGTGGACCCCAAGCGGCGAGTGACGTTACATCCCTCAGTTTGGGTGGCGGACGGTTGTCGGTCACATTTTTGGCTGCGCAACGGTCAAGTCGATTGGTGTAAGTAAAGACCACCGCACGACGGCAAACGCAGCTTTCGAGACCAGAGTTCGCGAACATGCACGAACAGCGGCAACGGCCTACCAACCCCCGAAACCCAAGCTATCGATGCTGGCCTCCAACCGTCGCCCGACAATATCCTGATCATAGGAAAGGTCATAGGATATACCGATCCTCTGAAAAAATACAATATTATCAGGTTTTTATTACGCGGCAATGGCACGCCCTAGGGGAGTCGAACCCCTCTTTTCAGGTTGAAAACCTGACGTCCTAACCGATAGACGAAGGGCGCGTGGCCGCCGGAAAGCGGCCCTCTTAAGGCGCGCCGGTCCCCCATGCAAGGGCGGGCGCGCCGCGCGCTCAAGACCATGCGATCAGGCGCGCGCGGCGTCGAGGATTTCGGCTTCCGCCCGTTCTGTCCCGCCATAGGCGTTGCGCTTCAGCTTCACCGCCACGTGCAGCGGGCCTTCCCGCTTCAACAGCGCCTCGCCCAGCGCGTTCTTCGCTGCGCGGAACGCGATCGCGGAAATCTTCACCCCGCCGGCATTCTGCAGGGTGCAGCGCACGTGATCGGTCCCCACCAGTTTGGCGAAACCGATCGTCACGTCGGCTAATGCGAACACCGGCTCGGCGTGGCCCGGCCCGTAAGGGCCGATCCGGTCCATCGCGTCGATCAGGGGCAAATCCACCGCCGGCACGCCGGCCACCGCATCGATCCAGAGCGTGCGCGCTTCGCCTTCGGCGGCGACCGTTTCACGCTGCAATGCTTCGCTCAGAAAGTCGCGCAATTCGTCGACGCGCGCCCATTCCACCGTGAGGCCCGCGGCCATCGCGTGGCCGCCGCCGGCCAGCAGCACGCCGGCCTTCGCCGCCGCCGCCACCGCCGCGCCCAGATTGACGCCCCCGATCGAGCGGCCCGAGCCTTTGGCGTGCGCGCCCTCGCCGCCCAGCACGATCACCGGCTTCATCAATTGCTCTTTCAGCCGGCCCGCCGCCACGCCGATCACGCCGGGATGCCAATCGGGACGGCCGACGATCACCAGCGGGCGCGTCTTCGCCTGCGCCTCGGCCTCGATTGCGGCGTCGGCCAGCATCTCGGCCTCGTAGCGGCGCCGTTCGGTGTTCAGCGCGTCCAGCTTCTCGGCGATCTCGGCGGCCTCCGCCTCGTCTTCCGTGGAAAGCAGCCGCGCAGCCAGCGAGGAATCCCCGATCCGCCCGCCGGCGTTGAGCCGCGGCCCCAGCACGAAGCCCAGATCGTAGACCTGTCCCAAATTCGGACGCCCAGCCACTTCCGCGAGCGCGCGCACGCCGGCTTTCTCCTTCCGCGCGAGCACTTTCAGCCCTTGCGCGACCACGGCGCGGTTGAACCCCGTCAACGGCGCGACGTCGCAGACCGTGCCCAGCGCCGAAAGGTCGAGCCACGCCATCAAATCCGGCAGGTGGTTGGCCCCGAACGAGCCCTTGGCGCGCGCCTCGCGATTCAGCGCCGCCAAAAGCACCAGCACCACGCCCGCCGCGGTTAAATGCCCCTGGCCGGACGTATCGTCCATGCGGTTGGGATTGACGCACGCCAACGACGGCGGCGGGGGGCCATGCATCAGGTGATGGTCGATCACCACGACGTCGAGTCCGATGCCGGCGGCGGCCTCCAGCGCCTCGTAGGCGGCGGCTCCGCAGTCCACCGTGATCACCAGCTGGCAGCCTTCGGCCTTCAGCCGTGCGAACGCCGCAGCACTCGGCCCGTAGCCCTCGGCCATGCGGTCTGGCACGTAGATGCGCAAATCGCGCCCTCGCGCCCGGAAGTAACGTGTCAGAAGCGCCGCCGAGGTGCCGCCGTCGACGTCGTAATCGGCGAACACTGCGCACGCGCGGCCGTCATGGATCGCCGCGTCGATCACGCCGGCGGCGCGGTCCATATCCTGGAAGGAAGACGGATTCGGGAAAAAATCCCGCAAGGTCGGCGCGAGGAAGCCTTTCGCGTCCTCCAACTTCACGCCGCGCGCAGCCAGCAGCCGGGCGGCGATCTCGGGCAATCCCGATTGGCGGCGGTGGGCCTCGGCGAGCGCGTCGTCGGCCTCGCGGACGCGCCACTTCCGCCCGGTGAGCGAGCGCTCCACCTTCAAAAAGGCGCGCGCCTCGGCTTGCCGGGCTGGCGCGGTCATCGCCCGCGCCTCAACGCCGCGGCGTCTTGAGTTCGATCCGCGCGATCGAGCGGGTGGCGGAATTCATCACCAGCGAGTGGGTTTCGACAGTATCGTCCAGCACGTTCACGCCTTTGAGCAGCGCGCCATTGGTGACGCCGGTGGCTGCAAAGATGGCGTGAGTCGAGGCGAGATCGTCCAATTCGTAGCGGCGCTTGAGATCGGTGACGCCGGTGCGCTGCGCGCGGGCCTTCTCGTCGTCGTTGCGGAAAACCAGGCGCGCCTGCATCTGGCCGCCCACGCATTTGAGCGCCGCCGCCGCCAGCACGCCCTCGGGCGCCCCGCCGGAGCCGACATACATGTCGATCCCGGTCGCCGGGTCGGTAGTGTTGATGACGCCGGCCACGTCCCCGTCGGAGATTAGGAACACGCGGCAGCCGGCGCCGCGCAGACTTTCGATGATGTCCTTGTGGCGCGGCCGATCCAGCACGCAGACGCCCAATTCTTCCACTTTGACGCCCTTCGCCTTGGCGAGCGCGCGCGCATTCTCGCCCGCCGGCGCGTCGAGATCGACGACGCCTTTGGCGTAGCCGGGACCGATCGCCAGCTTGTCCATGTAGGTGTCGGGTGCGTGCAGCAGGCCGCCGCGCGGGGCGAACGCCATCACCGCCAGCGCGTTCGGCATGGCCTTCGCCGTGAGCGTGGTGCCTTCGAGGGGATCGAGCGCGATGTCGATCTCGGGGCCGCCGCCGGCGCCCACCTCTTCGCCGATATAAAGCATCGGCGCTTCGTCGCGTTCGCCCTCGCCAATGACGATCCGCCCTTTGATGGCCATGGCGTTGAGCGCCGAGCGCAGCGCATCGACGGCCGCCTGGTCGGCGGCTTTCTCATCGCCCCGGCCGACCATGCGATAGGCGGCGATGGCGGCTGCGGCGGTGGCGCGGGCGGCGGCGAACGCCAGATCGTCAGCCAGGCTCATGCGGGGAGGCTCCAGGGGCGGCGGCCGGCGCCGTCCTCGATGGGAATCACGAAGGGGGGTGCGGCCGCCGCGTCCAGGCTTGCTATCTCGGCCGTGGCCGCGTCAAGCGCCGCGCGAAGGCAGTTCTGAGTGGTCAGCACGATCGGCACCTCGGGGGTGTCGTGCTGGGCGTCCTGCAGGAAACTTTCGATCGATACGCCGGCCTTGCCTAGCCGCTCGGCCACCGCCGCGATCACGCCGGGGCGGTCCTGCACCAGCAGGCGCACATAGAACCGGCCGTGCTCGGGGGGGGCGGCGGCCGTCAGCGGGCGCAGTAGGGCGAGCGGCCGGCCGAACACTGGGCGCGCCGGGCCGTTCAACAGGTCCAGCAGGTCGGCGGCCACCGCCGCCGCCGTCGGCCCCGCGCCCGCGCCTCGCCCCGTGAACGTCATGCGGCCCGTGGGCTCGGCGTCCACCACCACGGCGTTGAGCGCGCCGCCCACGCCCGCCAGCGGGTGATCGAACGCCAGCAGCGCGGGATGCACGTGCGTGCGCACGGCATCGCCCTCACGCTCGGCCTTCGCCAGCAGCTTGATGCGGTAGCCCAGCTTCCCGGCCAGGCGGATGTCCAGCAAGGTCACCGCCTCGACGCCTTCGATCGCCACCTTCGAGAATTCCGGCGCGAAGCCGAAGGCGATGCCGGCGAGGATGGCGATCTTGTGCGCAGCGTCCGCGCCCGAGATGTCCATCGTCGGATCGGCTTCCGCGAAACCGCGGCGCTGCGCGTCGGCCAGCACGTCCGCGAACGGCCGGCCGGTTTCCTCCATCTGCGTCAGCAGAAAATTGCAGGTGCCGTTGAGGATGCCGGAGACCGCCGCCACCCGCGCGCCGGCGAAGCTTTCGCGCAGCGCCTTCACCACCGGCACGCCGCCCCCGACCGCCGCCTCGAACAACAGGGCGCCGCCATGCTCTTCCGTCAGCCGCGCCAATTCCGCGCCGTGTTCGGCCACCAGCGCCTTGTTCGCAGTGACGACCTTCGCGCCACGCCTCAGCGCCGTCTCCACCGCATGCTTGGCCGGCCCGTCCGATCCGCCGATGAGTTCGACGAACACATCGACGTTCGGATCGGCCGCGATGTCGTCGGGATCGTCGAACCATTGATAGGCGGCGATGTCGACATCGCGCTTGCGGCTGCGGTTGCGCGCCGAAACCGAAACGATTTTGAGCCGCCCTTCGCCCACCGGCTCCGGCCCGGACAACAGCTTGATCAGCCCGCCGCCCACGGTGCCGAGCCCGGCGATCCCGATGCGCAGCGCCTTTTTGCCTCCAGCCATCGCTTATACCGCCGCCACGCCGGCGGGGGCGACGTTGGAATGCAGGAATTTGCGCAGATTGCGGGCGGCTTGGCGGATGCGCTGCTCGTTCTCGACCAGGCCGATGCGTACGAAGCCGTCGCCATATTCGCCGAAGCCCGCCCCGGGAGCGACTGCGATCTCAGCCTGCTCCATCAGCCGCTTGGAGAATTCCACCGAACCCAGATGCGCGAACTTCTCCGGCAGCGGCGCCCATGCGAACATCGAGGCGCGCGGGGACGGGATCGCCCAGCCGGCCTTGCCGAACGCGTCGACCAGCACGTCGCGGCGGGATTTGTACGTCTGGCGCATCTCCTCGACGCATTCCTGCGGGCCGTTCAGGGCTGCGGCCGCAGCCACCTGGATAGGCGTGTAGGCGCCGTAATCGAGGTAGGATTTCACTCGCGCCAGGGCCTGGATCAGCCGCTCGTTGCCCAGCGCGAAGCCGACGCGGAAGCCCGCCATCGAATAGGTTTTCGAGAGCGTGTTCACCTCGACGCACACATCCGTGGCGCCCGCCACCTGCAGCGCCGAGGGTGGCGGCTCGCCATCGAAATAGACCTCCGAATAAGCCATGTCGGACAGCACGAACATCTCGTGCTTCTTCGCGAAGGCGATGGCCTCCTTGTAGAAATCGAGATCCGCGACCTGCGCCGTCGGATTCGCCGGGTAGCACACCACCATCGCGATCGGGGGCGGCACCGAGTGGCGCACTGCGCGGCCGATGCCGGAGAGATATTGTTCCGGCGAATGCGCCTCGACATGGCGGATCACGCCGCCGGCCATGATGAAACCAAAAGCGTGGATCGGATAGGACGGGTTAGGCGTGATGATCACGTCGCCCGGCGCGGTGATCGCCTGCGCCAGGTTGGCGAAACCCTCTTTCGAGCCGAGCGTCGTGATGACCTGGGTGTCGGGGTTCAGCTTCACGCCGAAGCGGCGCTCGTAATATCCGGCCATCGCCTTGCGCAGGCCGGGGATGCCGCGGCTGGCGGAATAGCGGTTGGTGCGCGGGGCGCGCGCGCTTTCGCACAGCTTGTCGATGATGTGGGGCGGCACCGGCAGATCGGGATTGCCCATCCCGAAATCGATGATGTCCACGCCCTTGTTGCGCAGGCGCGCCTTGACCTTGTTCACCTCCTCGAAAACGTACGGGGGCAAACGGCGGATTTTGTAAAAGTCGGGTTGCATCGGGATCGTCGCAGAAAAACGGGTGGTGACGGCGGGTCTCGGTTCAGCGTTCGGGGCGCGCAGGCTGCGCCGCCGCCCGCGCCTTCGTCTCGATCTCGCTGACCGGATGAGGCGCTTCGGCGGCGGGAGCGCTGCGCGGATTAGCCTCCAGGGCGCGCCCTGCGCCCTCGACGTCGCGCTGCACGGCCGTCCATTCCGCGATGGTGCGGCTGGAGGGCGTGGGCGTCGGCACGGCGGC